>DYEI01000235.1 GCA_020725765.1 Anaerolinea sp. | reverse complement strand
TTACAGCACGAGCCGCGCCACACGACTGCTGACGGGCGATGGAGGTGATGGTGAGGGGCCAGGGCCTCAGAAAGGCCAAACTTCACCATGACGTAAGACGCCCCCCTTCCCCGCCACCGAGTGGCGGGGAAGGGGGGCGGGGGGGATGGGGTACCCTCCGGCAAGAGCCGAGGGACAGCGGCCGAAGCAACCTGTCGGCCCCTCAAGTGTCGAGGAGCGGACGGTGGGGGTCTCTCGGGGGGAGAGGCAAGAACGCGATCTCCATCGCCGCGTCAGGAGGTTCAGGGGCGAGCCAGGGCCAGCCGCCTCTGAATGTCGGTGGAGGGCCCTTTGAGGCCCAGGGAGGACCCATGCGAGACATACTTCTGGTCGAAGACTACCAGCCCCGCTCCGAGCTGGTCGTGCCGGAGCACCACGTGGCCCGCGCCCGCTTTCCGGCCGTCGATGCCCACAACCACCTCACCCACGCCGGCATGCCGACGCCCGACCCGGGCGACCTCATCCGCGAGATGGACTATGTCAACGTCGCCACCATCGTCAACCTCAGCGGCGGCACCGGAGATGCGCTCCAGCGCAACCTCGCCCGGTTCGATCAGGCCTACCCGGGCCGCTTCGTGACCTTCTGCAACGTGGACTGGACCGGCGTGGGCACCCCGGGATGGACGGAAGGGGCCGTCGCCCGTCTGGAGGCGGACGTCAAGGCCGGTGCACGTGGGCTAAAGGTCTTCAAGGAGCTGGGCCTGCGCATTCGCGACCAGGCCGGCAGGCTTGTGCTCCCCGATGACCCGCGCCTCGCGGACCTCTGGGAGGCAGCCGGAGCGCTCGGCGTCCCCGTCCTCATCCACACCGCTGATCCCGTCGCCTTCTTCCGGCCCCTCGACCGCTTCAACGAGCGGTGGGACGAGCTCCACGAGCATCCGGACTGGCACTTCTATGGCCCCGAGTTCCCCGCGTTCGAAGAGCTGATCGAATCCCTCTACCGCCTGATCGAGACCCATCCAAAGACGACCTTTATCACCGCCCATGTCGGCTGCTATCCCGAAAACCTGGGTTTCGTCTCGCAGATGCTCGACCGCTACCCCAACCTGTACACCGACATCTCGGCCCGCATCGCGGAGCTGGGCCGGGCGCCCTACAGCGCGCGGCAGTGGTTCCTCAGGTACCCGGAGCGCATCCTCTTTGGGACCGACGTCACTCCGTCGGCCGCCCAGTATCAGACCTACTTCCGGGCCCTCGAGACCGCCGACGAGTACTTTCCCTACGACCCCGACTCGCCCATCCCCTCCCAGGGTCGCTGGTGCATCTACGGGCTCTACCTCCCCGACGACGTGCTCCGGGCGGTCTACCAGGGCAACGCGAGGCGGGTGCTGAGGGTGTGAGGGGGGTGAACAAGAGAGGGGCGGACCGGCCGCCCCTCTCTCCGCAGCACTCGCGGGCCTCCCACACTCCGGAGCCGTCGCTGTGACAAGAGCTCCTTCCGCGTGAGCCGCAAGACCTCCCGGAGCGCTCTGCACGGGAGGAGCCCCGTCCGGGCCCTCACCGGAAGCTGCCGCGGCCTCGCCCTCATCGCGAGCTGCAGCTTACCAGCTCCGTGCTCCCCGTCTCCCGGTCGTGCACATACACCTGAGAGTAGCCGCCCGCCACGCCAGGCACGAGGTTGCCAGCGTCCGAGGCAAAGGCAACGTAGCGCCCATCCGCCGAGATGCTCGGCCAGTAGCCGGTAGCGTTCCCACCGTCCGCCGCGACACTCACCAGCTCTACACGCCCGGTTTCCCGGTCATAGACGAATACGTCCCGCTTACCGTCCGTGTCACCGGGCGCCAGGCTGCTGGCCGAGGAGAAGAGAGCGGCGAAACGGCCGTCGGCAGAGATGGCGGGCATGTAGCTCTATCGCACATCGGCCCAGGTGCTGCTGTGGCGCGTCAATTTCCTCCCTTTGTCGCCATGCTCGCAGAGCCACCACTGCCCATAGATGAGCAGAGCAGAAAGCACCACGAAGAGCAGAATCTCCGGCCACGTCCGATGGTACCCTGCGTCGTACTCGGATCGCGGCTGCGGCAGCCAGAGCAGCGGCAGCTGTCGCATGGCTGGCGCAGCGAAGGCGTAAAAGACCACGAAGATGAGGTTCGTGGCCGCGAGCGCAAGGAGGAGCCCGGGCGTCACCTTCCGCCGAGGCAGCGTCGCTACCAGCATGATCGCGCTGCCGGCCACGACAACCCCGCCCGGGACGCATCTCCCCGGCCGGTGCTCAAAAAAGTCGTTCACGGCACGTTCCCAGGTCCCCCGAGGAGGCTTTGGCGGAAAGGGGTTGTTGGGCTGCGCAAACGCCGGGCGGTTCTCATACGGCACCAACGCCGACCCAGTGAACCACTCGGCATGCAGGAACAACACAAACCACGAGAGCACGAGCAGCAGGGCGGCGCTCGCCAGCCAAGCCACCTGCGCGACACGGCGCACAGCTCCACCATGTGAGTGCACCATCGTCCTCCCTCCAGTTGGGCCACTGACCATCAGCAAGGGTGGCGCGCCCTCAGTTTGTCCATAGGTCGTTGCAGGGGTCATTACGCAAAGGTGCGATGTTTGAGCTGCACTCGTATAATAGCAGCTCGCGCGGTGCTGCGGGTGACAGATCGGTGACAACGGGCGAACCATCCGTGACAATTGCATGACAAAGCGCGGGTTCTGCAACAGTCATGCAGGCTCTATGACCCGCGAAGGGCCCACCCCGGCCCTTCCTGACCCGGCCGGCGGTGCTTGCAACGGAGAGGCGCGCTACTCCTCCCTCACTGTGAGAGTATAGCCGGTCCCGGCCACATTCAGGATGTACCTGGGAGACGAAGGGTCTGGCTCTATGCGGCGGCGAAGGCGCCCGATGGCCGCCTTGACCGCCAGGTAGCTTCCGGCATCATAGTCACAGCCCCAGACCTCATTGAGCAGCTCGTCGTAGCGGACGACCCTGCCCGCATTGGCGGCCAGGTGATACAGCAGCCTGAACTCAAGCGGGCTCAGGTGAATCCTGACGTCGCCGCAGGTCACACAGCCCGCGGCAGGGTCTATCACCAGCCTGCCCAGCGATAGGCTCGGAGGCCGGGCCAACCGCAAGGCCCTGCGTATCCGGAGGCGCAGCTCCTCTGGCCTGATCGGCTTGACGAGAACATCGCTGCAGCCGCGCCGCAGCGCCAGCTCGGCCTCCTCATAGGACCCTACGACGGCGAGGAGGGGCACTCCCGGCCGGTACCAGAGGCGCCAGAACGCCGCGCTCTCCAGCGGCACCCGCTGCGTGTCGAATACGACTGCCGCTATGGGCGGAACCGGGTTCGGAAGTCTGGACGGTCTACCCTCCACGATTGTGGCATTCGGGATGGCCAGGTCGCGCGCCATCCGCGCCAGCTCCTCCCCGCAGACGAGCACCTCGCACGCCATCCGCACCTCCGGACGAGACCGCGGCCACGCTGTGCAGCCCTGCAACCCTATTGGGTTTCACCCCCATTTGGTAATGACGCTTCTTCCCCACTGAAGGTTCCGCTGTTACACCCTGTGAGGACATTGCGGCATGGCGGGAGCCAGTTGCCATACAAAAGGGCCCGTGCCACGCGGCCTCGCGCCAAGTCCTCCCGTGCCCGGGTTAGGCACCCTAGCCGCGCCTCCATGCTGTGGGGGCGCGAGATTCAGGGAGAGGCTCGACTTTGGCCTCTCGGAGCATGCCCCTCGATGTCGTGGAGAGGCCACTGATGGTGCCCGAGGCCCTCGTTTCCGGGGAGCCCCCTCCGCCTATCCCACTCCCCAGGCGGACGCCGGGGCGTCCGCCTGGGGAGGGGAGATACCCAAAGTGGGGTGGAGTTTGGCCTTTTTGAGGCCCTGGCCCCTCGCCATCACCTCCATCG
>DYEI01000234.1 GCA_020725765.1 Anaerolinea sp. | reverse complement strand
GCCCCTGGGAGACTACCAGGTTGAGAGGCGGCAGGTGTAAGGGCAGCAATGCCTTGAGCTGAGCCGTACTAATGGCCGAGGGCTTGATCCGCCTCGCGCGGTGCGGCGAGCCGAGCGCGCATTCTGTTCAGCTCTGAACGGATCACGAGCGTCCCAGCCGAGAAGCAGGGGGCAGACGTCCGCAGACGCCTGCCCCCTCTTCTTCCCCTTCAGGGGCGGACAGGCACGCCCTCTATCGATGGCGGGCGCCCGACTGTAGGGGCGAGGCGTCGCCTCGCCCCAGTCCGACCGCAAGCGGGTGCGCATGCCTACGGCGCCGCTTGCGTTTGGCCTTTTCGAATAGACCCTACATGTAGTAGGGAGAACGCACAGCGCCTAAGTCCAGGGCTTCTGTGGTGCACCATAGCGCGCTGGTTTAGCATAACCGCGAAAGGGCCAAACTCGAGCTGAAAGAGGCGAAGCCCCTTCGGGGCTGGGTTCAGGGGCGGACAGGCGCCTGTCTGGCGAGGCGGCCGCCGAGTTGGCAGCCATCGAGCGGCAGATCGCACCCTACCCCGTGCGTCCGCGAGCTCCCTCGGCGGATGCTTTCGCCTCGCACAGGACCACCTATCCGCCCCTGAACTTCTTCCCCTGGGGGCGACCTTCCGGCCGGAATTGGGGGGCGACAGTTCATCCAACGACGCGTCGCCGCTGCAGCCCGGGAACCACCGGAGCCATTGGGCCCGCGCTTGCCGACTTCGCCTTTCATATTTGACGCAACAGCACGACGGTGCTACGGTCTGGCTGTTGACCTGAGCCGAAGGCAAGGCCGCCCGACCTGTAGGAGGCCAATATGTCCACCCGTCCCCCCAAGCGGTTGTCCGTGACCGCCTGGCCCGGCTTGCGCAACTCGTGCCTATGCGGCCGGGTTGGGACGATCAGGAAAAGCCTCCCAGCGCCGGGGGCGCCGCCCTCATGCGCCAGGCCGCGGAGGCGGAGCGGCAGGGGTTGGAATGCCTGCAAAGGATCGTGGCAGCGCTGTAAGCCGCAATGAGAGCGGGCCGTGATGCGTGATCCGTGAGGCGGTGCGTGAGGTGAAGCGATCGCCTACCTGGGGCGAAAGTGGCCGCCGCAGCACGCTTACCAGCAGGGAGATGCCCGCCTTGCCTGCAGCCATAAGAATGCGCCCAAGCCGCCGTCTATCGGATACGTTCACACGGAGGTGGACAGGCTGCCACAGAGAGACGGGAATGGAGGCAGGGGAATGACACCGATGGAGACCGAGAGGCTCATCATCAGGCAGTTCGCGGAGGGCGATTGGCCGGGCCTCCACGAGATGATCGTCAGATACCACGAATTCGAGAATGCGGCCTACGACCCCACCCACCCGTGGCCGACCGCGCCCGAAGAGATCAGGAAGATAGCGGCCTGGTTCGCCAGCGGCGAGAGCTACCTGGCCGTCTGCCTCAAGGATACGGGGCGGTTCATCGGTTTCGTGTGTCTGAACCCGCTGGAGAAGGAAGGCTCCCGGGAGTACAACCTGGGCTACATCTTCGATTCCAACTATCGCGGTCAGGGATACGCCACGGAGGCCTGCCGGGCCATGCTCGGGCGGGCCTTCGGCGAGCTGCAGGCCGACCAGGTCGTCACCGGCACCGCGACGAGCAACGTACCGTCCGTACGGCTGCTCCACCGGCTCGGCTTCAGGAGCACCGGCGAAGGCCGCTTCGCGCTCTCTAGGGATGAATGGGAAAGGGGCATTCACGGATAGGCTCTGGAACGACGGCGGCGTCCGGGGAGCGGTTCGCTGGGAGGCTCGAGACGCGGTGTTGGCGGCCGGGGCTGCCACGACGTGGGTGGGCGAGGGCAGCGGCTCTGTGGTGTGTGGGTGCCTCTGTAGCGCGCGACTGTGCTCGTGGGAGCGGGGGTCGGTGCGGGCGGACGCGGACGGTCCGTCGAGCTGGGAACCAACGGCGCCGTGGCCGCGGGCTCTTCCGGGCGCATGATGCCGCCCTCGGGGCGCGCTCCGCTGCAGCTTCAGCGTCAGGCCGGGAGCGCGAGCTAGCGGGTCGACATCGCTGGCTCCTGACGGCCGCTGGCCCGGCGCGCTCGGCTCAGATGCCCTTGTTTTCCTCGCCCCTCCCCCTGGCGGACGCGCACGTCCGCCAGGGAAGGGGCGAGGGATTCAGGGGAGGACAGGCTGCTCTAGCCGCCATCCCTCGGCCCTTGCCGGACGGTACCCCATCCCCCCTTGTATAGAATACTCCTTGCGGTCCAGTTGCCAGGATCGGGTGACCCGGCGAAAATGGTAGCAGTCCGGTC
>DYEI01000023.1 GCA_020725765.1 Anaerolinea sp. | reverse complement strand
GACGGGCGATGGAGGTGATAGCGAGGGGCGAGGACCTCAAAAGGCCAGACTCCACGAAGGCCAACCGTCGACCTTCGTCGATGGGGAACGGGCCCCGTCCGCTAAGGCGGACGGTTGGCGCCGGAGGCGCCTCTAGCGCGCGAAGCGCGCGCAACGCGACTTCAGTCGCCAGCCTCGCTAGAGCACGGGCGGCGCCAAGCACTCCCACAAGCCCCCATTGCGCCAACACAAGATGGAACCGAGCCGAGGAGCGCGCCGCCCTGAAGCGGCGACCCATGCGTTAATTCCGGTTCATTTTGCCTCTTACCCCCTTGACAGACTAGAACATTTGTGCTATCATGCAAACAGTCAGGACCTTCTCCTGACCTGTCGCCCGGCCGAGGCCGGGTCGGTAAGAGATCGATAGCGGGCGCCTGCTGCAGTTGGGGCTGCAGCAGGTGGCCCCGAAAGGGCGCGGCCCAGAGGGCTGGCCCCGGCAGACGCCGGTGCCAGCCCTTTTTCGTCTGTCCGTGGCGCGTGCGGCGGGTTGGGCCTCGCGGGCACGGGCCGGACGCGGCGGCAAGCGATCCCCGGCTCGCGCCGATGGCCTGCGGGGGCGGCGCATGCGGCGCAGGGGAGAGGGCGCGCCGCCCCCGCGCAACCGTGTTCCGCGGTTCTCACTCCGAACGCTCCGGGCGGCAGCTACAAGGGTCCGCCCGTCGAGCGCTCCGGCGGCCTGGCCCCAAACAGCCGCCGGGACGGGCGGGCTGGGTCGGGGAGACGGCGCTCCCCGGCCCGGCCCGCGCAGGCTGACGTACGAGGAGGCACCATGAGCTTCCGCGAGATGCTGGCCGAGCGCCTGTTCGGCGACCTGATCCGCCGCCGCGTCGCGCAGGCGGTCAAGGCAGTCGACGACCGGTGGTGGGCGCAGATCGGTGGAGGTCCTGGCACACAGGACCGGCCCTGGCACGAGGCCCGTGGCGAGCTGGACAACGCCCTCGAGGCCTGGCGCACCAATCCGCTGGCCTTCCGCATCGTCGCCCTCGCCAGCGATTTCGTCATCGGCCGGGGCATCGAGGTGCACTCGACCGTGCCCTGGGTGCAGGAGCTGGTGACCGCATTCTGGAACCATCCCCTGAACCGCCTG
Organism: Anaerolinea sp.; assembly: GCA_020725765.1. Classification (GTDB taxonomy): domain Bacteria; phylum Chloroflexota; class Anaerolineae; order SpSt-313; family SpSt-313; genus SpSt-313. The sequence goes on along the minus strand of DYEI01000023.1, from coordinate 8,318 downwards.
CCGATGCGCCTCCACCGCTGGTGCGAGGAGCTGACCCGCTCCGGAGAGTTGTTCCTCGTCCTCTCCACGAACCCGGGCGACGGTCTCTCTTACGTGCGAGAGGTACCCGCGGCGCACATCGACCGGATCGAGACCGCTCCGGGCGACCTCGAGCGGGAGCTGCGATACCACGAGGTCGCCTCTGGTCGCGAGGGCGACCTCGAAGGGCGCTGGTGGCCCGGCCCGGGCGCTGCGGATGCCCTCCAGGTGCCGCAGCTCATGCTCCACTATGCGATCAACCGGCCGGTCGGGGCCCTGCGCGGACAGGGCGACCTCGCGCCCATCCTGCCCTGGCTCAAGCGCTACAAGGAGTGGCTGGAGGACCGGGTACGGATCAACCGCTACAAGAGCGCCTTCCTCTGGCAGGTGACGATCAAGAGTGCCGGCCCGGGGGTGCTCGAGCGCAAGCGGGCGCAGTACCTGCGGCCGCCGGCCCCTGGATCGGTGATCGTCACCGATGAGCTGGAGGAGTGGAAGGCGGTGCAGCCGGCCATCGAAGCAGCCGACGCCTCACCGGATGGCCGCGCTATGCGCCTGATGGTCGCCGCCGGTGCGGGCATCCCCCTGCACTTTCTGGCAGAGGGAGAGTCGGCAAACCGGGCCACCGCCCGCGAGATGGGCCGGCCGACCTACCGCCACTATGCCCGCCGCCGGCAAGAGTTCTGCGAGATGCTCCTCGACCTGTGCACCTGGGTCGTGCGCCGGGCCCAGGCGAGGGGTAGGGGCGAACTGGGGGGCGAGTATGGGCTGGGGTGGAACGTGAGACGTGGAACGTGAGACGTGAAGCGTGAAACGTGAAACGTGATGCGTGAGACGTGATGCGTGAAGCGTGAAACGTGAAACGTGAAGCGTGATGCGTGAAGCGTGAAACGTGATGCGCGAAGTGTGATGAGAGGAGGGTGGTATGTGGACGCAGGTGGAGCTGGCGGTGTTGGCGGGGAGCGGGCGCGAGTTCGAGGTGGTCTGCATCCGGCCGGGCCGGGCCAACGGCCTGGAGTACCCGCCGGAGGTGCTCGCCGCTTCCGTGCCGCTGTGGGATGGCGTGACGTCGTTCGTGGACCATGCCTCGGCCCTCGACCGCACCCGCGCCGGCTACCGCAGTGTGCGGGATGTGTGTGGCGTGGTGGCCTCGCCCGCGTGGGAGGCCTCGCGGGGCATCGTGGCGCGGCTGCGCCTGACGGGGCGGGCCGGCGATGAGCTCGCACCCCTTCTGGAGGCGCTCGTGCAGGCCCGCCAGACGGCACAGCCCGCCCCGAACGTGGGCCTCTCGGCCGACCTGCTCGTGGCGCACGATGGGCGCCGCGTTCAGGCCATCGAGCGGGTCCTCGCCGTCGATGTGGTCGTCGACCCGGCGGCGGGAGGCAGCGTCGAGCGCGTGCTCAACGCCCGCCGCGGGCTGTCGGAGGTAGGAGAGGGGACGTCCGCTGACGGTAACATCGGTGAGATGCCCCGCGTGGAGCTGGAGAGGCCAGCCTCCGGCGGGGTGCAGGTGGAAGCGGCGCCCCCCGAGGCGCCGCAAGGAGGAAGGGCAATGAGCGAGAGCAACCAGATGGATGAGGCAACCTCAACGCTCGCAGAGTTGCGTAACGAGCTGGAGGAGGCACGAGTCGCGCGGCGAGAGCTGGCTTCGGCCTACCTGCGCACCGCCCTTGCGGCCTCGGGCCTGCCGCTGCCAATGCAGCAGGCTGTGCAGGTGCGCCTCGCCCAGCGGGAGGACTATACCGTCGCCGACGTCGTGCACGAGGTCGAGGCGCAACGGACCGTCTGGGCCGCGCTGCAGGAGGAGCACACGGTGCAGAACCTCGGCCCGCGCCCGCAGATCACCGGAATGCAGGACGAGTTGGACCGACTGCAGCTTGCCTGCGAGCACCTCTTGGGCCTGCCCCTGCCCGACTCGCAGCGGGACGTTCCCCGCCTGACCGGTCTCCGGGAGCTGTACCTGCTCCTGACCGGCGATCACGAGATGCGTGGGGTCTTTGTGCCCGAGCGCGTCACTCTGGCCAACGTCACGACCGGCACCATGACCTCCATCGTCAAGAACGCCCTCAACAAAGTGCTGGTGCGCTCCTTCGAGGCGCGGCCGCAGTGGTGGCAGCCGATTGTGGTGGAGGAGGACTTTCCGACCCTTAACGACGTCACCTGGATCACCCTGGGTGGCTTCGGGGACCTCGCCACCGTCCCGGAGGGCTCGGCCTATGCCGAGGTCGCCAACCTCACCGACGCCGAGGAAGTCTCGGCCTGGACGAAGAAGGGCGGCTACATCGGCATCACCCTGGAGACGATCGACCGCGATGACGTCGCCGCCATCCGGCAGATACCGCGCAAGCTCGGTCTGGCGGCCTGGCGGACGCTCTCCGCGAGCGTGGCGGGCCTGTTCACCGCCAACTCGGGGGTCGGGCCCTACTGGCCGGGATCGCAGTCCACCTACCGGCTCTTCGACGCACAGTACGGCAACCTGGGGACGAGCGCCCTGTCGGCTGCCTCCTGGGACGCGACGGTGCAGGCCATGTTCCGACAGACGGAGGCCGGCAGCGGCAGGCGCCTGGGCGTGCGGCCCAAGTGGCTGCTGGTGCCCATCGAGCTGGAAAAGACCGCCCTGACTATCATGAAGTCGGCAGGCGAGCCGGGCACGGGGAACAATGATGCCAACGTGCGCGCCGGAACCTTTGGGGTCATCACCGTCCCCGAGTTCACGGACGCGAACGACTGGGCCGCCGCGGCCGATCCCGCGGACCTGCCGGGCATCTGCATCGGCTACCGCTTTGGCCGCACGCCGGAGCTGTTCGTCGCCGATGATGCGGTCATCGGCTCGATGTTCACCCACGACGAGATGCGCATCAAGGTCCGCTTCCTGTACACCATCGGCGTGGCGGACCCAAAGGCGCTCTACAAGCACAACGTGGCCTGATCCGCCCGAGAGGACCCACTCAGAAGGAGAGCGATCATGGATGGCATACCCCTGGACCCCGGCGGCCTGCTCAATCCTCTGATGGCGGCTGCGATGGCCGGGCTCCTGGCGCAGTGGCTCAAAGCTTACCTGCCGGATTGGCGCTTTACGAACCTGCTGGTCCTCGCTCTGGCCGTGGCTGTTGAGGTGTGCGCGGCGTGGCTGGCAGGGACGCACGCCTGGTGGAGCGCCGCGTGGCTCGGCTTCCTCGGTGCTTCGATCGCCACCTTTGGCTACGAGGCCGTCTTCAACCTCTTTGGCCTCGCCGGTGCGGGGCCGAGGGCAAAAGCCTGACGGAGGCGCCCCGATGGGGCCGGCGGCGACGGCTGCCGGCCCCGGCAGGGGCGCTGCAGATGGGTTGCAGGAAGGAGGATGGCTATGTCCCGCGGTCTACCCGAGATCCACGCCCGCCTGCAGGCTGCAGACCGGGCACTGGCCCTGGCAGCAGGAGGGTCCAGCGAGCTCGGCCGCGTGCGCGAGGCGGTCGGCGCGCTCCTCGTTGCGCTGCACGAGCTGGTGACGCTCTGGGAGGAGCGCGCTCCGACGCAGGGCGCCGCTGCCCCATTGCCACCGGGAGAGGCGCCTCAGCCGCGCTCGCGAGGAGGGCGACGATGAGTGCAGCCTACAGACAGAGCTCTGCGTCCGGCCTTGCCCATGCCGGCCCCTGCCAGCTCGTGGCCGTGCATGCCAGCCTCGGCTCGGGGGCAGGAAGCGTCTCGGTGATCGATGGAGTCGACGCCGGGGGTGACCCCGTGGTGACGCTTGCGGTCGACGGCTCCTCGGCTGCGTTCTGCCCGGCGGTGCCGATCGCGCTACACCGGGGGCTGTACATCGCCGTGGCGAATGGCTGCGAGTACACCGTCGTGTGGATCTAGCCGGGGCCCGGAGCACCCCGGGTGGAGGTTCCCATGTCCTCCCTCTCGGAGATCATCGATCGCCTCGAGGCCGACCTGAAGGACACCGCCAACGCCACCTGGTCGGCCGAGGACCTGACCCGTGCCGTGCGCTGGGCCCTGCAGGAGCTATCCTGGGCCACACCGCGGCGGGCCGTAGCCGGGCTGACGGCGGAGGAGGGCGTGCGCGAGTACTCCCTGAGCGCCGGAGGGATCGGCGATGCGCTGTTCGTGACCGAGGTATGGTATCCCTACAGGGCCAGCGATGCGGGCTACCCGCCACCCGTCGTGCCGTGGCGCCTGCTGGATGACGACACGCTCTTCCTCGACGTGCCCGGCGTGACCGGCGGCGAGGCCATTCGCGTCTTCTACGCCCGGCCGCACACGATAGCCGGGCTGGACAATGCGGCAACCACGACCCTGACGCGCGAGCAGGAGGAGCTGGTTTGCCTGGGGGCGGCGGGGTATGCCGCCCTGCAGCGCGCCCAGGAAGCCATCGGGAAAGTGAACATAATCGGGGAAGCGCCGCGCCTCTGGCATGACTGGGCCGAGGGACGGCTGAGCGAGTTCCGCAACCGCCTCGCTCAGCTCTCCCGGCGCGAGATGCAGTGGCGCACCGCATGGACCGAGGGTTGGGCACCGTAGGCGCAGGGTCGGCACCCACCGGGGAGGAGAGCGCGATGCACATCGAACGTGGCATCGTCCGCAGCTTTGATACAGCCACCTGGCGAGCCAGCGTAGAGATCGCAGGTGCGCACACCGCGCTCCTCACAGGCGTGCCGGTTGCCGGCGATCTGGGGCCGGACCTGCTCGTGCCCGGGACGCGGGTGTGGGTATGCCTCTCCGAAGAGGGAAACCCCGCCGATGCCGCCGTCCTCGTGCCCTATGGCACGGAGCCCGCCCCCTGGGTGACCTCGCGCCTCTGGAAGCCTTCCCTGGAGAGCGCGAGTCGCACGAGCCCGCTCACCTGTAGCACCACATCGTACGAGCTGGTGCCGGGGCTGGGCGTCTCGCTCACCCTCGAGGTGCCGGGCAACGTGCTCCTGGCCGCCACCGCCTGCGGATACCTGGCGAGCGCGGGGATCACCTATGCGCTGTCGTTCTTTCACCACGACGCCCATGAGGTGACGGAGCTGGCACCCGGTGCGGAGATCGGAGGGACAGGCGCCGCAGCGGGCCCGAGCTGTGCGCTTGCAGTCCTCGCCGTGCAGACCGGCATCGCGGCTGGCACGCATACCTTTGTGCTTCAGCACCGCGTCTCTGCGGGGTCGGCCGTGCTCACCCGGGGGAGGGTGGTGGCGCTGGCGATGGCCGGCTGATATGATATGTCCATTGCAGGGTGCGGGCCGCCTGGGCCGGGCGCAGCGAGGCTGGCGACTGATCCCACCGCAAAGGCGCCTGTGGCACCAACTGGGCTTTCGCAGGCGGTGCCACAGGACCGTTCATCGGCAGAGCCGGTGGTGATGGACGAGAATCTGAGACCGTCACAGCCAGGAGCAACACGCGCAGTGGAGGTTCGGAGATGATCAACCAGAAGGGCAAACGTCCCTGCAGCCACCCGGGCTGCCGGGCCTGGGCCATGCGTGGCGCGACGCTCTGCGCTGCCCACGCCGGGCGCATGCGCCGCGAGACGTTGCCCCGCGAGCTGGCTTCGGTGCCGGAGCCGCAGCCCGCGAAGCGACACCTCCCAACGCTCGAGTCGGAGATCTCGCTGCTGGCCGCCCGGCGCGATGAGGTAGACCACTGGCTCAAGCAGCGCATGGACGAGTGCGAGACGGGCGAGGTACTCCGCTACCTCACCGTGCTCGCGCAGGTCGGCAAGAGCCTGGCCCTGATGCTGGCGCAGCGGGCAGCAGCCGGGGGAGCAGCGGAGATCGAGGGCTTTTTCGAGGCGGTCGCCGAGCGGGTGCGCGAGATCGCCGGGCCCGGAGCGGAGGAGGGCGACGGCCCTGCAGGAGGCGGGCCATGAATCTGCGTCGCTACGTCGATCAGGCTGCCGCGCTCCTCCTCGATCCGCTGCTCTTCTCCCGTCTCGTGATTGGGGTGCCGCTGCGCAGCTATCAGGTCGAGATCGCCCGCGCGGTGCTCGATTCGGTCCTGCGCCAGCGCGGGCTCACCTTTGCCGTCCTCATGAGCCGGCAGGCGGGCAAGAATGAGGTCAGTGCCCAGCTTGAGGTGCAGCTGCTGTTGCTCTACGAGAGGAGAGGTGGCTACATCATCAAGGCCTCTCCGACCTTCCAGCCCCAGGCGGTGAACTCGCTGATGCGCTTGCAGGCGCGCCTGCAGAACCCCCTCACCCGCGCCCGCTGGCAGCTCGAGCGAGGCTACATGGTGCGCCTCGGCGAGGCACGGGTGGCCTTTCTCTCGGCGCAGCCGGGAGCCTCGGTCGTGGGCGCAACGGCCTCCATCCTCCTCGAGGGCGACGAAGCGCAGGACATCCCCGAGGAAAAGTGGAACCGGGACTTTCGCCCCATGGGCGCCTCGACCAACGTCACGACCGTCCTCTGGGGCACGGCATGGACGCCACACACCCTGCTCGCCCGCACCGTGCGCACCCTGCGACGCCTCGAAGCGGAAGATGGCATCCGCCGGGTGTTCCAGCTGCCGTGGACGCGGGTGGCGGCGGAGGTCCCGGCCTACGGGCGCTATGTGGAGGCGGAGATCGCCCGGCTCGGCGCCGCTCACCCCCTGATTCGCACGCAGTACCTGCTGGAGGAGCTCGAGGGCGAGGCCGGGATGTTTCCGCCGGAGCGGCAGCAGCGCATGCGTGGCGATCACAGGCCCCATGCCGTACCACAACCAGGCGCCTGCTATGCCCTGTGCGTGGACGTGGCCGGAGAGGCCCCCGCAGGGGAGACGGCCCCCCTCGAGCCAGACCCGCGGGACTGCACCGCCTGCACCCTCTTCGCCGTCGAGCTCCCCGAGCCGACCGACCCCCTCGCCGGCCGGCCCGTGTACCGTGTGGCGCGGCGGTGGTGGTGGCGGGGGCTGGCGCAGGCAGACCTGTATGCCCGCCTCGTGGCACTGATCGAGCAGTGGGCGCCCCGGCGCATCGTGGTCGACGCTACCGGGCTCGGAGCGGGGCTCGCCTCCTTCCTCGAGCAGCGCTATGGCGCTCGAGTGCAGCCCTTCGTCTTCTCGGGCGCGACCAAGTCACAGTTGGGCTGGGACCTGCTGGCCGTCTGCGACACCGGTCGCTTCCGGGACCATCTCGACGATGGCTCGCCCGCCTGGCACGAGTTCTGGCGACAGGTCGCAGCAGCCCGGTACGAGATCGATGACGGCCCCGGTCGGCGGATGCGCTGGGGCGTGTGGGAGCCGGGCCTGCACGATGACCTGCTCGTCTCGGCGGCGCTCTGTGCCGCACTCGAGGGTGAGAGCTGGGGCGGCGCCGATTCGCACGTCGTGCCCGGAGAGGACCCCCTCACCCAGATCGATCAGGGCCGATGGTGACCTCGCCCCAGCATCCGGAGGAGAGGTGTCGGCGCTGGCACAGTTCTTGCTCTGAACCGCGTGCGCCGCAGAGCCGGGGCGGGAAGGAGGCTCAGGGCATCCGTATGGTTCGGGTCTCTCCTTGGTACGGTGGCAGAAGGAGTTGGGCACCCTGGCGACCGGGGGGCAGGGGTTGGGACGAGGAGACCTGGATGCAGGAGTTGCCCGTCAACATCTACGACACCGCGGAGACGTGGGTCGTGACGGCCCCGGTACCCGGAATGGAGCCGGGAGACGTCACTCTCGACTGCGAGGGGAACGCCATCGTCATCCGGGCCGACCCCAAGGGATCGCGACAGCTTCCGAAAGACTTTCTCCTGCACGAGTGGGACGTGGGGCCCTACTACCGGCGGATCGAGTTGCCTTCGACGGTGGTAGCAAACAAGTGTGATGCGTCGGTCGCGGCAGGCATGCTGGTCGTCCGTATACCGAAGCCAGAGTGGGAAAAGGAGATACACATCCCCGTCCGGGCGCCCGGAGAGCAGGTCATCGAGGGCGAAGCCAGGCCAACGGCATTGGCTTCCGAGATGGAAGCCGGGATGGGCCAGCCCGAGACCCCGGAAGGGGTCCGGACTGTCCGTTAGGCCCGGTTGAGGCGCCGCAGGCGGCGCCTGCTGTGGCCGTAGCCCTGCAGGCGCTCCCTGTGACCCTCCTCCCTTACTCGGGTTGAGTGTCGTACCTTGCCGCAGCGCAGGCCCCCGGGTGTGTCGCGGTAGCGATGCACCGGGGGCCTGCCTGCATTTTTGGGTGTCTTCACCCTGCCCGGGACGGACGCGGAGGCGTCCGTCCCGGGCAGGGTGAAGACATTACAGCACGAGCCCCGCTACGCGACTGCTGACGGGCGATGGAGGTGATAGCGAGTGGCGAGGACCTCAAAAGGCCAAACTCCACCCCCTGTCATTGTGGATTCCCCGCCCCCGCGGCGCGCTATGGATTACCGACAAGTG
>DYEI01000233.1 GCA_020725765.1 Anaerolinea sp. | reverse complement strand
GGTACCCTCCGGCAAGGGCCGAGGGACGGCGGCTAAAGCAGCCTGTCCGCCCCTGAACGGGGGAGAGGCCACCCTCGCCGGTTTGACACCCTCGTCAAGGCGTGATACACTACCCTCAGATCATGTGCATTCTACTGCGCCTTGGGAGTGCCCTGTACGTGACGTGCCCTGAGCGTTTCTGCGAAACGGCGGAGTTGCGACGAGTGAGGCGACGCCGGCTTCAGGTGTGAAGTCCGGATCGTTCCACGTGGGCCGCGATCAGCGTTGATTGAGCCAGCTTTCCGGGCTTCCGGGAAGCTGGCTTTTTTGTGGCCTCGCACCGGAGGCGCCGCCCGGCTCCCATGGGTGCCGGGGCCAGGACAGCGAGGAGAAAGCACGAGCGGGAGAAAGGACCGATGATCAGGGTAGGCGTGTTTGGCGCAACGGGCTACGCGGGCTACGAGCTGGTGCAGCTCCTGCGAGGACACCCGAACGTGCGCCTGGTCTTCGCGACGTCGGAGCAGAGCGCGGGCGGCCGTCTCTGCGATGCCTACCCCTGCTTCGACAGCCTCGACCTCGTGCGCGCTGAGGATGCGCCGCTCGACGAGGTCGACTGCGTCTTCTGCTCGCTGCCACACGGGGCATCGATGGGCACGGTGCAACGGGCCCGTCGGGCCGGGGTACGTGTGATCGACCTCTCGGCGGATTTTCGCCTCGCCACCCCCGACCTTTACCGGGAGTGGTACCGGGTCTCCCATGAGGCGCCGGAGCTCCTCGCCGGGGCGGTCTATGGCCTCCCCGAGTTGCACCGGGACCGGATCCGCGCAGCGGGGCTCGTGGCCAACCCCGGCTGCTACCCCACGAGCGTCATCCTCGGCTGCTACCCCCTCGCCCGCACCGGGCTGCTGGCGGATGGGCACGTCATCGCCGATGCCAAGTCCGGTGTCTCCGGGGCCGGGCGCAGCCCGAGCCTGACCACGCACTTTTGTGAGGCCAACGAGAACCTCTCGCCGTACAGCGTCGGGCACGTGCACCGACACGTGCCAGAGATGGAGCAAGAGCTCGCGAGAGCGGCAGGCAGGCCGGTGCACGTGACCTTCGTACCGCACCTGGTGCCCGTCAACCGCGGGATGCTCACCACCCTCTACGTCTGCGTGCCCCCGGAGCACGACCTCGCCGGCCTGATCAGCCTCTACCGCGAGGCGTACGGCGCCGAGCCGTTGGTACGGGTGCTGCCCGAGGGCAAGGTGGCGACCATGCGCTGGGCCGAGCAGACCGACCGCTGCGTGCTGTCGCTACACAGCGCCGGGCGCCCCGGCGAGTTTGTGATCATCTCGGCCATCGACAACCTGGGCAAGGGCGCAGCCGGGCAGGCGGTGCAGAACATGAACCTGATGTTCGGGCTGCCCGAGACCGCCGGCCTCAGGCCATAGGGGGCGTCGCAGACGCCCAATCACAGATCGTGCGGAGCCGGGTATGTCTGAGACGGTCGTGCTCAAGATCGGCGGGAACGAGATCGATGACGATGCGTTTCTGGGCGGCCTGGCAAGAGCAGTCGCCGTGCTGCGGACGCGGGCAGCACCGGTGGTGGTGCACGGTGGAGGCAAGGAGATCGCGCGCCTGCAAGAAGCCATGGGCCTGCAGCCGCGCTTCGTCGAAGGGCTGCGCGTGACCGACGAGCAGACGCTCACCCTCACCGAAATGGTGCTCTCGGGGGCGGTGAACAAGCGCCTGGTGGCCCGCTTCCTGGCGCACGGCGTGCCGGCCGTCGGCCTGAGTGGCGTGGATGGCGGACTCCTGCGCGTAAAGCGCCTCGAGCATCCCTCGGGGGATCTCGGCTGGGTTGGTGAGGTGACGGCGGTCGACCCGACCCTGCTGCGCCTGCTGATGGCACAGGGGATCGTGCCGGTGGTCTCGCCGGTGTCACTGGGGCCGGAGGGCCGCTCCTACAACGTCAATGCCGACCAGGCAGCGGCCGCCCTCGCCCGCGCGCTCGGCGCGGACAGCCTGGCCTTCGTGACGAATGTGCCGGGGGTCCTGGCGGATGGCCGTGTGGTCGAGCGGCTCCTCGCCAGCGAGGCGGAGGCGTGGATTGGGCAGGGCGTGATCTCTGGTGGCATGGTGCCAAAGGTGCGGGCAGCGCTCGAGGTCGTTGCCTCCGGCGTGCCTGAGGTGAGGATACTGGACCTCGACGGCCTGCAGAGCGGTGGCGGGACGAGAGTTGTCGCCGGCTCGCCAACAGCCGGCCGCCCATAGGCTGTAGAAAGGCTAAAGCAGTGGACGCAGAAGAGATCATCCGGCTCGAGCAGCGCTACGTGCTGGGCACCTACAAACGGGCGCCATTTGTCCTCGAGCGTGGCGAGGGTGCCTACCTCTACGACACGCGGGGACGGCGATACCTGGACATGGTGGCCGGCATCGCCGTCAACGCCCTTGGCTATGGTGACGCCGAGATTCTGAGGGCCATGACCGAACAGGCACGGCGACTGATGCACGTCTCGAACCTTTACCACACGGCGCCGCACGCACTCCTCGCCCGTGACCTGGTCGAGTGCTCCTTTGCCGACCGGGTCTTTTTCTGCAACTCGGGCACCGAGGCGAACGAGGCCGCGCTCAAGTTCGCCCGCAAGTGGCAGCGTGTGAACCACCCCGAGCAGGACCGCGGCGAGATCATCGCCTTCACCGGCTCCTTCCACGGCCGCACGATGGGGGCGCTCTCGGTCACACACCGCGAGAAGTATCGAGCCCCCTTTGAGCCATTGCTCCCCGGCGTGCGCTTCCTCCCCTACAATGATGCAGAGGCAGCGCGGAGCTCGATTGGCCCGCGGACCGGTGCTGTGATTGTAGAGCCGCTGCAGGGAGAGGGTGGCGTCAACCCGGCCACTCAAGAGTTCATGCAGGCGCTCCGCACCTGCTGCGATGAGCAGGGGGCGCTGCTGATCTTTGACGAGGTCCAATGTGGCCTCGGGCGCACCGGCACGCTCTGGGCCTACGAGGCCTTCGGGGTGACGCCGGACCTGATGACCCTGGCCAAGCCCCTGGGCGGTGGCCTGCCCCTCGGCGCCACCTTGCTCACCGAGCGTGTCGCCTCTGCCATCGTCCCCGGGGATCACGGGAGCACCTTCGCCGCCAACCCCGTCATCTGTGAGGTGGCCCGCGTCGTCCTGCGCCGCATAACGGCGCCCGGCTTTCTCGAGGACGTCCGACGAAGGAGTGCCCGCCTGGAGCAGCGCCTCCGAGAGCTGCAGCGGCGTCACCGGCTGGTCCGAGAGGTGCGCGGTCGGGGCCTGATCTGGGGGATGGAGCTGGCGGTCGATGCCGCGCCGCTTGCCGCGGCTGCGTACGACCATGGCCTGATCGTGACGAGCGCTGGCGAGCGCGTTCTGCGGCTGGTGCCGCCCCTCGTGGTCAGCGAGGAGCAGATCGACGAGGCAGCCGCTATCATAGACCGCCTCCTCACCGAGGCGGAGCGAGCAGAGGTCTAGATGGCAGGGATGGAACGCAGAGCTCCCAGCTCACGGGCGAAGGGGGACGCCGTGCTGCCTCGGGCCTCGGGAGTCACCGTTCGGCCGGCGGTCGTCGCCGACGTGGAGGCGATGGCCGAGATGATCAACGCCTACGCGGCGCGGGGCGAGATGCTCCCCAAGTCGCTCAACCAGGTCTACCAGAATGTACGCGACTTTGTCGTCGCTGAGCAGGCCGGGCGGCTGATTGGCTGTGGCGCGCTGCACGTCCTGTGGGGAGACCTCGCCGAGATTCGGTCGCTCGCCGTGGAGGAGGCCTTCCGTCGGCGAGGGATCGGGAGCCAGATTGTGAGCGTGCTCCTGCACGACGCGCGAGAGCTTGGCCTCCCGCAGGTCTTTGCGCTCACCTTCAAGCCAGAGTTCTTCCAGGCGCTCGGCTTCAGGGTCGTCGACCGCGAGTCCCTGCCGCGCAAGATCTGGGTCGACTGCATCGACTGCGTCAGGTTCCCGCAGTGCGACGAGGTAGCAGTAATCCTGGATCTCGAGGTGGTGACATGATTCGGCGCCCCCGTGTGCAGGACGTGCCCCGCATGGTGGAGATCATCAACGCCCGCGCAGCCCGCGGAGAGATCCTGCCTCGCTCGCAGAATCACGTGTACCAGAACATCCGCGACTTTGTGGTTGTGGAGGAGAGAGGCCAGGTGCTCGCCTGCGGGGCGATGCACGTGCTCTGGCACGACCTGGGGGAGATCAGGGCGCTGGCTTCGGCGCCCGAGGCGCCAGCGGGTTCTGAGGAGCAAATCGTGAGGGCGCTGCTTGAGGAGGGCCGGCGGCTGGGCCTGCCGCGCATCTTTGCCTTCACCTACTTCCCCGCGTTCTACACGGCGCTGGGGTTCGTGCCGGCGCCTCGGGAGAGCCTGCCGCGCGTGGCCTGGCGCGAGTGCATCGACTGCGTCAAGTTTCCGGCCTGCGATGAAACGACCGTCGTGATCGACCTCTGATGTGTCCCACACAATCAGCAGGTTGCAAGGCCGCGCGGGCCGGGCGCAACGAGGCCGGTGACTTTTGCGTTCCGCGCCAGGCGCGCCAGGGGCGCCTGCGGCGCCAGCCGTCCACCCTCGCGGAGGGGGCCCGGTCCCCGTCGACGCAGGTTATACTGAGTCTTCAAGGCTTGCGAAGGCATCTGTGTCGCGGCCCGCGGGGTCCCCGGCAGGCCCCGCAGCCCCGAATCCATGCGGTGGGTCGCTGGCGTCCCTTGCGCCGCGTTCGGCAGAACATCCATGGGTTAGATTAGGCCCGGCGATTTCGTCCGGGACTGTGTTCGGAGAGATGGGGGCAGATTGGACGCACTGCTTGCACTGGAGGATGGCACTGTCTTCACCGGGCGCTCCTTCGGGGCCCGGGGTGAACGGGTCGGCGAGGTCGTCTTCAACACGAGCCTGAGTGGCTACCAGGAGGTCCTGACCGACCCATCGTATCGTGGCCAGATGGTGGCCATGACGGCGCCGCAGATCGGCAACACCGGCGTGAACGATGAGGACATGGAGTCCGAACGCCCCCAGGTGGAGGCGTTCTTTGTGCGCCAGGTGTCGCCCCTCGCCAGCAACTGGCGCGCCCGCAAAGACCTCGGGCAGTTCCTGCGCGAGCACGGCATCGTGGCCCTCAGCGACGTCGATACCCGCGCCCTGACCCGGCACGTGCGAGCCTTTGGCGCCATGAAGGCGGCCGTTTCAACGGAGGACCTCTCGCCGGAATCGCTGATCGCCAAGGCCAGGGCTGCGCCCGACATCTCGACGCGCAACCTCGTGCGCGAGGTCTCCTGCCAGGCACCGTTTGAGTGGACGGCCGGTCTGCCGGCCGGCTGGGGCGAGCCTCCGCCTCCGGCACGGCGCCATATCGTGGTCTTTGATTGCGGGGTCAAACGCTCGATCCTGTGCCAGCTCGTTCAGAGTGGATCGCGGGTCACAGTGGTACCCTGGAACACACCGGCAGCGGAGGTCACGGCTCTGAGCCCCGACGGCATACTGCTCTCCAACGGCCCGGGAGACCCGGCGAGCGTCCCCGAGCTGGCCGAGACGGTTCGCGAGCTCCTGGGTCGGTGCCCGATCCTCGGCATCTGCCTCGGGCATCAGCTTCTCGGGCTGGCGCTTGGGGCACGCACCTTCAAGCTGCGCTTCGGGCACCACGGAGGCAATCAGCCGGTCAGGGACCTGGCGACAGGCCACGTGGATATCACGGCGCAGAACCATAACTATGCCATCGATGCCAGATCTCTCAGCGAGGGCGACGTCCGCGTGACGCACATCAACCTGAACGATCGAACCGTCGAGGGTATCCAACACCGGCGGCTCCCCGTCCTTGGCGTGCAGTACCATCCCGAGGCCGGGCCGGGCCCGCACGATGCATTGGCGATCTTTGCAGGGTTCTGCAGGCTGGTGGACGAGTGGAAGCAGGAACACCGGGTGCAGGTCGCGCAACTGACCCCTCGCACGACGGGCGAGCCGGGACCGGCGGAGGAGAGGGAGGGTTGAGCCCGGCCGTCTGCAGTCGATGGGAGCACTCACTGACCAGGTTCGATGAACGCCGATCCGAGCGTCCGCGGGGAGGGTAGCTTTGCCGAGACGCACTGACCTGCACACGATCCTCATCATCGGCTCGGGCCCGATCGTCATTGGGCAGGCCTGCGAGTTCGACTACTCAGGTACCCAGGCGGTGAAAGCGCTCAAGGAGGAGGGCTACCGCGTCATCCTCGTCAACTCGAACCCGGCTACCATCATGACCGACCCCGAGCTGGCCGACCGCACCTATGTAGAGCCTCTCGTGGCCCCTGTCATCGAGCAGATCATCGCCCGCGAGCGGCCGGACGCAATACTGCCGACCGTCGGCGGGCAGACGGCGCTGAACCTCGCCATCGAGCTGGCCGACAGCGGCGTGCTCGAGCGCTACGGAGTCTCACTGATCGGCGCGCGGCCCGAGGCGATCCGCATCGCCGAGGATCGGCACCTCTTCCGCGAGACCATGGTCAGCATCGGCCTCGAGGTCCCGCAGAGCGGCCTGGCCGGCTCTGTCGAGGAAGCGCGCAGGATTGCCCGCGACCTCGGGTTCCCCCTCATCATCCGCCCCTCGTTTACCCTCGGCGGCTCCGGAGGGGGCATCGCCTACAATGCTGAGGAGCTGGGCGAGACGGTGCGCCGCGGCCTCGACCTGAGCCCGGTCCATCAGGTGCTCGTGGAGCAATCGGTGCTCGGCTGGAAAGAGTTCGAGCTGGAGGTCATGCGGGACCTTGCGGACAATGTCGTGGTCATCTGCTCCATCGAGAACATGGACCCCATGGGCGTGCACACCGGCGACTCGATAACCGTCGCGCCGGCGCTCACCCTCACCGACCGGGAGTACCAGCGCCTGCGGGACATGGCCATCCGCGTCATCCGGGCGGTTGGCGTGGAGACGGGCGGCTCCAACATCCAGTTCGCGGTGCATCCCGAGACGGGCCGGGTCATGGTCATCGAGATGAATCCGAGGGTCTCTCGCAGCTCGGCCCTGGCCTCCAAGGCTACGGGGTTCCCCATCGCCAAGATCGCGGCCAAGCTGGCCGTCGGCTACACCCTCGACGAGCTGCCCAACGACATCACCCGGGAAACGCCAGCCTCCTTCGAGCCGACGATCGACTATGTCGTCGTCAAGGTGCCCCGCTGGAACTTTGAAAAGCTGCCCAACGCCGACCCGACCCTAGGCACGCAGATGAAGTCGATCGGCGAGGCGATGGCCATCGGACGAACGTTCCAGGAGGCGCTGCAGAAGGCCCTGCGCTCCATGGAGGATGGGCGCGCCGGCTTTGGCGCCGACGGCAGCGAGGAGCGCATCGACCCCGAGCAGCTGCGGGTCAGGCTCTCCATTCCGACCCCGGAGCGGCTGCTCTATGTGCGGTACGCCCTGCAGAGCGGCTGGTCGGTGGATGCGGTGGCCGGGCTGACCCACATCGACCCGTGGTTCCTCGCCCAACTCGACGAGCTGATCGATCTCGAGGGACGCCTGCGAGCCTTCAACCTCGAGAATGTGCCGCCGCGGCTGCTGCGGGAAGCCAAGCGCGCCGGATTCTCAGACCGCCAGCTTGCGCGGCTTCTCGCCGTGCCGGGTCAGGGAAGTCAGCCCGCCCTCGACGTGCGGCGGCGCCGGCTGGAGCTGGGAATCCGCGCCGTGTACAACCGGGTCGATACCTGTGGGGCCGAGTTCGAGGCCTACACGCCCTATCTCTACTCGACCTACGAGACCTCTTGCGAGGCCTCGCCCGGCCGTCGGCGCAAAGTCATGATTCTCGGCAGTGGACCGAACCGCATCGGCCAGGGGATCGAGTTTGACTACTGCTGCTGCCACGCGGCCTTTGCCCTGCGCGAGCTGGGCATCGAGTCCATCATGGTCAACTGCAACCCCGAGACAGTCTCCACCGACTATGACACGGCCGACCGCCTGTACTTCGAGCCGCTGACCCTCGAGGACGTGCTCAATATCGTGGACGTTGAGCAGCCCGAGGGCGTGATGATACAGTTCGGCGGGCAGACGCCCCTCAAGCTCGCCCTCGACCTCGAGGCGGCGGGCGTGCGGATCCTCGGCACGTCGCCTCGCTCGGTCGATCTCGCCGAGGACCGCCAGCTCTTCGGGGCTCTGCTCCGCCAGCTGGGTATCCCGCAGCCGGAGGGCGGCGTCGCCACCTCCGGCGAAGAAGCGCGGCTCGTTGCGGCGCAGATTGGCTACCCGGTGCTCGTGCGGCCCTCCTACGTGCTTGGGGGCCGGGCCATGGCCATCGTCTACGATCAGGCCGGGCTCGACCGCTACATGCGGGAGGCAGTTGAAGCCTCTCCGGACCACCCGGTGCTGATCGATCGGTTCCTCGAGGACGCCTTTGAGGTCGATGTCGACGCCGTATCCGATGGGAGCGACGTGGTCATCGCCGGCATCATGGAGCAGATCGAGCTGGCAGGTGTCCACTCGGGCGATAGCGCCTGCGTCATTCCGACCTACATGGTCAAGCCCGAGCACATCGACACGATGCGTCGCTACACCCACCGTCTCGCCCGGGCGCTCGGTGTGGTCGGGCTGATGAACGTACAGTACGCGATCAAGGACGACGTGGTGTACGTCCTCGAGGTGAACCCGAGAGCCTCGCGCACCGTGCCCTACGTAAGCAAAGCGACCGGCGTACCCTGGGCCAAAGTCGCCACGCGGGCCATCATGGGCCGGAGCCTCGCGGAGCAGGGCATCCGGAGCGAGGTCCCGGTGCAGGGCTACTTTGTGAAAGAGGTCGTCCTTCCCTTCGTCAAGTTCCCGGGGATGGACACCCTCCTCGGGCCAGAGATGCGCTCGACCGGCGAGGTGATGGGCGTCTCAGAGCACTTTGGCTGGGCCTATGCCAAAGCGCAGATGGGAGCGGGCTGCTCCCTGCCGCTGCAGGGCACCGTCTTTATCAGCGTGAACGACAATGACAAACCGACGGTCGTCCCCATCGCCCGCGAGCTGGCAATCCTGGGGTTTCGCCTGCTGGCGACACGGGGCACGGCAAGATACCTGCAGGCGTGCGGCCTCCAAGTGCAGGCGATCGACAAGGTCGGCGAGGGTCGACCCAACCCTGTTGACTATATCGTGAACGGCGAGATCCAGCTCATCATCAACACGCCAACGGGCAAGACGGCCTTTGTCGACCGGGGTGCCATCCGCCGCGCCGCCGTCGCCTATGGCGTCCCCACCCTGACGACCCTCTCTGCGGCCTCTGCTGCCGTGCAGGCGATCCGCGCGATGCGGGCGGAGCCCCTGTCTGTGCAGAGCTTGCAGGAAGTCAGGACTCGTATAGACTAGGGCTGCCAGAGGGCAAGGACCTGGCTGGCCGTCCAGGTGTCCCCTTCCAGCTGAAAGGCTACCTCGGCACCACAGGAGCTCTGGGGTGCTCTGCCAGAGTCGCGGGTGGCCTTACTGACCGCCCACACCAGCGAGAGGCGCACCCTTGCCCGGTCATCCTGAAGCTCGACCCGATCGAAGCGCAGGTAAAGGTAGTCCCCTTCGCTGTTGGCCCGGGCGCGTATGGCGCCGGAATCCAGGAGCCTGACCGTGCGCCCGGGGAGCGAGAGCCGGCGGCTGGCAGGGGAGCCATCGTCCTGGATGACGATGGTGGTGTACCGCCATAGCATGTGACCATCGGGGAAGGGGCATTCGATCCCCTGCGGCGGCTCACCGAGAACCGCCCACTCCAGCATGGCCTGGCGGAGCGCAACCTCTTGCCGGAGCTGCGGCGATTCGGGGGGAGAAGCACAGGCTCCTGCAAGGACAAGGAGCGCAAGCGGCAGGAGAATACCGCAAAGGGGCCTGCGCATCATGGGTCGGGCCTCCGTAGGGCGTGGTGGGATCAGTTAGCGAGGATGATACCAGAGACCTGCCTGCAGTCAAGAACGCCTGATGGAAGGAGCGGTTTGGACCGGGTGAAAGGAGGCGATCCTTGAGTCGGCCGGTAGTCGTGCTCTCCCAGCCAATGTGTGCGGAGGCTGTGGCGCGCCTTGAGCAAGAGACCGAGGTGCGTGTGTCCCCGGGCTGGGATGAAGACTCGCTCATCGCCGCAGTGCGCGATGCCGATGCGCTGATCATGCTCGGGGTGGGGCGGGTGACGCGTCGGGTCATCGAGGCGGCACCCAGACTGCGCATCATCGCCCGCCATGGGACGGGTACCGACAACATCGACCTCGAGGCGGCCCGCGAGCGCGGCATTCTCGTGACCAACACCCCCGAGGCTACCACCGCTTCCGTAGCGGAGCACACCGTAGGGCTGTTGCTGGCCGTTGCCCGGCGGATCGCTCTGGCGGACAGGGGCCTGCGGACCGGGAACTGGGGAGTACGCGGGCGTTGCCTGGGGATTGACCTGGCAGGTCGCACCCTTGGCGTGGTCGGTTTCGGCCGCATCGGCCGCCGCGTTGCCACCATCTGCCATGACGGGCTGGGGATGAGGGTGGTGTACCATGACCTTCAGCCACCCCCGACCGGGTGGGACTGGGCGGAGCGCCTGCCTCTGGATGGAGTGCTCTCCTCGGCCGATGCCATCACCCTGCACGTGCCACTGACCCCGGCAACCCGCCATCTGATCGGGCGGTGGGAGCTGGCGCTCCTCAAGCCGACGGCCATCCTGGTCAATGCGTCACGTGGGCCCGTGGTAGATGAGCAGGCACTGATTGAGGCCCTGCGGCAGGAGAGGCTCGCGGGGGCGGCGCTCGATGTCTTCGAGGAGGAGCCTGTGCGAGGGATCCATCCCCTGTGCAGGTTCGACAATGTCGTCCTGACGCCGCACATCGCCTCGGCTACCGGCGAGACGCTGCGCCGCATGGCCCTGGAGGCGACCGAAGAGGTGCTGGCCGTCCTGCAGGGCAGGAAGCCGCGGTATCGCGTGGTCTAAGGAACGCTCGGGCAGGCGCGTCTCCGATGGAGGACGAAATGTTGCGAGAGAACAGGGTCAAGCGGGCTTTACAGAAGGGCGAGACGGTGTTCGGCACCATGCTGCAGGAGATGCGTACTCCCTCAGTGGCACAGGCACTCGCAGCCGCCGGGCTCGACTTTCTGATGATCGATCTGGAGCACGGCGCCTTCAACCTGGAGACGGTCGCCGACATCTGCCAGGTAGCGAGGCTCGCGGGCATCGTGCCGCTGGTGCGCGTGAGCGACCACGGCTACCCCTGGCTGGCACGGCCGCTGGATATCGGCGCTATGGGGGTGATGGCGCCGCGCATCGAGTCGCGGAGCCAGGTCGAGGAGATGGTGCGGATGGTCAAGTATCCGCCGGTCGGTCGGCGCGGCTGCGCGGTCACGTTGCGACAGACCGAGTTCAACCGCGTGCCGGTGCCGGAGTGGCTCTCCTGGGCCAACGCCGAGACGCTCTTCATCGCCCAGATCGAGGAAAAGTCGGCCATCGAAGAGATAGAGGCCATTGTCAGCGTGCCAGGAGTCGACGTGGCCCTGATCGGGCCGAACGATCTCTCGATCTCTCTAGGGGTGCCGGGGGAGATCCACCACCCGGCCATGCAGGCCGCGATGGCGCGGGTGGTGGAGGCGGCAGCGAACCACGGCGTGGCCTCCGGGCTGCACACCGCCGACCTCTCGACACTGCGCGCCTGGCAGGGCAAGGGGATGCGTTTTCTGATGTACAGCAACGAGATCGGCCTGATGCGGCAGGCAGCCGAGCAGGCCGCTCAGACGATCCGTAGCTCGTAAGTGTTCAGAATGGAGCTGGCAATTCGCTTCCCGGACTTTTGACGCTGCAGGTCCTGACAGGGTATAATCGTACCGGCCTCACCCGCAACTGCCGGCCGCAACGGTGCGGCTCGTTTCCCAAGGGCGGGAAAGGAGATGTCGAGGTGCCCACCCGATACGCCTTCTTCGAGGGAGCAATCGTCCCCATCGAGCAGGCCCGGATCAGCATCATGACCCATAGCTTCAACTATGGGACAGGTTGCTTCGAGGGCCTGCGGGGCTACTGGAACGAGGAGGAGCAGCAGCTCTTCGTCTTCAGGATGCCCGAGCACTACCAGCGCCTGCACCGGTCGTGCCGCATCATCCACTGCAAGCTTGGCTACACCGTCGAAGAACTGTGCAACATAACCATCGATCTCCTGCGCCACGAGGGCTTTCACGAGGACTGCTACATCCGCCCCATCGTATACAAGGCCGATCTCGGGATCGGCGTGCGCCTCCACAACCTGCGGGACGCGTTCGCCATCTTCTGCACTCCCTTTGGCCGATACGTGGAGCAGGAGGAGAACTGCCACGCCTGTGTCTCCTCGTGGCGACGCCTCGATGACAACGCGATTCCGCCCCGCGGCAAGATCATCGGCGCCTATGTGAACTCGGCGCTATGCAAGACGGACGCCGCGCTCTCGGGCTTTGACGAGGCGATCGTGCTCACCGAGGACGGACACGTCTCCGAAGGCAGCGCCGAGAACCTCTTCCTCGTGCGCCAAGGGCACCTGGTCACGTCCGGTGTGAATGAGAACATCCTGGAGGGCATCACCCGGGCCACCCTCATGGAGCTGGCACGAACCGAGCTGGGGATCGATACCGAGGTGCGCTCAATAGACCGCACCGAGCTGTACCAGGCCGATGAGGTCTTCTTCTGCGGCACAGGGATGCAGGTCGTCGCGGTGACTCAGATCGACCACAGGCCGATCGGCAGCGGGCGCATGGGGCCGGTCACACAAAAGCTCCGGGACCTCTACTACGACGTGGTCCGCGGACGCATGCCGCAGTACCGAAAGTGGTGCACGGCCGTCTACTAGAAGGCTGAAGGAGCGGGATGAACTGGCGCCCCAGGAGGCTGGTTGGTCTTCTGTGGGGTTTTGGCCTGCTGGCTGCCCTGGCATGGGTTGACTACTCGCTGCTCCGTGGAGCGGTGGGGGCACCCGTGAGCCTGGTCCTCTTCGGGCGGCTCCTGGTCGCAGCCGCCGCGCTGGCGCTGACACTGTTTGTTGCCTACTCGCTGTACGGCCTGGCCAGCCTGGCCTACCGGATCGAGCGGAACGGGATCATCATACGCTGGGCGGCCGGCGAGGAAGTGGTGCCGATGCCCGAGATCGTGGCGGTCGAGCCCCTCCGCCTCGGCGGCCGCAGGCTGGCTGGCGGCATGGGCTGGCCCGGCTGCCGGTTCGGGCAGGGGCAGCTCGAGGGCGTCGGTCGCGTGCAGCTCTATGCGACGCAGGCAAGCCGCGCCCTGCTCATCAGGACCCGCAAGCGCTCCTATGTGATCACGCCGGCCAACGTGGACGGCTTTATGTCGGACTACCACACGCGCCGGCTGCTCGGCCCAATCGCGCGGTGGGAAGCCGGGAAGCACGTGCCGGCGGTGCTGGACCCGAGCATCCGGCACGACCGCCTCGCCGCATGGCTCGGCCTCGCAGGCCTGCTGGTGAACCTGGGGCTGTTCGGGTTTGTTTCCGCCCGGTACCCGCAGATAGCACCGCGCATCGTGCTCTCCTTCGATCCGCGCGGGCTGGCCGACCGCGTCGGTGCCAGAGCAGAGATCTTGCTGCTGCCAGGCATCGGCCTGGCGATCCTCCTGGTGAACGACATCCTGGCAGCTCTGGTGCACAGACGGGAGCGGGTCCTCGCGCTCCTGCTCCTGTGCAGTTCCCTGGTGGTTCAGGCGCTGGCCTGGATCGCAGCCCAGCGCCTGGCGCTGTGACCCATACCCCTGGCGAGCGAGGGCTCGCCAACGTCCCTGCCCCCGTGGTACCTGCGACCTTCAGTGGTGACCCCTGGTCTCAATGCCCGGCGGACCTACGTCTACCCATCCAGGCCAAGGAGCGTGGCCTGCACCCGCGAAGGGAAGGAGGGGCCCCATGCGTCTGGAGATCGTACGCAGCAAGCGCCGGAAAAAGACCGTGGCGGCGCGGATCGTGGGCGACGTGCTGCAGGTCCGCGCGCCCGCGGACCTCTCTGAGGGCGAGCTGAGCGAGGTCATCAACCGGTTGCGTCCCAGGCTCGAGCGCGAGCGCGACCGGCGCCTTGCGGCTTGCAGTCACGAGCTGGAGGCACGGGCCAGGTTTCTGAACAAGCGGTTCTTCGGCGGGTCCCTGCCCGTCGGACGGGTCCTGTACGTCAGCAACCAGCACCGTCGTTTCGGGAGCTGCAGCCCCTGGAGTGCCGAGATCCGCATCTCTGAGCGCGTCGCCGCGATGCCGCGCTGGGTGCGGGATTATGTCCTGATCCACGAGATGGCGCACCTCCTCGAACCCAATCACTCCCACCGATTCTGGGAGCTGGTGCGCCGCTATCCCTACACCGAGCGGGCGAAGGCCTTCCTGTTGGGTGTGGCAACCGGCGAGGCCATCGGCCGGCGCCTGCGCGCGTAGCGGGCAGGAACCCGGCATCGACTGCAGTCAGGGCCGCCTCCCATCAGCACCCCGCACGGGGGCGCCAGAACCTTCAAAGGCCACGCGCCGGGCTCAGCCCGAGCCAGGCCCGGAGACGGTCCAACAGCTCGATCCACCAGGGCCGGCGGACGACCGGGTGTCTGTCCAGCGGATCGAAGATGCCGTCGCCGTTCGAGTCGCGCCAGCCGAGGTGCGCCCGGGTATAGTCACACATCGCCCAGGTGTTGTGGCTCATGATGCAGGGGACGTGGGTCGGGGCACACAGCTCGCAGTTGCCGTTCTCGACCTGCAGGAAACCAAAGCGCTCGCGGCAGTCACACTTGCTCTCGGCATACTCGTCTGCGGCCCCAAAGATGTGACAGGCCTCGTGGGCGGTCACCCGGTCCATGTCGTCGATGCCCCAGCCATCCATGTCAAAGCCGAGGACCACGCGGGGCTTGAAGGCGTAGGCAAAGTGCCACAGCGGGAAGCGGGTGACGAAAATGGCAAACGACCAGTCGGTGCCGAGGGCCGTGCGGCGATCCCTCACGAACTGCTCGAGGCCCGCCCACGATGCCGGGTAGCCGAGCTCGGCCATGGCCGCATCCCGCCAGGTGTCCTCACTGAAAGCCGGGTCGCGCGAGGGGTCGGCATCGACCCGCACGCGACGGACCTCGTAGAACCAGGTGACATTGGCCTTCGGCTCCACGGAGGCCAGCCAGCCCAGGCCATCCTGCACCTCGGCCACGACTGTGTCCTGCTCCATGGCCGTAAAGGTGTAGGACGGAGCCTCCCCCTCCACCAGAATCAGATTGACGGCAACCTTGCCGATGAGGTAAGCGCTCGTATCATCCGCTCCGCCCGGACCGGCCTCGACAGAGGCCGCGTCCCTCCCTCTGGCCTCAACGCCCGGGGGCGGCTGAACCGGCCCCTCAGCTGCGTAGCCAGGCGCGCCCCAGGACTTGCCCTCCCCCGGCCGGCCAGACTTGAGGGCGCGCAAAGCGGCCGAGAACCCCCGGTTCCACGCCCGCACGGCGCGGATCGCCTCGGGTCCGAGGGAGGCGACCTCTGAGAGCTCGATGCGCTTTCGGTGCAGCGAGCGCACGTTTGCGAGCGCCTTGACCTGGTCCTCGACCTCGGGGGGGACGTTGCCGATAAGGACACGAGGCGGGTGGACATGGAGGACTCGCCCCCCGAGGCGCTCGATCTCCTGCACCAGGGTCAGAGCAGCCTGGACGGTCTCGGCATCCAGGATGACGAGGGCATTCCGGCCGGCAGAAGGATTGGGCACGTGGACCTCCTTGCCGCGTGGGAGAACGCTACGCAGCTGCCGACGACCGGCAGGTTGTCAGGAGGCGGGGAAGCGCCGTCACCGCCGGGAGGACCGCATCGGCCAGGGCGGCCAGCCGGTCGGCACCATTGAGGCCAGTAGTCACACCGATGCAGGCAGCGACGCCGGCAGCCCGGCCCATCTGAAGGTCTGCCGGGCTATCACCAACGACGATGGCTTCCTCCGGACGACACGCCAGGCGCTGGCAGGCCGCCAGGACCATGTCCGGCGCCGGCTTGCCGCGGGAGACGTCCTCGGCTCCGATGCAGGCTGCAAAGTGCTGCCCGATGCCCAGGGCGCTGAGAGATGCTTCAGTCCGCCAGCGTCGATCTGTTGTAGCGATGGCCAGCTTGAGACCGCGGGCGTTGAGGTCGGCAAGCAGCTCGGGCACCCCGGGCAAGAGTCGGGCGCCGTAGGGCGGGCTGCTCATTGCGTCGGCTCGGTCGTAGGCGGCCTGGGCAAGGGCGCGCGCCTCGTGCCATCCGTGGCCCAGCCGATACAGGAGCGCAGCAGCCACAAGCAGCTCTTCATGGCGCGGCGCGGTACACAAGGGACCCTCCGGGTCGACCCATCTGCGCCCAAGGTCAACGCCGACCGCCTCTTGCCACGCCTGCGCGGCCCCCGGGCCGACAACCGCCACCATCGCCTCAAAGCGGGACTGCGCCAGCTCGAACTGCATGCCCAGCAGGTCGACGAGCGTGCCATCCTTGTCAAAGATGATCGCCCGGCACTCGACCTGCCGGTCTGCCAGAGTCAGGAACATGGGGGTCACCTCCGCTGGCCTGCCACGATCATTATAGCACAGGGCAACGCGCGGCTCAAAGGACTTGGACCCCAAAGTGCCGTCACTGCATGGAGGGGGTGTTCGCGGGCGGCTTGGCTGCCCGCGAACACCCCCTCCATAGGATAGGACGCCCCCTTCCCCGCCGCCTCGGCGGCGGGGAAGGGGGCCGGGGGG
>DYEI01000022.1 GCA_020725765.1 Anaerolinea sp. | reverse complement strand
GGGCCGAGGGACGGCGGCTAAAGCAGCCTGTCCGCCCCGAAGCGAGGACTGGTCAGGGGTCTGGGAGGCCCGCAGGACTCGCTGCCTGCACCCCCATGTGCCCTCTATGCCCGCAGGACACGGCCCGGCCGCGCTCCAGTCAGCCTGCCACCCTGCACCACGGGCACGCCGTTGACCAGGACGTGCTCGATACCCGCCGGGGCCTGACGGGGCGCCTCATAGGTGGCCCGGTCCGCGACCGTGCCTGGGTCGAACACCACGAGGTCCGCAGCCAGGCCCGGCCTCACGAGGCCCCGGTCCCTCAGGCCAAAGCGCGACGCCGGAAAGCTGCTCATGCGGCGCACCGCATCCTCCAGCGAAAGCCAGCGTGCCTCGCGCACGTGGCGCCCCAGAATCCTGGGGTAGGTGCCCCATGCCCGCGGATGCGCACGCCGACCCTGGAATATGCCATCGCTGGCCACCATCTGGCGCGGATGGGTGAGGGTCTGGCGCAGCCGCAACTCCTGCTCAGCGGGCGAGCCCGGCCAGGGGAGGATGAGGAGGGGGGCCAGCTCCTCGTCGAGGAGCAGGTCGCACACGAGGTCGGTCAGACTCTTGCCCGCGCGGGCGCTCGCCCCTTCAAGGGTCATGCCCTCCAGCCATCGGTTGTGTGGCCGGGAGAGGGCGGCAAACCAGGCGCGGCTGCCGGGCGGGAACCTCGCTTCGAGGGACGCACGCACTCTCTGCCGCACGTCGGGGCGCCGCAGGTCGGCAAGGAGCTGATCGATGCCCGTGTGCAGCGCCGGGGGCGGCAGCGCGTAAGCGAGCATGGTGCAGCCATCACAGTAGGGGTAGGCGTCCCAGGTGATATCGATGTCCCGCGCCGCCTCGGCCAACGCATAGGCCCGGGGGTCGAAGGAGAAATGCGAGATGTGCAGTGCTGCCCCTGTCTCCCTCGCGACGCCGATCAGTTCCTGCAGCGCCGCGGCTGCGCCATCGCCGTAGGCTCGCAGGTGCGCGCTGACGACTCCCCCGCCCTGCGCGACCTGCCGCGCCAGCGCGACCAACTCCCGGGCATCCGCATGGGCTGCCGGAGCATACTCGAGGCCGGTGCTCAGGCCGACGGCGCCCGCTTCGAGGCACTCCCGAACGAGGGACCCCATCGCGGCAAGCTCGTCCTCGCCCGCCGGCCCCGGCTCCCAGCCCTTGACCGCCAACCGGATGGCGCCGTGGGGCACCTGAGCTACCACGTTGCTGTACATCCGCCCGGCAAAGCGGGCCAGATAGCTGGCCAGACTCCCACCCGTCCAATCCCCAAGGTCATCGCCATAGATGCCCCGCAGATAGCGGCGGTACTCGGCCAGTCGCGCGAACGAAAGCGGCGCGAACGACATACCGTCCGGGCAGATGAGCTCCGTCGTCACCCCCATCTGCACGCCGGCAGTGTGGCAGCCCCTGAGGATCTCGACCTCGGAGTGGACGTGCACATCGACAAAGCCGGGGCAGACGACCTTGCCGCGTGCGTCGATCACCGTGGCATCGGGCACGTCTGGAAGCGCACCGACGGCGGCGATCCGGTCGCCCTCGACCATCACGTCGGCGACAGCGCCCGGGGCACCGCTGCCGTCAACGACCAGCCCCCGGCGGATGAGAACAGGCCGGGCCATCATGGGCGGTCGGCCAGACCTGCCTCAAGCCGGCAGCGGATCGCCCTGGCTGCCTCCACGAGCTCGGGCGCGGCGTCGTAGATCGCCTGACCGGTGAGGTCCGCCTCCACTGCGCGCTCGGTGTAGGGCAGGCATCCCAAGACCTCCATGCCGCCAAGGCTGGAAGCAATGAACTGCTCGTCCTCAGGCCCCCGCACCTTGTTCCCCACCACCAGGACCCGGCTGATGCCGATATCCGCCGCAAGCTGCTCCACGGATTGCGCCGTCTGTATCGAGCGCCGCCCGGGCTCCACTACGACCACAAAGGCATCGACCGCGGCAGCCGTCGAGCGGCCCAGATGCTCGAGGCCGGCCTCCATATCCAGGATGACGACCTCCTGCCGGCCGACCAGGAGGTGGCGGACCAGGTTCCGGAGCAGCGCGCTCTCCGGGCAGAAGCATCCGCCGCCCCCCTGCTTGATCGTGCCCAGGATGAGCAGGCGGACTCCTCCCCGCACCCCGGCGAACCGCTCGGGAATGTCATCCACGCGAGGGTTCAGGGTGAACATGCCTCCGGATTGCCCCGGCTGCACGCCGGTGCGCTCGGCGATCAGGTCCTTCATCTCTGCGATAGGCTGGATGCGCGCCAGCTCTTCCGCTGAGAACCCAAGGGCTGAGCCGAGGTTGGCATCCGGGTCGGCATCGATGGCCAACACGGTGCGGCCCTCCACGGCATAGAGGTGGGCCAGGAGGGCCGCCAGGGTCGTCTTGCCCACACCGCCTTTGCCTGTAATCGCGA
This sequence comes from Anaerolinea sp., assembly GCA_020725765.1. Lineage (GTDB taxonomy): Bacteria > Chloroflexota > Anaerolineae > SpSt-313 > SpSt-313 > SpSt-313. Next base: position 1,406 of record DYEI01000022.1, on the reverse strand, counting down.
GCTTGATGGTTCACCTCCTACCAGTGAGGCGCAGGGGTCTGCGCCTCCTCGCCCGACGCCTCACCCGGTGACCTCACTCCATCACGTAGCGCAGCACCTGTGCCCGCTCACGCTCTTGCTCCAGCCAGCGCATGAAAGCCTCTTGCCGGAGGGTCTCCAGGATCTCGGGCGGCACCTCGCGCGCTGCGTCCCTCTCCACGAGCTGGATGAGATGCCATCCCAGCGCGCTGTGGATCGGCCCCGCGACCTCGCCTGGCTCGAGGCCAAAGGCCACACGCTCCACACTCTCGGGGAGTATGCCCCGCGGCACAAAGCCGAGGTCGCCCCCGCTCTCTCGGCTGCCCTCGTCGATCGAGTGGGCCCTGGCAAGATCCTCAAAGCGTGCCCCCCCTGTCCGCAGCTTCTCGATCAGCCCGCGGGCCTCCGCCTCGTTTGCCACCACGATCTGACGAAGATGGACCTGTTCGAGCCGACTGCTGATCCCCGCGGTGACCCGCTCGCGCATCGCTGCCCCGAGGAGGTCGGAGCGGACCTGCTCGCGAAAGCTCTCCTCGGTGAAACCATTCCGTTGCAGCCAGTCGGCAAAGCCGTCCGGATTGTCGCCACGGATGCGCTCGACCTCGCCATCGACCCGGGCCTCATCGATCACGATGCCAGCCCGGGCAGCCGCCTGGTTGATGAGCACGCGGTCGATCATCCACTCCAGCACCTGCTGTCTGAGAGCCTTGAGAGTGGCCTGTCCCTCGGGGCTGCTCGGGTCGAGCCCGGTTCCGGCTGTGTAGGTCGCCAGGGCAATCCGGAGTTCCGCCTCGTAGCGCGCCATCGCGATCCCCTCACCGTTCACCAGGGCCGCGACGTTCTGCGGAACCGTAGCCTCCGCTGCCACTGCGGCCAGCGTCGGCCCCGGCCTGTCGGCATCACCCGCTACCGGGCCTGCGGGCCGGCAGCCGATCCCCAAGAGCAACAGGCCCATAGCTCCCAGAAGGACGATGTTTCGTGGCATGGCCAGACTCCTGCCCAGTCCCCTGCTCTATGCGCGCACGCACGCAGCGGGCGGCCCCGCCGTGCGCCACCAGCGCATCCCACTGTTGCCACGTGCCGGCCAGCCGCGCAAGGCCTGCAAACCACGCCCATCCCCTGACTCCCTTTCCACCGCAGCGGGAAGGGGGTCCCTGTTGTGTACTGGGTTAGGCGGCGGCCTGCAGCGGCCAGGCCGCTGCCTGACCCAGAATTGGCACACCCCCTCCCCACCGTGCTTCAGGGGCGGACAGCGTGCCTTAGCCGCCGTCCCTCGGCCCTTGCCGGAGGGTGCCCCATCCCGCACCCCCCTTCCCCGCCGCCGCGGCGTGGGGGCGGGGTCAGGCGCGGGGGGGTCCCTCGATGGGCCATGCCCTCGCCCTACGACG
>DYEI01000232.1 GCA_020725765.1 Anaerolinea sp. | reverse complement strand
TGCGCTGGCGCGCCACGGCGCGCCAGCGCAGCCCAAAACACCCATTGGGAATGATCCCCTCCCCCAGGCCACTTGTGGGTAATGGATAGCACGCGCCGCGGGGGCGGGGACTCCAGAAAGGGCCAGGAGGCGGCGATTGTGGCCACCTGACCGCCCTTGGACTCTGCTGCCCAGGCGGCAAAGCGGGGAATGCCCCAGGGGTGGGCACGGGTATGAAGTGTGCGTCCGCGGCTCGCGCTCCGGGTGCGAGCCCGTACAGGCACGGGGTCGGCATCGCTTCGATGCGCCTGGAAGGCCAGCGGGGTCACGGCCAGTTTCGCCGGCCCCTGCCAGCCGCGCATCGCCCACAAGCATGGCCAGGTCGAGCGCAAAGACCGCCGAGAGGGTCACCGCATCGGGATTGAGCTGCAGGTAGACTACGTAGGCCAGCACCGAGCACGCCGCGGCGGCGGGAATGGCCCCCGCCTCTCCTTCCGGCGCGCGTCTGAGAGCCGCCACTGCCAGCCGCCCTACCGTTGCAAGCAGCAGCAGGAACGCCCCCAGGCCGAGAAGGCCCGCCGAAAAGAGCTGGTTGAGGAGGACGTTGTGCGGGTCAAACAGCGCCGCCGCTGGTGCCAGACGGCTCCTGAACGCAGGCGGGCACTCCGTGGGAAAGACTCCCGCATAGGTGTCCGGGCCATAGCCGAGGAGCCAGCGTCCCGGCATGATGGCCAGTGTGCCACCCCAGATCGCCAGCCGGGCGGGGATCGAGGCGAGCCGCAGCGTGGCGAGGAACGAGTCGACACCCTCTGCGGCACGGCTCAGCGCCGCCAGCGGCCTATCGGGCACGGCCAGCATCATCCAGAGCAGGACCAGACCACCCGCGAGGGCAACCGCGCCGGTCAGCCGCTGTGGCCTCGTGAGCCGTCCGTGTCGCCGGAGGTAGAGCAGGAAGAGCAGGGTCCCTGCCACAGCCCCAATCCAGCCGCTGCGTGCCCGCGTGAGGACCAGGGTCAGCGTCTGCAGGGCGATGATGGCCCCGTAGCGCAGCCTGTCGGCCGGCGCAGCAGCCCGGGCCAGCCCCGCCACGGCGAAGGGCAGCGCCATGGCCAGGTATGCGCCCAGAAAGAGCGAGCTTCCCATCGTCGAGAAGGGTCGCCAGGCGGGGCTGGATAGCCAGGGGATTGGGTCCAGGCCCAGATGTTGCGCGATGCCATAGACGGAGACCGGCACCGTCCCGAGCACGATGGCCGATCCAGCGCGCTGGAGCTGCGCGGGGCCGGTCAGCGCCTCAGCGCTCAGCAGGAAGAACGCGACCTGCGCGAGGGTGGCTGCCAGGCCGTGAGGGGCCAGGCTTCGGCCCCACAGGCTTACCGCCGGGTCCACAGAGGTGATTGCGGCCAGGAGCAGCATCGCCACATACCCCAGGTACGGGCCGAGCAGCGGGTTCCGCATGGGACCTGCCGCCTGCCCACCGCCCGGGGCGTGGCTCCTGTGGAGCGATTGCCAGACCCAGCAGCCGCCACGGACGGCAGCCATGGCGGCCACCGCTCCGCCAAAGGCAGCGACCTTGTAGGGCTCAAAGGGCGCCGGGGCCAGAGGGTTGAACGAGAGCGGTAGCAGGATGGCGACGGCGAGCGCTCCCGCCTCCAGCAGGCTGCGGCAGCGCGGCCCCGGGATCACCGCCGGCGGCCTCGCCAGATGTGGGACGGCGGCACCGCCAGGAGGCCCAGCACCAGGCCCCCGGCCAGCAGGCCGGCCAGGCGGAGCACCTGGCCCGCAGTCGGGCGTAGCGATGACGTGGTGTAGTAGCCCGGCGTCGCGTCATAGCTGGCAGGGGTGGGCGTGGATATTGCGGGTGCGGTCGACCCCGGCGCGGCGTCATAGCTCCCGGGGGTGGGCACCGCGGTCGGCGCTGCCTCTGTCACTGTTGTAAAGGTCGCCCGAGGGGTCGCTTCGTGCGAGGGAGTGGTGGTGACCCCGGACTGTGAGGGACCCTGCCCGCAGCCCGCAAGGAGGGTCAATCCAAGGAGGAGCACCACTCCAACCCCGATCAAGCCCGACACCGTGCTCTGATGGAAGCCCGTGCCCCTGCTGGAGCGATGCCCGCGCACCGGAAGCAGCGATCTCATCTCGTCCCCCTTGCGGCTGAGCGGGCGCATGCGCCCGCGGAGGCTGTACATGACTGTCGTGGAGGCGCAGCCCGTCGGGCGTCGGAGGCTGCACCTGCGCCATAATAACCTGCCAGCGGACTCCCGTCAAGCTGGCAGCTGTCGGTGCGTGTTCAGGCCTGGGGTTGAGGGGTGCACAGGCTGCCATAGCCGCCGTCGGTCGGCCCTTGTCGGAGGTTGCCCCATCCCCCTGCCCCCTTCCCCGCCGATCCATTACCCACAAGTGGCCTGGGGGGAGCGGCAGGGGTGGTCGCACAGTTGCAGCACATCGTGGCTGCCGCTCGGCTGTCCGGAGCAGCGGTGTGTACGGCGAGTGGTCCGCCGGGATGGGCGCCAGGGCGCTATCTCATGCCGTGTGATGCTGTGCAGCCCGGCCTATGAGCAATGCATAGCGCGCCGCGGGGGCGAGGTCAGAGGCGGGGGTCCGTCGATCGGCTACGCTCTCTCCCTGCGACCGAAGAGGGCTGTCCGCCCTTGAACCCCGGGTCGGGTGGGGCTGCGGCCCGGCAGACTGCCCGCCTGCAGCCAGGGCAGTACCCCAGCAGATTCCGCGGTTGACAAGCAGGCGTGAGGTCTCTATCCTCTCTTGTCGCTACCAGGGGGCGTTCCCCGCCTCTCGGCAGCGCTCAGGTACGGCTGGGTCGCCGGCAAGCGGAGGCTGAACGATGGGACTGCGCCTGGCGACCCGAGGAGGCCCAAAGTGTCGCGACGTCTCGTCCTCACCATCCTGGCCAGCGCTCTGCTGCTTGCCGGCTGTGGGCAGGCTGCGCCCGGAGCTGGCCGTGTGCGGGTAGCGGTAAGCATCCCGCCCCTCGCGGACATGGCGCGCCAGATCGGCGGCGATCGGGTCACCGTCGTCGAGCTGGTTCCGCCCGGCGCCAGCGTGCACACTTACGAGCCTGCGCCGCGGCAGGTGCAGTTCGTCTCCGAGGCCCAGCTCCTGATACTCAACGGAGTTAACCTCGAGTTCTGGGCGCCAAAGGTCATCGATGCTGCCGACAATCCCCGCCTGCAGGTAGTCTACACAGCGGAGGGGCTGCCCATTCTGGAGCAGGAGGGCGAGGAGGGCGGCAACCCGCACGTGTGGCTGAGCCCCGCTCTGGCGATAAGACAGGCCGAGCGCATCCGGGACGCCCTCATCGCCGTTGACGACGCGCATCGGGACGCGTACGAGGCCAACGCCAGCCGCTACCTGGCCGACCTGAGAGCGCTCGACGAGGAGATTCGGAGCGAGACCAGCACCTGGACCCATCGCCGTTTCGTGGCCTTTCACTCCGCCTGGGTCTACTTCGCCGAGGCCTATGGCCTCGAGCAGGTGGCGGTAATCGAGGAGTCTCCCGGCAGAGAGCCCAGCCCTGAGTACATCGCCGGGATCGTGCAGGTCATTCGCCGGTACGACGTGCCTGCCGTGTTTGCCGAAGTCCAGCTTCCGACCAAGGCTGCCGAGGCTGTGGCGGCGGAGGCAGGGGTTCCGGTGATCACGCTGGATCCCCTGGGGGGCGTAGAGGGGCGTTCCACGTACGTCGAGCTCTTGCGATACAACGTCCGCCAGATGACACAGGTGCTCCGCTAGCCTGCGGGGGCGAGAGTGTTGAGCTTTGTGCTGAGGCTGGTCGCAGTGCGACGCTACTCAACCGCCAGCATGTAGCCGCGCCGCCGAAGCGTTCGCAGGTAGCGGGGCCGGAGCGCGTCGCGCTCGATCTTTTTCCGCAGGTTGCGGATCGTGACGCGGACGAGAGCGGACCCGCCTGTGCCGGGCTTGTAGCCCCAGACCTGCGACAGTAGCTGGCTGGCAGAGAAGGCCTGGCCGTGGTTGCTCATGAGAAAGGCCATGAGGTCGGTCTCTACGGGCGTCAGGCGGACCGTCTCGCCTCCCATGTAGAGCTCGAAGGTCCGGGGGTCGAGGGTCCAGTGCTTCACGACCACGGGGGTGAGCTTTCGCGCTGTGGCCTGGCGCTGGTAGGCGGCGCGGCGCAGCACGCCCCGTACCCGCGCCTCGAGCTCGGGGAAGGCGAAGGGCTTGGTGACATAATCATCGGCCCCAAAGTCCAGGCCCATCACGATGTCCGTGAGCTGGTCCTTCCCCGTGAGAAAGATCACCGGCAGAGGTTCCGAGACCCGTGCCCGCAGAGCCTGGCACACCTGGTAGCCGTCCATCCCCGGGAGCATGATATCCAGGATGGCCAGGTCCGGAGGGCATGAGGCGGTCAGGTTCAGTGCTTCGGGTCCGTCGTAGGCCACCAGCACGTCATAGCCTGCTCGCCGGAACCCGGTCTCCAGCATGTAGGCCAGATCTCGCTGATCGTCGACGACAAGAATGCGCGCCGGCATACCGCTTGGTCCCCTCCCTGCCCCAGAGATAACCCGAGCCTGGCGGGCAGGCCTCGTTCGTTACATTATAGTTAACGCACATTAAGCGAAGATGAACACCACTGCCGCTATCATTACATTTCTTTCATGTCGTCTCGCCCGCCGCGCGGCTTCTGACCAGGATCGTCCACTCGCCTTCCTGCACCGTCTCGCCCCGCTGGTTTTTCAGGGCTACCTGAAAGACCACGATGCCGCCGCCCAGCCGGCGCACCTCTCGCCGGCGGGCCACGCGTGCCGTGAGCGAGATGGTGTCGCCTATGAGGACGGGCGCCTTGAACTTCCAGTCGAGGCCCATGAAGGCGATGGCTGTGCCCTCAATGAACCCGAGGCGGCCCGCGAGGCCTGAGGCGATGGAGAGCCCGAGCAGGCCGTGTGCGATGCGCTGTCCAAAGATCGTGCCGCGGGCGAACTCGGCGTCGGTGTGAAGCTGGTTGTAGTCGCCCGATAGCCCCGCGAAGAGCACCACGTCCGTCTCCGTGATGGTGCGGCCGGGGCTTACGACCTCCAGCCCTTCCTCCATCTCCTCGAAGTACATACCCCTTGGTGTATGTCGCATTGCGGTGACCTCCTCCCGCGCGTGCACTGCTCTCCAGGATCGAAGCGACCCGGCGCGTGTCGCTCAGTGTATAACAACGCGGGGCGCGGCGCAAGGTTACGAGTCAAGGCGGGATAGCTGAGCCTGGGGGCAACTCATCTGGGCTGCTGCTGATGCGGTGACCGCCACCCCGGATTCCCCGCTCCGCCGTGACGCTGTGCAGGCTGACTTGGTGCTGCATGGCCCGCGGCGGGGACGGAGCGCGGGCACTTGCAGAAGCAAGGACGCCGGCGTCCCCAAAGCTAGCGCCTGTGCCCCTGGCCCCTCCCTGGGCACACGCTGCCCCCACACCTGGACTGCACCCAGGGTTGCAGGCTGCGGTGTAAGGGGCAGACAGGCTTGTGGCTGCCGCAGAAGGGAGGCCGGGGTGCCCGCTGCCGTCCGGCCCGGCTGCGGCGGCGGGCGGCAGCTGATGGGGCGTACAGGTCGGCGCCGCGTTGCGGCGCCGGCAGGAGATGAGGGTCGCCAGGAGCCGAGGTGAGCAGCCAGCAGCCGCTGGCCGTTGGACGCCGGTTTTCCCTGGCGCCGACCTACCGGCGCCGTCGCGTGGCGATCATGGCAAAGCCGCCGAGCGCGCCGAGCCCCACGAGGCCGAGCCCGGCGAGCGTCGGGGCGGCGCTGGTCGTCTGCCGCGGCTCCTGTTCCTCGCCTGTATAGTCCGGGTTTGTGCGGACGACCCGGGAGCGGCGCGCGATGCGGTTCCCGACCTGTGCGGGGTCAGCCGCCCATGCTGCGATACCACCCTCCAGGGATGGAAGCGACAGTGCTCCCGGGGCGGCGAGGCCGGGCCAGGCTTCGGCCTGCCCCTGGGTCACAGCCTGGGAGGCCGGGCGAGCGGTCGTCAGCCGACGCGTGGCCGGGGCTGCTTCGTTCATCGGAGGCAGGGTTGCCGGTTGCAGCGATGGCATCCCATTGAGCATCTGCGGCCACTCAGCAGGAAGCAACTCCTGCCAGGGCAGGTTCTCGAGGCCCGAGAGGTTGTCTGGCAGCCACTCGGGCACCTGAATCTGCCCGCCGGATAGGAGCAGGACAAGCGCCACCAGCAGCTGCCAGAGCTGGTTGAGGTCGGGAAGCATGTCATCCCTCCTCCAACAGTCGTTCGAGGGAAGAAGAGAAAGAGGACCTGTGGCGCCCCTGAGCAACAAGCGTGCCAGCCTGCCGGGGACGGCGGTGCGAGATCACGCCCGTCGGAGCCTGCGGGCGGCGTAGAGCTGAAGGGAGTGAGTCCGGGTGTTGACCCAGGCACACCCGCCCGCTATACTACCCGCGGGCGCGCAGAGCGGCCGATGAGGTGCCCGCGTGGTCGCGCGGAGGGTCAAGGCGCCTCGGCCGGGAAGGGAGCTACCCCGGCACCGCGCTCCAGCGGATCGATCAGGGGTTGGCCGCCAGCTTCCTGTACCGTCGCCAGGCGATACGAGGAGCGAAGCATGAGCATCACGAGACGCATCGACGACGCGAGGAAGGCATTCGAGCGCCGGGATCTTGGCGCGTCGCAGGCCGCACATGCCCCGCAGGCCATCGCGGCCAGCGTGGAGCGTCACGGCGCTGCGAGCCATGCATACCTTGGCGACCTGGTATACGGTGGGCTGGACGGCATTGTCACGACCTTTGCCATTGTCAGCGGTGTCGCCGGCGCCTCCCTCAGCCCGGGAATAGTCCTCATCCTCGGCCTCGCCAACCTTTTCGCGGATGGCCTGTCGATGGCGATGGGAGCCTACCTCTCGGGCAAGAGCGAGCGCGAGTACTGGCAACGTGAGCGGGAGCGGGAGGCCTGGGAGATCGAGCACTTTCCCGAGAGCGAGCGCCTGGAGCTGGTGGAGATCTACAAGGCGAAGGGCTACTCCGACGAGGAGGCGACGCTCGTGGCTGCGATCGAGAGCAGGGAGCGGGAGCGCTGGATCGATGCGATGATGGTCCACGAGCTTGGCATCCTGCCCGACGACCGCAAGCCGCTCACCAGCGCCCTCGCGACGCTGGCCGCGTTTGTGGTTGCCGGCGCTCTGCCTCTGACCGTGTACCTGCTGGGCCTGTGGCTGCCAGTCCGCCCCGAACTGGCTTTTCCCCTCTCAATGGCGCTCTCGGCCCTCGGGCTTTTCGGGCTGGGCGCCGCCAAGGTCTTTGTGACCGAGCGCAGCTGGCTGCGTGGTGGCCTTGAGATGCTCCTGCTGGGCGGCGTGGTGGCCGCGGTTGCGTACGGGATCGGCTACTTCCTTCGGGGGCTAGGGCTCTGAGCTGTCGCCACGCCGGCGCACGTGCCGCCGCCCACGCCAGATGGCCAGCCCACTGACGAGAGCCAGAAGCGCTCCGGTGAGCACTGCCACATATGGCAACAGCCGCTCCGACCGGGGGATGCTGGTGCTCCAGCCGAGCGTGCGCTCCTCCCCCCAGGCAATGGCCCATTGGGGGGCGATGATATCCTCAGGGGGAAGCAACCGGAAGGTTGCTCTGCTGCCACGGACGAGGGACTGCCAGCCCCTCTCGTAGGCCTTGACCAGGGACAGAGCCCAGCGCCTCCGTGCCGACTCAATCGGGTCTTCGGTTTGGGCCTCCGCTTCGGCGCGCTCGACCTGCAAGCGCTCCAGCAGGCGCTCCAGACGCTCCTGGGCCGGGGTCAGGTCCACGCTCTCCGCATAGCTCAGATAGTCGGCCCGTCGGCCCATCGTGTAATCGTAAGAGATGTTGCCCGGTCCGGCGGCTGCAGTCACAAAGACGAGGGCAGGGTCTGCATCGGCGGGGAGCGATCGGGCGATGGAGAGGGTCGCACTCCGCAAGCTCGCCGAATCCTCAAAGGGAACGCCCAGGTCGATGGTGATGTGGGCACCATCGCTGGACCAGGCCGCTTCGGCGATCCCCGCCCGGTGGAGCGCATCGACCAGCGCGGCGGCCTCTCGCCGTGCCTCCTCCTCCATACCGGGTGCTACTGTGAGCGTGGAGTGCACCGTGCGGCGCCCCCCGCGCGTCTCTACTTCAGCGGTTACCGAGGTGAACCGCGGACGCAGGAAGGCGTAGCGGTGCAGAGCGGCCTGTCCAAACCCTGTGACAATGGCGGCCTCCGCCTCATCGAGGCGGCCTTCGTCGATCAGGCTGACCGCGAGGTCCGTGTAGCCGGCTGCCCGTTCCGGGCTGTTTCCTGTGCCGAGGGATTCGGCGACGTCCAGCGCGGCCAGGAGGCCCCGTCGGTCTCCAGCCTTACGGCAGGCGGCGATATGCTCCTCCAGCGTGCCCAGCAGCTGCTCCCTGATCCTGGCGTCGTTGGGGGCCAGGTCGAAGGCTGCCTTGAGCTCGGACACAGCCTCCGCGAGGGCTGCCGGCCGGCCAGCGGCATGGGTGCGCAGGTACGCGCCCAGCTCGGCATGGGGCCGCGCCTGGTCGGGGGCCGCGGCCACTGCCTGCCGGAGGGCGGCGAGGCACTCGGCGTCCAGCGCCTGTGCCATCGCCTGCGGCATGCCTTCGGCTGTGATCAGGGGACGGGCAGCGGCGGCGAGGGCGAGGAAGGCGTCCGCGCCAGCACCAGGCTGGGCCGCCGCTCCGCGCGCCTTCTGCAGAGCGCGCCAGAAGGAGGGCGCGATGAAAAGGACCTGCACCTTGCCCGCAGGCCTGAGCTTCTCGTGGGACCAGGTGAGCTGCAGCGTGTCGCTCTGGGTAGGGGCGGGGTCAACGCTCAGCAGTTGCTCGGAATCCACGCCTCCGGAAAAGTGCAGAGTGAGCCGAACGGAGCCGAGGGGCGAGCCCCAGGGCGCCAGGGCACCCCAGTCGAGCTCGAGCTGCACGAGCGGTCCCGGCGCCGCGAGGTACTGGGTAGCCTCGATGATCGCGTCACCCTCGGGCGCCATGGTCAGGAGCCAGGGATCGTCGCCCTCGGCGCGGTGGAGGCCGCTGTTCTGCGAACCGATCCGCACGTTGCTGACAGGCAGCCCCGGAAAGGTTACCCTGCGCTCGAGCGTGGTCTTTTTCTCGGGGTTGCGCAATCTGGTGCGTGTGCGTACCTCGAGCGCCACGCCCGTATCCGCCGGGGAGATGGTCACATCGAGGGACAGGGCGCCGAACTCGGCCGGTTTGAGCTCCTCGGCGGGGAGCGGCCCATGGGGGATCGCAACCGGGCTGGCTGCCATGGCCGTAGGACCCGCCGCGGCGCTCCACAGAAGCCACGAAGCCACGACCACTCTCGCCAGCAGGCGAGCTGGAGATCGATGAGGCTTCCGCAGGGGATTGTGCGAACTGGTCACAGGATACTCCATCTAGCGGCGGCACCCGTCCGCCCGCGATTGCTCTGCGAGCCGCCGTGCCCGCGGCGCGCGAGCAGGCTCATCTGCGCTGGTGGCAGGGCCCCGCCCCCGGCGCCCCCTCCCCCGGGTCGGCCTGCGGGCCGACCCGGGGGAGGGGGCGCGGGGGCGGGGGCCCTGCCGGCAGCGCAGAGGAGCCTGCCCCCAGACTGAGCTACACCCCACGCCAGCCCGAATCCGGGCACGAGCCCCCCAACCTGCTATCGGGTAGACTGTGCCATCGGCGAGCCCCCGGGCGCAGCGCCGGTACAGCGGCCACGCACAGCCGAGGCCTGCCGGCGCAGCGGCCCCGCCTACAGGGGCCCTGTTGCCACAGGCAGGCTCTCCTAGCCCGCCACCTCGTAACGCAGCCAGACGGTGTCGGAGCGCACCTGCTCTACCTGCACGAGTCTGAGGGGAATGGGCGGCGTCACAGCATCGGCCGAGCGAAAGATCGAGCCGGTCGTCGCGCCCCCCACCAGGCAGGGGCAGACCAGAACGCTCACCTCGTGCACCAGTCCCGCCCGCAGCATGGCCCCGTTGAGGGTACCGCCACTATCCAGCAGGACCGTCTTGACCCCATAGCGGTCGCGGAGTTGCTCCAACGCGGCGCGCAGATCTACCGGGCCATCGCCCGCCACGATGGTATCGATCCCTGCGGCGCTCAGCCGCTCGAGGGCAGGCTGCGGAGTGCTGCGCGAGCACAGCACAACCAGGCCCCGCCAGAAGGGCATCGCGCGCAGTGCGCGCAGGTTGCGCAGCCGGCCGCGGCTATCGGTCACCACCAGTAGCGGGCGCCCGTCGGCCACGTCGGGCTCGGCAGAGGGAGGATCAGCATCGTCGGCGTCCGTGGCGCCGTCGTCGGCAAGGAGCAGGGTGTCGGCGCCGGTGAGATGGGCGTCCACTTCCCAGCACGAGGCAAGCTCATAGTAGAGACCGATGTCAGCATCAAAGCCGACGGTACGTCCGTCGACGCTCACCATGTTGTGCATGATCACGCGGGGCAGCATCTCTTCTCCTCTCCTGCTGCTTTCGGGCTCGCGAACGCGAGGGGCGATCCGTCCTGTGGCCGCCAGGCAGGTGCAGTGCACGGATAGAGGATACAGCCGGGGTGCGCTTCTTCAAAACCGACGCGGCGGAGCCAGAGTGGGGGGGAGTACAGGTTTGGAGCAGTTCGCGCCAGCCACGCTGTCACCATCCTCGAGCCTGGCCCTGTTGTGGTTACGGTAAACCTCCGCCCTGTGGCGCGCCCAGGAATGCCGCAGACCGAGGCCGCTGTGCGCTTGCCCTGCTACATGCGGGGGAATCCCTCAAAGGGCAGACGCAAGGAGATACCTGGAATGGGGTGTTTGGCAGGGGCACGGATGAGCCCGCTCCCATCGACGAGCTACACCCAGCAAGAGTCCGCAACTTTGCAGAGACTCCAGTGTATGGTAAAATGCATCAAAGCGACGCACACTGCCCATTCTGGGCCACCATGGAGAGAGGAGACCAGCCCATGTCGGACCAAGCTTCCGTGCCCGGCTCCGCCAGCGCCCCGAGCGACAACGACCGGCTCATGGCAGCGCTGAGCTATGTGATCGGAGTCATCGTTCCCGTCATCATCCTGCTAGGCGAGAGCAAGGACCGTCCCTTCCAGCGCTACCACGCCATCCAGTCGCTGGGCCTGAGCGCAGCAATCGTGGTTTACTTCATTCTCGTGAGCATCCTCAGCTGCATCATCGCCGCCATCCCGGTGCTGAACGCCCTCGCGTGCATCATCTGGATTCTCTATCTGGTCCCCGCCATCCCGGTACTCTACTACGCCTACCAGGCGTACCAGGGCCAGATGTTTGAGATCCCCTGGCTGACGCAGTTCATGCGCCAGCAGCGGTGGCTCTAGGAGCTGCACCGACCTCTCCCCGGCGCCCGGCCATGACGGTCATGGTCGGGCGCCGGCTGGGCGATGTGCCAGATGACGCCCGTGTCACCTCTCACGTGGCGCAATCCCCTGTGCCCGGGTGCGATCTCAAGGCTAGCCCTCGACTCTAGCCTTTTGCAGTGCGTGCCCCGATGAGGCCTGAGATAGCGCCCCGGTGCCCATCCCCGCGGACCACCCGCCGCCCACGCTGCTGCTCGGGACACGTCGGCCAGCAGCCGCGATGTGCCGCAACTCCAGGGTGCCCCCAGGCTGGGCTACCCCCAGGCAGACCGCTTGCTTGCAGGCAAGGAAGCACTGCCATATAATAGCCGCGTCCCGCCCCTGCGTGACATGGCTACCCCGAACGCCAACCCTACTGTGACATGTCTGGCGGCAAAGGAGCGGTGGTGCCAATCCCGAGCAAGCGCTGGCGGCTGCCGCAGCAGGCGCCAGCCAGCTTTCACGACGCCCTGCCCGAGGTCAATCCCCTGGTTCGCCAGGTGCTCTTTGCCCGTGGCTTCACCACGCCCGAAGCCGTCCGCAGCTATCTCGCCGGGGAGACGGACCGCGCAAACCCCTTCGACCTTCCGCAGATGAGCGCGCTGGTAGCGCGCCTGCGGCAGGCGATCCGTCAGCGAGAGGAGATCGCCGTCTACGGCGACTATGACGCCGATGGCATCACCGGGCTCGTCGTGCTCATCAGCACGTTGCGGGCCCTCGGCGCGCGGGCACGCCCCTACATCCCCCACCGCATGACCGAAGAGTATGGCCTGAATCGCCAGGCATTGGCACAGCTCCGCAAGCAGGGCGTGCGCGTGGTTCTGACAGTCGACTGCGGCATCCGGTCCGTCGACGAGGTCGCCTACGGGCGCTCGCTCGGGCTGGACATCCTCATCACCGACCATCACTCCATCCCGGAAGCCCTGCCCGAGGCCAACGCCCTGGTCAATCCCAAGCTGCCCGGCTCGCGCTATCCCTTCGCGGACCTCGCAGGGGTCGGCGTGGCGTATCGTGTGGCGCAGGCCTTGCTCCGCGTCGCGCGGCGGGTCCCCGAGCCCAGAGCCGGGGCCGTGGAGCTTGAGGAAGAGTCCCTGCTGGATCTCGTGGCGCTCGGCACCGTGACCGACCTGGCTCCGCTCGTGGGCGAGAACCGCACGCTCGTCCGCGAGGGGCTGGCCAGACTCAATGCGTCGCCGCGACCTGGCATCCGCGCTCTCCTCGAGGTCTCCGGCCTTGCACCCGGGCACGTCGATGCCGAAGAGATTGCCTTCGGCCTCGGACCGCGCCTGAACGCCGCCGGCCGGCTCGACACCGCGCTGCGCGCCTACGAGTTGCTGACGACAACGGATATGGACCGCGCGCTCGAGCTGGCCGCAGAGCTGAACGAGATCAACTCAGAGCGCCAGCGCCTGACAGAAGAGCTCTTCCAGAGGGCACGCGAGTGCTGGCAGGTCGGTCCCGAGGAGCCACTCATATTTGTTGCCGCGCCCGACTTTCACAAGGGCATCGTGGGGCTGGTTGCGAGCAGGCTCACCGAGACCTTTTACCGCCCCTCGGTGGTCATCGAAGTCGAGGACTCGCACTGCCGGGGCTCGGCGCGCAGCATCCCCGAGCTCAACATCACCCAGGCCCTCGGCGAGTGCGCGCACCTGCTTGAGCGCTTTGGGGGCCATGCCATGGCGGCGGGCTTTTCGCTGGCACCTGCGAACCTTCCCGACTTTCAACAGCGCCTGCTGGAGGTCGTCCGGCATCGCCTCGACGGCCTTGATCTCGCTCCCACTCTGGACGTGGACGCGGTGTGCTCGCTCACCCATGCCGACTGGCAGGCGGCACGCGCGCTGGCGCAGCTCCGCCCCTTCGGCCAGGGCCATCCGACGCCCACTCTGGTCAGCCGAGGCGTCCTCGTCCGTGACGCCAGGGTCGTCGGTCAGGGCCATCTGCGACTCACCGTGAGCGATGGCCGTATCGTCTGGGACGCCATGGCCTTTCGCCAGGCAGAGGCACTGGCCGGCCTCCCCCCGAGAGTCGATCTGGCCTACAATCTCGAGATCCACCACTGGAACGGCGAGCCCCGGCTCCGGCTCATTGTCAGGGACGTCCGCCCGGCCAGCAGCAGCGCCGATCAGCAGGAGAGATAGGGCTATGGCCGATCGCGAGACCTGGCCGCCACTGCCGCCCCTGGGCGGGCGGCAGGCATGCGTTGAGACGATCGCCACGGCCTGCGCAGACGGGCACTGCGTCTCGCTCGTCGGCATGAGTAACGTCGGCAAGTCGTTCGTGCTGCGAGCTCTGTGCCGCGAGCCCCTCCCGGCAACATCAGGGACTGCCCGCGTCTATATCGACTGCAACCTCATGGTCGAGTTCAGCGACCAGGGTTTCTACGAGCTGATCCTGCGCTGCCTCCGCGCCAGCCTCGGCTCGGAGCTCGCCCAGAGCCCCCTCGCCCGCGGCCTGGAACAGCGCTACAGGGACGTCGTGCAGACGGACAATCCCTTCCTCGCGCACCTCGGATTCAGCGAGGCCCTGTCGGAGGCGGCCAAAGGGCTGGGCAGGCGGCTCGTGCTGGTACTTGACGGCTTTGATGAGGTCATGGGTGGCGGCGTCGACCGTGCCCTTCTGAACCTGCGGGCCCTGCGCGACAGCTACCCCGGCCAACTCGCCTACGTCACGGCTACCCGGCGGCGCCTGACAGCCCTCCGCAGGGGCCGCGGCAGCGACGAGTTCAGCGAGCTCTTCGGGCACAGCACGCACTTCCTCGGCCCCCTCTCCCCCAACGCCGCTACAGCGCTGGTCGGCCATCTGGCCGTGTCCAACGGCCTTCCCATCGAGCCCCGGGACGTGCCCCTCATCCTCGAGGAATCCGGCGGCCATCCGGCCCTCCTCACCGGCGTCTGCTATGCGCTGGGCCGCCTGCGCCAGGAGGCCCGCTCCATCCAGCGACCCCTGGCTGAGATTTTGATCCGCGAGCAACTGGATACCGACGTTGCCTGCCAGGCCGAGTGCGACAAGCTCTGGCAGGACCTCACGCCCGAGGAGCGGAGGGTGCTTCTCGAGCCCGAGGCCTACGCCGCGGCGGACCTGGCGACCTTCCAGTCCCTGGCCGAGCGGCACCTGCTACGCCGTGCAGACCCACCCCCCGAGGCATTCTGCCGGCTGCTGGCAGCCTATGTGCGAAGACAGCGTATCGCGCTGCGGCCCGAGGAGCGCGGGGTGCGCGTAGACGTGCAGACCGGGCACGTCTGGGTCGACGGACGGCAGCTTCCGCCGCTCACAGACCTCGAGTACCGCCTGCTCCTCTTGTTATACGGGCACCTGGACCAGATCGTCGACAAGTACGCCGTCGTTGAGGCCGTCTGGGGTCAGTCGTACATCGACGAGGTCGATGACGCGCGCATCGAAAAGCTGGTGAGTCGCCTGCGGCAGAAGATCGAGGGGGATCCCACACAGCCGCGCTATCTCCTGACGGTGCGCGGGCGGGGCTACCGGCTGGTCAGCCCGTGAACCGGTGAGGCGCCTGCTGTCAGCCTGCCGTCAGCCAGGCTTCAGGAAGCCCCCGTTCAGCTGTGCTATTCTACGTGCGAGGGGATCTCACCGCAGCCCATCAGCAGCGGGGCTGGGGTTCGCTGCCCGCCTCGGGCACCCCACTTACAGGAGGTGGAAGGATG
Source organism: Anaerolinea sp. (assembly GCA_020725765.1). Lineage (GTDB taxonomy): Bacteria > Chloroflexota > Anaerolineae > SpSt-313 > SpSt-313 > SpSt-313. The sequence goes on along the minus strand of DYEI01000232.1, from coordinate 45,304 downwards.
GCATCGCTACTGGAGCGCGTCGGCGTTCTGATCTCGGCAAACGTCAACTGGCTGGTCACCCAGGCCCTCAAGGCTAACAGCATGGCCGTGATCGACGAGTACATCCGGCGCATCGAGGACAACCTCGAGGCCCTTGAGGACGCCGCTGCCACCGTCGGCGGCGAGGTCAAGACCCTGCGGCGCAAGCAGGAGGAGTATCAGGCCAAGGCCGATGAGCTGGACCGCAACATCGACCTCTTCCTGCAGCAGAACAAGGAACAGCTCGCCGTTGCCGCGCAGAGCCGCTACAACACCTTCAAGCGCCTGGCCGATAGCTACCGGGAGCAGTGCGAGGCCCAGGAGCGCGAGTACCAGAAGCTCCTCGACGCCAAGCTCAAGCTCGAGGCCAAGCTGACCGAGATCCGCCAGGAGCGGGTCGAGCTTCAGGCCAAGCTCGAGCTGGCCCGCTCCAAGGAGCTGACACACAAGGTGGTTGAGGGCGTCTCCGGCGTTACCAGTGCCGACGCCGGGCTCGCGGCCATGCGCGAAGAGATCCAGAAGCGCCTCGACAAGGCCGCGGCCCAGGGCGAGATCGATGCCTCGCGCCTCGACAACCAGATGGCAGAGGTGTTGGAGGAGCACACCATCAAGGTGCAGCTCGAGGAGCGTCGCAAGAGGCTCGGCCTGGCCTCCTGACGCCCGAGGCCCCGTACAGGTCCACTGCCTGCGCGGGGCCGATCCACTGAGCTGCGCCAATCCGCAGGGGCCACGGCGCACGGTCCGGGGCCTGGATCGCCGGCAGACGGCACAGGCCCCCGGGCCGGCGCCTTCGATTGTCTGTGCCCGGCACCCACCCGTGGCCCCCGCACGGCCGCGCTCGCAGCCGAAGCAGAGCGCGAGAGCATCCGTTCCTGGGGTGGTAACCCGCGAGCGGCCCGGTAGCACCGGCCTTTCAGGTCCGCCCAGAGGGGGTGGCGCATGAATCGAACCCGCCTGATCTTCTTCCTCGTGATCGCCCTTGCCTTGACGATTGTCGGCGCCTCGCTCATCATGCAGCAGATGGGCGTGCGCTCGCCTATCGTGCAGGCACCGGCCGAGATTGAGGTTCGCATCGTCTGCGCGCTTCCTGTCGAGGCGTTCGTCCGCCAGGCAGCCGAGCAGTACAACCGCGAGGGCCACACCCTGGAGGGGCATCCCGTCCGCGTCAGCGTGACCCCGATGGATGGCCTCACGGCCATGGGCCGCTGGGAGCGGGAGGAGATGACTCCCATCCCGACCGTCTGGATTCCCGATAGCCGCTACCTGGTCGAGCTCGTGAACGCCACGTACAAAGAGAAGCGTGGCCGCGATGTGTTCCTCACCGGCGGGGAGTACCGGACGCGCCCCATCGCCATCTCGCTCTTCTGCTGGGGAATCTACCAGAGCCGCGCCTCCGTGCTGCGCGCCCGCTACGGCGAGATCGACTGGCGCGCCATCCACGATGCGGCGACCGCAAAGGGAGGCTGGCCGGAGCTCGGCGGCAGCGCCGACTGGGGTTACTTCAAGCTCGTCGTGCCCAACCCCCACAAGAACGTCGGTGGCCTGATGGCCATGGTAGCTGCCGCCGGCGAGTACTACGGCAAGACCCATATCGAGACTGCAGACGTCACCAACCCGGCCTTCCAGGCCTGGCTGAAAGAGCTGATGGGTGCCGTCACCGACTTTTCCAGCCTCGGCGCCTACTCGGTCGAGAACCTCGCCCTCTTTGGGTACTCGATGGGCGATGGCGGCCAGCTCCTGGAGAGCGACCTTCTCCAGAACATGGCCGGCATCCAGACCCGCTGGGCGGACCCGCTCGTGATCGTCTATCCCAGGTACCTGACGTGGTTCGACTTTCCTTTCACCATCTGGATGGGCGACGAGACAACCGCCCTGGAGAAGAACGCGGCCCTCGACTTTGAGCGCTACCTGCTGACTCCCGACGTGCAGCGTCTGGCGGAGCAGCAGGGCCTGCGTCCGGCCAACCCCGAGGTCCCCATCGGTGGCCCCGAGTCGCTCTTCACCCGGTGGCAGGAGCAGGGTGTGATGACTGTGGTGCCACGAACGACGGCGATGCGCTCTCCGGATCGGGAGGTGCTGCTGGCTCTGTTGCGCTGGTTCGACCTCAATGTGAGCGAGCGCTGAAAGGAGTCCGACCATGCCCAGAAGCACCCAGAGGCCGGTGCGGCGCTCGTATCCCTGGCTGTGGATGATAGCCCTGGTCATGCTCGTGGCCATTCCGGCGTGCGCCTGCGCCATGCTGCCAAAGGCCATATCGGGCTGGCGTGCACGCAATGAGCCGGTGATGCTGGAGATCGCCTACTCACCCGAGAAGGAGCAGCTCTTCACAGCACTGGTGCGCAGCTTTCAGGCGTCACGGCCACGGTTGCACAGTGGACGGCCCGTGCAGGTCCGGGCCTCCCGGCTGGAACCCGACCTGATGATCGAGGCGGCCCTCGAGGGGCGGTTCCAGGCGATCTCGCCCGACTCCTCCATCTGGCTGACGCAGCTGGACCTCGCCTATCAGGAACGGGAGCAGACAGGGTCCTCCTCCCTCGGGCAGGGCGCCTCCCTCGTCGGTGAGGTGACCCGCTACGCGGTGAGCCCCGTGGTCATCGCCATGTGGGAGGACGTCGCCCGCTCCATGGGCTACCCGGACAGGCCCCTTGGCTGGAGCGACCTTCTCGCCAGAGCCCAGAGCGATCCAGGGTTCAAGTGGAGCCATCCCTCCACCAGCTCGGCCAGCGGCCTGCTCGCCACCCTGGCCGAGTTCTACGCCGCGGCCGGCAAGAGCCGCGGCCTGACCCGCGAAGACGTCCTCGCCCAGAGCGCCCTCGACTATGTCGGCGCTCTTGAGAAGACCGTCCGTCACTATGGTGAGGGTGAGCTGGCCCTGGTCCAGCAGATGCTTCAGAGTGGCCCATCCTATCTTGACGCCGTCATCGTGCAGGAACAGCTCGTCATCTACTTCAACCAGCAGGGCAAGGGCAGGCTGGTAGCTGTGTATCCCGCCGAGGGTTCACTTTGGGAGGACCATCCCCTCGCCCTGCTCGAGCAACCAGACCTTACGAGCGAGCAGCGCCTTGCCTACGCAGCCTTTCGCGACTACCTGCTCTCAGGCGAGGCACAGAAGCAGATCCTGCAGGCGGGATACCGCCCGGTCGACCTCAGCCTATCCCTCAGCGGACCGGACTCCCCGTTCCGGGCTGAGAACGGAGTTGATCCTCTGCAGCCGCGGACCGCGCTGCAGATACCGGGGACAGGGGTGCTCGAGGTCGTGCGCGACGTCTGGTGGTACACCAAGCGGCGTGGCAACATCTATCTCGTCGTCGACACCTCTGGCAGTATGGCGGGAGCCAAGCTCACGGACGCCCAGGAAGCCCTGGAGGTCTTCCTCCGCGAGATCCGTGGCGATGCCGAGCGCGTCGGCCTGATCCGCTTCTCAAGCGCCGCACACGTGCAGGTGCCCCTTGGGGAGCTGGGCGAGAACCGGCAGGACCTGCAAGACGAGATCCGATCACTCTATGCGGACGGCCAGACCGCCCTTCTCGACGCCGTCAGCCTGGCCTACACAAGGCTGCAGACGCTGAACGACCGCGAGCGCATCAACGCCATCGTCGTCATGACCGACGGGCAGGAGAACAACTCCCGCATAGGCCTTGGCCAGCTGCTGGGGCAGATCAGGCTCGGGAACGAGCAGGGGCCGCCGATAGTCATCTTCTGTGTCGCCTACGGCAAGGACGCCGACATGCAGACGCTCGAGCGCATCGCTGAGGCTGCCGGAGGCCGCGCCTGGAAGAGCGACCTGGAAACCATTCGGCGCCTGTATCAGATTCTCTCGACCTACTTCTAGATCGCTGGCGGCCCGGCGGCCGGATGCTCGATTGAGGAGGGCACGTGGCGGGAATGGGATTCGACAGAGAGCTCAGGAGCCGTGCGCTCAGCGCGATGCTCAGCCACGCCTTCTTCCGACTGGAGAGCGCGTTGACCATCGCGCTGACCATCGTGCTCGTTTTCCTCTATCCGACACCCTTCTACTGGTGGCGCTGGTGGTACTGGCTGCTCCTCGGGGTGATCGGCGAGGCGCTGATCGTCTTCTCCAGCCTCAGCGATGAGGCAACCAGCCGGCAGGTGGTTGCCGACATGCTCCGCCAAAAGTGCAACCCCTCTGAGGTACGCTCGGCTGCGCTTCGTGCCCAGGTCGAGCGCGCCCTCGAGTACCGGCAGCGCATCGCCGAGGCACTGGCAGAGGTCCGCAGCGGCCCTCTGCGCGAGCACCTTCAGGATACGGCCGCGGGGATCAACGAGTGGATCGGCAACATCTTTGGCCTCGCGCGAAGGCTAGACGCTTACGAGCGCGATAGCCTGATCAGGAACGACCGCAGCAGGGTGCAGGCCGACCTCCTGCACCTCCAGAGGCGGCTGGCACAGGAGGAAGACGCGGCGGTCCGCTCCGAGATCGAGGAGGCAATCCGCGGCAAGCGCCTCCAGCAGCAGAACCTCGAGCGGCTACAGAACACAATGGAGCGGGCCGAGATCCAGCTCGAAGCGACGCTGACCGCCCTTGCGACCGTCTACTCCCAGCTCTTGCTGGTGAGAGCCAGCGACGTGGATTCTGCCCGCTCGCGGCGGATCGCCGAGAGCATCCGCGAGCAGGTCTCCGGCCTCAGCGATCTCCTCTCGGCCATCAACGATGTGTACCGGTCGCGTCCGGAATAGCCTCGGAGGAGTGTTCCGCATGCGCAGACTGAGTTGCCTGTTGGGTCTGGTCCTGGTTATGTCCAGCTTTCTCTCCTGCGGCCCGCGCCTGCAGGGCGAGGTCATCGTCTACGTCGCTGCCCCACTCTCGGGCTGGCAGGCCGAGGGCGGGCAGACCGTCGTCGGTGGCGTGCGGCTGATGGCAGAGCGGCTCAACCGCTCCGGCGGCCTGCTGGGCCGGCGCGTCCGCGTCGTCGAGCTGGACGACGAGGCCGATACCGAGGTGGCCGCCCGAATCGCCGCCGAGGTCGCGTCGGCTGTGGGCCGGGAGCCGGTGCTGGGGGTCATCGGACACTACAACAGCGATCAGACGGCCGCCGCCATGGAGGTCTACAAAGACCTGCCGATCGTGGTCATCACTCCGACGGCGACCGATGTGTCGCTCACCGCCAGGGGGTACCGCAACTTTTTCCGCGTCAATGCGACCGATGCCGCACAGGCCCCCGCGGCGGCGGACTTTATCGTCCACGAGCTTGGCGCGAAGCGTATCGCCGTTGTGTACGCCAACAACGGCTACGGTCGCGGCCTCCGAGCGGAGATGCGGGCCGCCCTCCAGGCCCGCGGCCTGGAGCCTGCCGCCGAAATCGAGATCGAGGAGGCTGCGGCCAGCCACAGGCCTGCCGTGGACCGGCTTGTCGCTCTCAACCCGGACGCCATCTTCCTTGCTGGATACGAGACGGAGGGCTATGTCCTCCTGCCCGAGCTGCGCGAGGCGGGCCTGAAGGCGCCGTTCATGGCCTCCGACGGCTGCTTCCTCTACGAGTTCATCGATGGCTCGGGAGCCGCCGCCGAGGGTGCCTACGTCTCCGGCGTCACCCCCGACTCGGCTGCCGTCGTGGATGAGAAGTGGTGGAAGGAGTACCAGCAAGTCGAGGCCCGCAACCCCGGGACCTACAGCGTGGCCGGGTATACGGCCATGTCGGTGCTGGCGGAGGGCGTCAGGCACGCGAAGAGCCTCGACGGTCGCAAGGTGGCGGACGCCATCCGCACGCTCTCCTTCGATTCCCTCGTCGGCCCCATCTCCTACGATGAGAAGGGCGATCTGCGCCAGCAGACGATCTACATCTTCCAGGTTCAGGATGGCCGCTTCGTCCAGATCCGGCCGCGAGGATGATCCATGACGTCAGATGAACAGCTCCCCGGGTTCCTGCTCCAGGCCTGTCGGCGTGCCTTTGGCGACCGCGCCGAGATGGTGATCTCAGACCTCAGGCCCATCAGCGACGGGTGGGAGTGCGAGGTCTGGTCGTTCGACGTGGAGACCCGGGAGGATGGCGAATTGCACCGCAAGGGTCTGATTCTGCGCATCTATCCCGGCGAAGCAGGGCCAGCCAAGGCTGCGCGCGAGTTTGCCGCCATGCGTCAGCTCTGCCAGCAGGGGTACCCGGTGCCACAGGTGTTTTGCCTGGACCGCGACGACGCCGGCAGGCCGGTCGTCATCATGGAGCGCGTGGATGGGCGCCTGCTCGGACAGGTGCTCATCGCGAGCCCCCGAGAGGAGGCGGAGCGCCTCGTCAACCGCTTCTGTCTGCTCTTTGCTGACTTGCATCGGCTTGACTGGCAGCCCTTTGTGTCCGGCCCGGATCGCTTTCGGCCGGAGGATTGCGTCGAACGCTGGCCTCAGGAAGCGCGAGGCCTTCTCGACCGCTTCGGGGTCACGGAGGCTGCCCCCGTGCTCGACTGGCTTGCGACGGAAGCTTCCCGGGTGCGCTCGGCCTTCCCGGCGGTCACACACCTCGACTTTCACCCCTGGAACATTCTGCTGAGGCCTGATGGAGCCGTGTCTGTCATCGACTGGACGCAGGCCGGCGTAACGGACTATCGCTTCGACCTCGCGTGGACCCTCCTCCTTGCCGAGGGAAGCCTTGGCCGCGAGGCCCGCGACTATATCCTCGGCACGTACGAGCGCCTGCGGGGCGTGCCAACGGAAGACCTGGCTTTCTTCGAGGCAGCCGCAGCGGCCAAGCGGGTCCTCTCCATCTGGCTGTCCTTCCGGCTGGGTCCCGAGGTCCTCGGCATGCGGCCGGAGGCGACTCAGTTGATGGCTCAGAGCAGCTATCATCTGCGATCTGCCTACGCTCTGCTGCAGGAGCGGACAGGCCTCCGGCTACCCGCCGTAGAGGAGCTCATCCTCTGACCTCTTGGATCGGTCGGATGGACCGCAGCGTCCGCAACGGTGAGGTCGGGAACGCCACTCGCCAGCATTGCAGTCGGCCTCAGGTTGCCCTGCGTCCCTTCGGCATGGTATAATCCGCGCCCGCAGGGCGCCACAAGAGGTCTGCCCCCGAGAAGGCCACCATGCTGATCACGAACGCCGCGCCAGCGCCACAACATGCTACCCCAGCCCGGCTCGCTGAGGCGAACGTCACCGCGGGCGGCCCGGATGCCCTGACTCGCACCCGCTGGCCGGAGGGCTAAGGTGAGGCTGGCGCAGGGCCTGGGCATTGGCACCCGCGAGACTGTGGCCTTTGTGGGTGCGGGAGGGAAGACGGCCGCCCTCTACCGCCTGGCCGACGAGCTCTGGCGCGAAGGGCACACCGTTATCGCCACCACAACCACCCACATGTGGCCGCCGCCCCCCGAGGCAGGCTGGCCGCTCATCGTCAGCAGGGCACGCGAAGGGCGGCTGAAAGCCCTGGCCGGCGCCCTGCGGCGCGAGGGTCGGGCCTTCGTCGTAGCAGAGCAAGGTCCCGACCGGCGGCTGATCGGCCTTCCGGGCGGGGACGTTGAGCCGCTCACCGGGCTCGCCGACTATGTGCTGGTCGAGGCGGACGGGGCGCGCGGACGCTGGCTGAAGGCGCCGGCCTCGCACGAGCCAGCCATCCCTCCCTGTGCCACCCTGGTCGTGCCGGTAGTCGGCCTCGCGGCGGTCGGGCAGCCGTTGACGGCCGAGGTCGCACACAGGCTCGAGGTGCTTGCGGGGCTGCTGGAGCTTCAGCCGGGCGCGGTGGTCACGGAGGCTGCGCTGGCCCGCCTGTTGCTGCACCCCGAGGGCGGCCTGCGGAACGTCCCGTCGATGGCACGGGTGGTACCCCTATGCAATCAGGCCGACACGCCCGAGCGCCGCGCCGCCGGCAGGAGGGTTGCTGCGGCGGTCCTGCGAGCCCACGGCCGGATTTCGCGCGTTGTCGTTGGCGCCGTGCTTGGGTCCCCGCAGGCCTGCGAGTGCTGGCAACCCAGCGCTGTAATCGTGCTGGCAGCGGGCGAAAGCCGCCGCTTCGGCCGCCCCAAGCAGGCCGAGCTGTGGCAGGGCGGGACTCTGCTCACACGCGTCGTGACGGCAGCCCTCTCTTCATTGGCGACGGAGGTTGTCGTCGTGCTTGGAAGCGGCGCCGAGCGGCTGGCCCCCCTTCTCTCAGCGGACGCCTCGCCGCACCTGCAATGCGTCGTCAACATGGGGTGGGAGGAAGGCGTGGCCAGCTCCATCCGCACAGGCCTCAGGACCGTGGCCGATCGGGTAGCGGCCGTGGCTTTTGTCAATGCTGACCAGCCGCTCCTCGGAGCGCGTGAGCTGGATGCGCTCCTTTCGAGGCAGGCCCTGACGGGAGCCCCGCTGATCGTGCCGCTCTGTCGCGGCCAACCGCGCTCTCCGACACTCTTCTCCCGCGAGCTCTTTGACGAGCTGAGCGCCCTGCAGGGCGATGCGGGCGGGCGGCAGATCAGGGACCGATACGCGACCCGAGGCGAGCTCCTGCAGTTCGACGACCCCCTTCCCTTTGAGGATGTCGATACGCAGGAGGACCTCGAGCGGCTCAGACGACTGGAGGATGGCAGGAACCGACTATGACTACTCTGCGCGACTTGCGGGCTATCATCATCGACATGGACGGTGTGCTTTACAGAGGGAACACGGCCGTGCCAGGAGCTGCCGAGTTCCTCTCATGGCTCACGGACCGGTCCTTCCCCTTCGTGCTCCTCACCAACAACTCGACGCTCGACGCCGCTGCCTACGAGAGGCGCCTGGCGGCCATGGGCATCAGGGTGCCGGCCAGCCGCATCCTCACCTCCGCCGCAGCCACAGCCGAGTTCCTCGCGCGCAACTATGGCCTTGGCGCGAGGGTTTTCATTGTCGGCGAGAGCGGACTGGAGAGTGCCATCCGCGAGCAGGGCCTGCACGTGACGGAGAGAGAGCCCGACGTGGTCGTGGTGGGCCTCGACCGCCAGCTCACCTACGGCAGGCTCCGCGACGCCACGCTGGCCATCCGCGCAGGCGCGGCATTCGTCGCAACCAACCCCGACCGCACCCTGCCGACGGAGGCAGGGCAGATACCGGGGGCCGGGGCCATTGTCGCAGCGCTGGTCGCCGCGACGGATGTGACCCCACGCATCATCGGCAAGCCAGAGCCCCCCATGCTCGAGATGGCGATCTCCCGCCTCGGCCAGCCTCGGGAGCGCACCGCTATCCTCGGGGACCGTCTGGAGACCGACATCCTCGGCGGCCAGCAGCTTGGCCTGCCGACCATCCTGGTGCTCTCGGGGGTGACGCATGAGCCCCCGGGGCCCGATTGCCACATCTGCCCGACCTGGGTCTGCGAGAGCGTGCGCGAGCTCATGGCCGCCTGGCGCGCCGAGATGGCCGAAAGCGCCTGAGACTTTACAGACGACTCTGCTTGTAGTATACTTCACCGACTGCACGGTGTTGGTGCAGAGGGAGGTCCGTACTATGCCGCTCTTTTTGGGTTACTATAATCTGCTGTACTTTATCTTCGGGTTGCCTGCCCTGCTGCTCGCCCTCTATGCCCAGTACAAGGTGCACTCATCGTATAACAAGTACTCGCGCATTCCCAACGCCCGTCGCATCACTGGATACGACGCGGCCCGCTATCTGCTCGCCGCGGGCGGGCTCGGCGGCGTGGGAATCGAAGGCACGCCGGGCGTGCTGACCGATCACTACGATCCGCGGAGCAAGATCCTGCGGCTCTCCGCTGGCGTGGCCAACTCGGGCTCGGTCGCAGCCCTGGGGATCGTGGCCCACGAGGTCGGGCACGCCGCGCAGGACGCTACCGACTATGTGGGGTTGCGCCTGAGGGCAGGGCTCGTGCCCATCCTGACCTTTGGCTCCTGGTTGGGACCCATCCTCTTCTTCGTGGGCTACCTTCTCGACCAGTTCAACCTGGCGCTTATCGGGGTCGGCTTCTTCGCCCTCGCCGCAGTCTTTGCTCTGGTCACCCTGCCGGTCGAGCTCAACGCCAGCCGTCGCGCTCTGGAGGCGCTGCGCACCACGGGCCTCGTCACATCCACCGCGGAGGAGCAGGGCGTCCGGAGCGTGCTCTCTGCTGCAGCCCTGACCTATGTCGCCGCCGTGGCGCAGGCGGTCATGTCGCTGCTCTACTACGTGTTCTTGCTCTCGGGCATGCGGCGGAGGGACTAGGGCCCGCACGCCGTTGCGTGCCCGCACGGGAGGGGAATGGTCTGACCTCTGGGACCGGGCTTCAGATCGGGCGCAGGGCTCAGAAGGCCCGGTCCCTTACGTAGGTACTGGCGATGGAGCAGAAGAGGGCGCTCACGGAGGTCAGTAAGGAGGAGCTCCAGACTCTCATCGTAGCCTGGGGCCAGCCCCGCTATCGCGCCGACCAGATCTGGCGCTGGCTATACGTGAGCCTGGTGTCGGACCCCGGCGAGATGACCAACCTTCCCATGGAGCTCCGCAAGAGGCTGGCAGAAGAGTTCACGATCAGCAGCGTCAGACCGCTGCGCACCCTGCGATCGCAGGACGGCCGCACGGAGAAGGTCCTCCTCGCGCTCGCCGACGGCCACACCATCGAGACGGTGCTGATGTGCTACGAGGGGCGGCAGACGGTCTGTGTCTCCAGCCAGGTCGGCTGCGCCATCCGCTGCACCTTCTGCGCGACCGGAGTTGGCGGCTGGCAGCGGAACCTGAGCGCTGGAGAGATCGTGGACCAGGTCCTCTACTACGCCCGCCAGCTCAAAGCCAGCGGTCAGACGGTCAGCAACCTGGTCTTCATGGGGATGGGCGAGCCATTCCTGAACATGGACGCCGTGCTGCGGTCGATCGCTGTGCTGAACGATCCCGCGGGCATGAACCTCGGGGCGCGTCGCATCACGCTCTCGACCGTCGGCATCGTGCCTGGTATCGAGCGCCTGGCTCAGGAAGCGCCCGGCGTTGGCCTGGCCGTTTCGCTGCACGCCCCGGACGACGAGCTGCGCAGCCGCCTCGTTCCCGTGAACCAGCGGTACCCGCTGGCGGTGCTGATCGGGGCCTGCCGCAACTACACTGAAAAGACTCGGCGGCGCGTCACCTTTGAGTACGCCATGATCGACGGCGTGAACGACACGCTCGCCCAGGCAGACGCCCTCGCCAGCCTGCTGCACGGCCTCCTGTGCCACGTCAATCTGATCCCGGTGAACCCGGTTCCTGACCTGCCGTGCAGGCCCTCGCCCCGCGAGCGCATCCTGGCTTTTGAGGCCAGGCTCAGGCATCGGGGAATCAATGCGACGTTGCGTCTGAGCCGCGGGGCCGACATCCAGGCGGGGTGCGGCCAGCTACGCAGCGCGCCGGTGGAGTGCCAGACCGTTGTCAACGTCTAGCGAAACCCGTTCCGTTCAGAAGCTTCAGGCGGACGCGCGCGGCCCCATGCAGCCTTCGGTTGCCTGGAGGCAACGGCCGATCCGACTCGCACCCTCGATCCTCTCGGCAGACTTTGCCCGGCTGGGCGAGCAGGTCGCGGAGGCCGAGGCCGCAGGGGCCGACCTGATCCACGTCGATGTGATGGACGGCCACTTTGTGCCCAACATCACCGTCGGCCCGATGGTCGTCCGGGCAGTACGCAAGGCCACGCGCCTGCCTGTGCACGTGCACCTCATGATCGAGCGCCCGGAGGACTTTATCGAGCGCTTTGCCGCAGCCGGCGCGGACCTGCTGACCGTGCACGTCGAGGCGACCTGGCACCTGCATCGACTCGTTGAGACGGTGCGCAGGCTCGGAAAGGGCGTGGGCGTGTCGTTGAATCCCGCCACGCCGTTATGTCACATCGAAGAGATCGCCCCGGAGGTGGACACGGTCCTGGTGATGACCGTGGACCCCGGTTTCGGGGGGCAGGCGCTTGTCGAAAGCACACTGGACAAGATCGCCCGCCTCCGGGCGATGCTAGACCAGCGGGGGTTGGATTGCGACATAGAGGTAGACGGGGGCATCAACCCCGATACCATCGGTCGGGTTGTGGCAGCGGGGGCGAACGTCCTGGTCGCAGGGGCCGCCGTGTTTGAGGCGCCGGAGGGGATCGCAAAGGCCCTCGCTCGCCTGCGGCACCTGGCAACTGAGGGCAACCAATGAGGCCGGCTCTCGCTCAAGCCGGCCCCAGTCGGAAGGCCATCGTGGGAGCCCGCCCCGTGCTCTGGCAGGTAACCACGGGCCGGGCCCCTCGCGGGCGGAGAATCAGCCCGCCTTCGCCAGCGTGCGCAGACAGCGCGTGCAGACCTTTGCCCGGACTAGGCGGTCTCCGCGGCGAATGGTCACGTGCTGGATGTTTGGCTTCCAGCGCCGCTTGGTGTGGCGCTGTGAAAAGCTGACATTGTTCCCGAACTGTGGCCGAGCCTTGCCACAGAGGGCACATCGATGCGCCATCGTAACCCCCTCATGGTGAGCAACGGATCATCTGGCGGTACAGAGCGCCAGCAAGTCCAACATTCTACCATGAGCGAAGCGTTTGTGCAAACGGCTTGGAGCGGCGACCCACCACATGAGGTGAGCGTATGGCGACCGAGAGCTACCTGGGAAAGATAGAGGTCTCTCCCCTGGCCGTGGCCAGCCTCGCGAGCGAGGCGGTCCTCGGCTGTTATGGCGTGGTGGGGCTGGCGGCTGCCGGCACCCTGAGGGATGGCCTCGTTGAGATCCTGCAGCGCGACGCGACACACCGTGGCGTTGAGGTTCGGCTGCGCGATGGCGCGATCGTGGTGGACCTCTACGTCGTCATCGAGTATGGCACCCGTATCTCAGAAGTAGCACACAATATCATGGAGACGGTCAAGTTCCGGCTCGAGCGCGCCCTCGGCAGGCCGATCCAGGAAGTGAATGTGCACGTGCAGGACCTGCGAGTCTCCAACACTTGACCGGTTACTCTCAGGCAGGCCAGGAGGTACTCCAGCGATTGGCACCCGAACACCCCTCACCCGGCATGACCGAACAGGCCTCTGACAGGCACGACCGCAGCCAGCGCTGCTCCGGGCGCACCCTGAGGCTGGCGCTCCAGTCCAGCGCGCGGTGGCTTGAGGCGCACACCGACCTGGTGAACTCACTGAATGTATACCCCGTGCCGGACGGAGACACCGGCACGAACATGCAGCTCACCGTCCGAGCCGCCCTGGAAGAGGCCTCGCACGTGCAGGGCGACTCGGCCGGAGAGATCCTCCAGGCAGTGGCGCACGGCGCGCTTATGGGAGCACGCGGCAACTCGGGCGTCATCCTCTCGCAGATACTGCGTGGCATTGCTCGTGCTCTGGATAAGAAGGATGCCTTCGATGGCGCGGACCTTGCCCGGGCCCTCAAGGAGGGCGCCGCGACAGCGTACAAAGGTGTGCTGCGGCCCGTCGAGGGCACTATGCTGACCGTGATCCGCGAGTCAGCCGAGGCCGCGCTCGAGGCGGCCGCCCAGGACGGCCACGACATCGAGACGGTCCTCCGGCGGGCCACCGAGGAGGCAGAGCGCTCCCTCGCCCGGACGCCGAGCTTGCTACCGGTGCTCAGAGAGGCCGGCGTCGTCGACGCCGGTGGCCAGGGACTGGTGCTCCTGCTTCAGGGCGCGCAGCGCTTCCTGGCCGGGGAGATGGTACTGGAGGCGGGTGTGACGACGACGGAAGCGGGGAGGGTGAAGGTCGAGGTCCCCTCCGGAGAGTATGGATACGACGTGCAGTTCATCATGCGCGGCAGGGGCATGGATGTCGAGGCCATCCGCGAGGCGATCTCGACCATGGGTGACTCCGTGCTCGTCGTCGGTGACGAAGAGACGATCAAGGTGCATGTGCACTCGCAGCGGCCGGGCCAGATCATCGACTACGGCTGCTCTCTGGCCATCCTCGAGGATGTCGTCGTCGAGAACATGCAGCTGCAGCACGAAGCCTACATGTCGCGTATGGCCCGCCCCGCAGCGACCGTGCCTGCACCGGCGGGCATCGGTATCGTCGCAGTAGTGCCGGGCGTCGGGCTCCAGCGTGTGTTCGAGAGCCTCGGTGTCAGCGCCGTTGTGTCCGGCGGCCAGACGATGAACCCCAGCACCGAGGAGCTGCTCAGCGCCATCGCCTCGCTGCCCAATGAGCAGGTCATCGTGCTGCCCAACAACGCCAATGTGATACTGGCCGCCCAGCAGGCCAAGAGCCTCGCCGAGAGCCGAAGCGATGGCGCCCGTCAGGTAGCCGTCGTGCCGACCCGGACGATCCCACAGGGGATCAGCGCCCTGCTGGCCCTGAACTACCAGGCCGATCTGGACGCCAACCTGCGCGCCATGGAGGAGGCCGCCAGCACCGTCCAGACGATCGAGATCACCCACGCGGTGCGAGCTGCGCGGGTGAACGGGCTCGGCGTCGCCCAGGGCGACGTGATCGGCCTGTTGAACGACGAGCTCTGCGCAACAGGGCAGGACTGTGCAGAGGTCGCGATCAGCATTCTGGAGCGGATACACGCCGAAAGGATGGAGGTCATCACCATCTACTATGGCGCAGACTCGGCCCGGTCCGAGGCTGATGCGTTCGCCGCGAGCATCAAGCAGCGCTTCCCGGCTCAGGATGTGGAGCTGATCGACGGAGGACAGCCCCACTACAAGTACATCGTGTCTGCGGAGTAGCGTGAGCCGGCTGCCCAAAGGAGTATTCTGACCCATGGGGCGCACGAGTATTGTTACGGATAGCGCCTCTGGCCTGACCCCTGAAGAGGCCAGCAGGTTCGGTATTCATGTGATACCCATCCACATCGAGATTGGCGGCCGTACCTATCACGAGGGCATCGATCTCTCACTCTCCGAGTTCTACCAGCTGGTGAGCAGCGACACGATCGTGCCGACCACCTCTCCCCCTTCGCTGCGCGAGTTCCACGATCTGTTCCGCCAGCTTGGCAAGGAATCGGAGGAGATCATCGGCATACATCTGTCCTCGCGGCTCGGAAGGACCCTCGGAGTGGCCCGGCAGGCCGCACAGACGTTCCTTGGGCGGACACGCGTGACCCTTGTGGATTCACGGCTCGTGGCCACGCCCCTTGCCTGGCTCGCAAAGGCCGCGGCAGAAGCGGTCGCTGCGGGCGTCGATACGCGAGAGGTCGTGCGCCTCGTCCGTGCCATGATTCCGCACATGTACGTGGCCTTTTTCGTTGAGAGCCTGGAGCAGTTGGAGCGGAGCGGCCTCGGTCCGCGTGCGCCGTCGATCACGCCGGTCTCGCCTTCTGTCAAGCCATTGCTGGTGATCGAGGAGGGCGAGATCGCGGTGCTGGAGCGCTCCAGGGCACGGGGCGGCGCAGTCGAGCGGCTCTTCCAGTTCGTGGTCGAGTTTCCGCGTGTGGAGCGCCTCGCTATTCTCCAGGGCAAACCCATGCCGGAGAGCATCGAGCTCGCGACGCTGATCAACGAGGAGATGCCCGAGCAGGAGGTAGAGACAGCTTTCTACCCGGCCTCCGTCGCCACCTATGTGGGTAACTCGGCACTCGGAGTGGCCGTCTACGAGGGCATGGGATGAATAGCAGCGCACTCCACATCGTCACCGATAGCACCTCCGACCTGCCGCCCGAGCTAGCCCGCCGCCTTGACATCACAGTCATTCCGTGCCAGATTCACTTTGGCAGCGAGACCTTCCGCGAAGGCATGGACATCGCACGCCACGAGCTCTACCGGCGCCTGCGAAGCGGCGAGCGGGCCACGACCTCGCAGCCGGCCGTTGGCGTCTTTGCCGAGGTCTATCAGCGTCTGCTGCGCGATGGGAGGCCGATTGTCTCGATCCACCTCGCCTCTCGGCTCAGCGGCGTGTACAGCACCGCCTGCATGGCTGCGCGGGAGGTGGATCCGGAGAGGATCAGCGTGATAGACACGCGGCAGGTCACCATGTGCTCGGGCTGGGTGGCCGTGCACGCCGCCGAGGCGGCCAGGGAGGGGCGGTCTCGTACCGACATCCTGCAGCTCATACAGGACATGCTGCCGCGGCTGCGCCTCTACGCTCTGATCGATGATCTGCACTTCTTGCAGCGGAGCGGCCGGGTGAGTTGGGCAAGGAGCCTGCTGGGCAATCTGCTGGCGATCAAGCCGATCGCCATCGTCAGCGAGGGGGAGGTTGTGCTGGCGGAAAAGGTGCGCTCTTTTGGCCGCGGCCTGGACCGCCTGATCGCTCTGGCGACAGAGGCGGGCAGGCTGGAGCATGTGGCCATCCTCCACGCGGGCGCACCGCAGGCGGCACAGTATCTTGAAGAGCGCCTGCAGGATTTCCTCCCCCGCGAGCAGATGGTGCTTGGCGAGGCAGGCGCAGTCATTACGGCCCACGCGGGCCCCGGCGCCGCCGGCCTTGCCTGCCTGTACTCTGGCACCCTTTGAGGCGGCTCGCCGCGGCCTCCACGGCTCTTTCTAAGGATTGTGCGTTCATGAGATCGACCTTTGACAAGCTGGCTCGCATCCTTACCATGGAGCGGGAGCAGGGATGCCCGGACCGGGTTGTGATCGGAGGCCTGGGCAAGTTCCTTCCCTTCTGGATAAGAGAGGCTCAGAGTGCCGCCCAGAGTGCCGAGCTCTCGGAGCTGGTGCACACCATCGCCTCTCTCCTCGAAGGCTATGGCCAGCAGGAGCGCACAAGCCGGGCGCAGGCCGTTGCCCAGGCCCTGCAGGCCCTGGCCAGGGCACAGGAGCTCTGCGTCTCAGTGGCTGCACCAGCCTCGGAGCAGCCCTTGCGGGAGCAGCCACCGGAACCCCACAGCCAAAGCCAGCCCGCCGCCGCCTCCAAGAGCGCCCCGCCGCCTTCCCTGGAGCAGCCTGTCACCAGCCTCGCGGGGGTGAGCGCCACCTACGCAAGGCGCCTGGAGCGCCTGAACATCCGCACGGTGCGTGATCTGCTCTTCCACCTGCCGCGGCGCTACGACGACTACTCCCGGCTCAAGCGCATCGACCAGCTCCGCTATGGCGAGGAGGTAACCCTCGTCGGCACAGTGTGGGACACCAAGACCCGCCAGGCCCGCAACGGCCTGCACATCACCACCTGCATCGTCGCCGACCGCAGCGGCACCATCGAGGTCACCTGGTTCAACCAGCCCTATCTGGCGAGTCGCCTCCGGCCAGGCCGCGAGATCGTACTCAGCGGCCGCGTTGAGGAGTACCTCGGCCGGCTGACCTTCCAGTCGCCAACATGGGAGCCCCTCGAGCGCGAGCAACTGCACACCGGCCGGCTGGTGCCGGTCTACCCGCTGACTGAGGGAATCAGCGACCGGTGGCTCCGCCGGCTCATCAAGACGACGCTTGACGGGTACGTGAGCCAGGTAGCTGATCCTCTTCCCGCTGCCCTGCGCAGCCAGGAGGGGTTGCTGGACCTGGCGTCGGCGCTGCGGGCGGTGCACTTTCCACGCCACCAGGCCGAGATCGACCAGGCGCGCCGCCGGCTCTGCTTCGAAGAGTTCCTCCTCGTGCAGCTTGGCGTGCTCCGCAAGCGACATGCCTGGCGCAGCCGCTCCGGCCGGCCCGCCCCTCCGAGCCCGGCTGTGGAGCAGTTCTTCGCGGGGCTGCCCTTCCGCCTCACTGCTGCACAGGAGCGGGCCTGGCAGCAGATCTCCGCCGATCTGGCCAAAGCCACGCCCATGAGCCGCCTGCTACAGGGCGATGTGGGCTCGGGCAAAACCGTGGTCGCCGTCGCCGCCATGCTCCAGGTAGTCGCGAGCGGACAGCAGGCAGCCCTGATGGCACCGACGGAGATCCTGGCCACCCAGCATTTCGAAACTATCTGCCGCCTGATCGACGAGCTGACACTGGCTCGAGATGGCGGCCGGGAAGAGCCCGTCCGCGTGGCCCTGCTCACTGGCAGCCTGCGCGCCCGCGAGAAGGCCGAGATACGCGAGGCAATCGCGGCCGGCGAGCTGGATATCGTGGTCGGAACCCACGCCTTGATTCAGGAGGCAGTGCAGTTCCGCCAACTCGGCCTGGTGATCGTGGACGAGCAGCATCGTTTCGGCGTCCAGCAGAGGGCCAGCCTCCGCCAGAAGGGAGACTCGGAGGTCGTCCCACACCTCCTGGTGATGACGGCAACGCCCATCCCCCGCACCCTTGCCCTCACGATCTATGGGGACCTGGACCTGTCGGTCATCGACGAGCTCCCGCCCAATCGTCAGCGGGTCATCACGCACCTGATCGCACCGCGCGAGCGCGAGCGAGCCTATCAGTTTGTGCGCGCGCAGGTCGAGAAGGGGCACCAGGCCTTCATCATATGCCCGCTGATCGAGGAGACGGACAAGATGGAGGCCAAGGCGGCGACCGAGGAGTACGAGCGGTTGCAGGAGGAAGTGTTCCCCGACCTGCGATTGGCGCTGCTCCACGGCCGCATGAAGGCGGACGAGAAGGACGCCGTGATGGGTGCCTTCCGCAATGGCGAGTACGACATACTCGTGTCCACGGCAGTGGTCGAGGTAGGCATTGACGTCCCCAACGCGACAGTCATGTTGATCGAGGGGGCCAACCGCTTCGGCCTGGCCCAGCTGCACCAGTTCCGTGGGCGCGTCGGCCGGGGCGAGGCCCAGTCCTACTGCCTGCTCATCTCCGACTCGTCAGCGCAGGAGGCCATGGACCGCCTGGCCATCGTCGCCAGGACGCACGACGGCTTTGCACTCGCCGAGGAGGACCTGCGCCTTCGCGGCCCGGGCGAGTTCTTTGGCACCCGCCAGAGCGGGTTGCCCGATCTCAAGGTGGCCACGCTTTCCGACGGCCGCATCCTGGAGGACGCGCGGCGAGTGGCGCGCGCGCTTTTCGAGTCCGATCCCGACCTCGCACAGCCGGCCCATGCCGCCCTCCGGGAGAGGGTCTTGAGCTTCTGGAGCGAGGAAGCTGAGCCGAACTAGGGGGTGATGGCCATCGACATCCTGCGTCTGGTAGACAGGCTTGAGGCCCTTATCGAGAAGGGGCGCCGCATCCCGTTCTCGTCGGCTGTCGTCGTCAGCGAGACGGTGTTCCTCGACATCATCGACCAGATGCGCATCTCGCTCCCTGAGGAGATCAAGCAGGCGCGACGCCTGCAGCAGGAGCGGGAAAAAGTGATCGCCGAGGCGCAGGAGGAGGCAGCAAGGATCATCAGCAAGGCACGGGAGGATGCGGCGCGGCTGGTCGCCGAGCACGAGTTGCGACGACAGGCGCAGGAAGGTGCTGAGCGCATCCTGGCCGAGGCGGAGCGTCAGGCCAGGGCCATCCGACAGGGGGCCGACGACTATGCCAGAGAGGTGCTTCTGCGCTTGAGCGACGAGCTCGCCGCCGTGCAGCGGACTGTCGCCAACGGCCTGGCGGCCCTCGAGCAGCGTCGGCGCCCGACACAGGAGCACGGCACCTCGCCCAACCCGACAGCAAGGTCCCCCGAGGGCACGGGCTAGGGGAAACACAGGGCGATGGCTCTTTGACATTGGCTCCGGTGATGTCTATAATCGGGGAATCGCCGGCTGCAGCAGGCGGTGTTGCGCGGCGGTCCCTGTGAGGATGCAGGCCATGAGGTACAATGTTGCCCAACTGCTAAAAGCGCCGGTTGGGGCCCGCCGAGAGTACGACCTCGATGAGGAGCTACACGACCTCGACGAGGACGTGAGAGCCATAGAGCCGCTGACAGGCCACCTCAAGCTCACGCGTACCGCCAGCGGCATCCTGGCAACGGGCAGGCTGCACACGGTAGTCACTATCGAGTGCCGGCGCTGCGCCGAAGAGTTCAACAGTCCCGTGGACTTTGAGCTCGAAGAGGAGTACATGCCCACCGTAGACATTCAGACGGGGGCGAGGCTTCCGACTGGCGACATTGACGAAGCTCTGCTCATCGATGCGCGCCACACGCTCGATCTCACCGAGGTCGTGCGGCAGTATATCGTCTTACACCGAGAGCAGTATCCGCTGTGCGACGAGGCGTGCGCCGGGCTCTGCCCCATCTGTGGGCAGAACCTGAACGAGGGGCCATGTGGCTGCCGGGACGCCACAGGCGATCCACGGTGGTCGGCCCTGCGCGAGTTGCTGGAAGGCGAAGAATAACGCGCCACGGGCTCACCTGCCCTCGCGCGATATGCTCTGCGGTGCCAGACAGGAAAGGAACAGTCGAGTAGAATGCCGGCAGTACCAAAGCGCAAGCTATCTAGAGGACGTTCGGCCCGCCGACGGAGCCATATGGCTCTGCAGCCAGTGCACCTGGTTCCTTGCCCGGCGTGCCACGAGATGCATCGGCCTCACCACATCTGCCCGAACTGCGGCATGTATCGGGGCCGGCAGATCATACCGATCAAGACCAAGGCATCCGGCGGCGGATCGTCTACCTAGACGGTCCTTCCCGTCGAGCGTGATCGACCGCTCGGCTACGGCTGCCCCGGCAACCCGGAGGTCCAATGCCCGGATACGCAGTGCTTTTCCCCGGTCAGGGCTCGCAGTTCGTTGGTATGGGACGCGATCTGTACGACGCATCCGCCGCGGCACGGGCCATCTTTGACGAGGCGGATAATCTCTGGCAGGGCCAGCTTACCCGGCTGGTGTTCGAGGGCCCTTCCGAGCAGCTTACGGAGACCGTCAACGCACAACCGGCCCTTTACGTGACGTCACTTGCCTGCTGGGCGGCGTTACAGGAGGCCCTCGCAGGCCCTGCCGACGCACCGGCCGTCGCCGCCGGGCACAGCGTCGGCGAGTACGCCGCGCTGGCGATCGCGGGAGCATTCTCCTTCTCTACGGGGTTTGGGCTCGTCAGCGAGCGCGGCCGGGCAATGAAGGCTGCCGGCGATGGGGACCCCGGCGGCATGGCGGCAATCCTGGGGCTTGATCTGGAGACGGTCTCCGACATCTGCCGGGAGGCTGCGGCGCAGACCGGCCAGGTCGTCGTCGTGGCCAACGACAACGCACCCGGGCAGGTGGTCATCTCAGGCAGGCCGGAAGGGGTTCGCGTCGCCGCCGAGCTGGCGAGGGCCCGCGGGGCGAGACGTGTCGTCCCCCTCGCCGTGAGCATCGCTGCCCACTCGCCGCTCATGGAGCCGGCTGCCGCCCGGTTCCGAGAAGCGCTACACCGTGCGGACCTGCATCCTCCTCGTATCCCCGTCGTCGCCAACCGTGATGCCCGTCCGCTGGTCTCTGCGGAGGCGGTAGCTGCCGAGCTCGAGGCGCAGCTCATCTCGCCTGTGCGCTGGACGTCCTCGATCCAGTACATCATCGACCAGGGCATCTCGACCTTTATCGAAGTCGGCCCCAAGGACGTGCTCACCGGGCTCGTCAGACGCATCGCCCCCGAGGCCACCTGCATTCCCTGTGGCGACCTTGCAGGGGTGAGGCAGGCGGCAGACGCGATTCGGCAGATGCCCCACTCCTGAGGCGGAGGAAGAGGTGGACCTGACAGGGAAAGCGGCAGTCGTGACCGGCGGGTCCCGCGGCATTGGCCGGGCAATCTGCCTGAAGCTTGCCGCACTCGGCGCCCAGGTGGCAGTGAACTACAGGGCCGACGCTGCCGGCGCCGAGGAGGTGGTCCGCGAGATCCGGGCTGCGGGTGGGCGTGCGGAGGCCGTGCAGGGCGATGTTCGCATCGCTTCGGAGGCGGAGGAGCTGATCCGCCGCGCCCTCGAAGCGTTCGGGCGCATCGACATCCTGGTCAACAACGCGGGCACGACGCGGGATGGCCTGCTTGTCCGCATGTCGGCTGAGGACTGGGACACGGTGCTCGACACGAATCTCAAGGGCGCGTTCCATTGCACCAGGGCATGCTTGCGTCCGATGATGAAGCAGCGATACGGGCGTATCGTCAACATCACATCGGTGAGCGGTATCGCCGGCAATGCCGGGCAGGCCAACTACTCTGCGGCCAAAGCGGGCCTGATCGGGTTCACCAAGGCTGTGGCAAGAGAGGTAGCTTCACGCAATATCACCGTCAACGCCGTCGCTCCCGGGTTTGTGCCCAGCGCCCTGACCCGCGATCTGCCCGAGGAGCTCAAGGCAAGAGCGATCGAGGCGACGCCATTGGGGCGCTTTGGCACGCCGGAAGAGATCGCCAGTGCCGTGGCTTTCCTCGCCTCCGACGAGGCGAGCTTTATCACGGGCCAGGTCCTCTGCGTTGACGGCGGTCTCGCGATGTAGGTGGGGCTATCGATGCCCCGCGGGGACGCGACCCCCGGGAAGTGAGGCACCGGAAATGAATGAAAAGCTGGGCACGGTTCGTATCGCCCCGAGGGTGCTGGCCACCATCGCCCGGTTGACCACGCTATCGGTGCCGGGAGTCAGCCGCCTGTCCCCTGCGCCGGTGCGCGGCGTCGGGTCACTCTGGGGAGGGCTGGGGCCCAACGCCGGAGTCCGCGTCGATGTCGTCGAAGATGCCGTGGTCATTGACGTCTATGTGGTGGCACAGCCCGATGTCAGCCTGTCGGCCCTCGGCCGGGAGATCCAGGCCAGGGTCACCCGGGCGGTGCATGACATGGTTGGCATGCCTGTCCGGGCGGTTAATGTCTACTTTCGCGATATCGAGAGGGCCAGCATAGGCTCCTGACCAGACACGCTGAGCTAACGAGGGACGGGCCTGCATCCGACCTCGGACGCAGGAGCATTGCCCGCCGTGTTGCCAGGCTCTGAGAACGATCGAGGTAGCCTGTGAGGCTCCAGCAGGGAGACCGGCGGTGAGAGTCAGACGTCGAGCGCGTGTTGTAGCACTGCAGGCGCTCTTTGAGATCGACATGACGAACCACGACCCAGAAACGGTCGTCAGCCAACGCCTCGCGGATAAGGAGCTGCCGCCTGAAGGCGAGGCCTTCGCCCGCGCCCTCGTCAAGGGCACGCTCGAGCACCGGAGTGAGATCGATTCGCTGATCGCACGCGTTGCCCCCGAGTGGCCGGTCGAGCAGATTGCGGGCGTGGACCGCAGTATCCTGCGCCTCGCCATCTATGAGATAGTGTTCAGCGGCGAGACGTCTCCCAAAGTTGCCATCAATGAGGCGGTCGAGTTGGCCAAGCTGTTCGGTAGCGACAGCTCGCGGCGCTTTGTGAATGGCGCCCTCGGTGCGCTCGTAGCCCAACTCCCCTCGCTATCGATCTCGGCCGGCACCGCTCAGCACGAGAGCTAGCGCAGCCGGGCCCTAGAGGAGAAGAACCCATGGAGATCTTCGGCGTGGGGCCAGCAGAGATGCTGCTGATCCTTGTGATCGCCCTCATCGTGTTTGGCCCCGGCAGGCTGCCGGAGATCGGCGCGGCCATAGGCCGGGCCGTGAACGACTTTAGGAAGGCCAGTCGGGAGTTGACCGCTGACCTCCAGGGCAGCGTCGCAGAGCTCAGCAGCGATCTCACACAGCCCCTCAGTGATATCCAGGCCAGCCTCACCGACGTCACCAAGACCGCCCAGGCAGAGGCTCAGGCCGTGCAGCGTGAGGCCAGGGCACTCTCCGCCGAGATCACCGCCCAGCCCAAGGCCCAGCCCGCAACGACGGAGAAGGCGCCCAGGCAGGCATCACCTATGGACGAGGCGGAGGAGAATTGGCTCCGACTCGGATCGGCCATCGACGATGAAGGGACGAGCGCAGGATGAGCAGCCAGGAAGTTCCCGGCGATGTCAAGCTGACGATTGTCGAGCACCTCGAAGAGCTGCGCGACCGGCTGATCGTCATCGCCATCGCCCTGGTCATCAGCACTGCGTTCAGCCTCATCTTCACCGAGCGCGTGCTGCTCGTACTGAAAAAGCCGATGGAGCAACACGTGCTGGTCGCCCAGGGCCCGACCGAGGGGTTTGTCGTCTACTTCCGCGTGGCCCTCATCTGCGGCGTCGCACTGGCAATGCCGGTGATCCTCTACGAGATCGTGCGCTACCTGCTCCCGGCCCTGACTCCACAGGAAAAGCGATACCTGTACCTGCTCCTTCCGGGTGGCACGCTATCATTCATCGCCGGCCTCGCCTTCGCGGGGTTGGTGATGCTGCCAGCAGCGGTGCGCTTCCTGGCCAGCTTTGGTGCCAACATCATCACGCCACTCTGGACCATCGAGAAGTACATCGGTTTTGTCACGACCGTCATGTTCTGGGTCGGGGTCATCTTTGAGCTGCCGTTGGTCATGTTCTTCCTGGCCAAGCTCAACCTCGTGACCTCGAAGGCGCTCAGCAACTTTCGCAGATTCTGGATCGTGCTCGCTGCCGTCATTGCAGCGGTTGTAACGCCCACACCCGATCCGGTCAACATGGTCATCGTGATGGTTCCCCTGATACTGCTCTACGAGGTCGGGATCTTGCTGGTAAAGATAGCCGGCAAGTAGCTTACGGTGGCAGGGGGTCAAGGGAGACGCCATGCCTGCCTTGCGCAGCTTTGCAGACCTGCTCGACGCCGCTCGTCGTCCGCCAACCCTGTCGATCGCCATCGCTGGCGGCGAGGAGACCGAGGTGCTGGAGGCGGCGGCGGCCTGCTGCTCCCTGGGCCTCGCCCAGCCCATTCTCGTGGGCGACGAGCGCCGCATCGGTGCCCTCGCCCGCGAAGGTGACGTGGACCTGAGCGGCTGTCAGGTGGTGCACCGCACCAGCGCCGACGAGGTTGCGCGGGCGACGATGCAACTGGTGCGGTCCGGCCAGGCCCAGGTCGCGATCAAGGGGTTCGTATCGAGCACGGTCTTCTTGCATGCAGCGTTGGACCGTGAGCTCGGGCTGCGGACCGAGCGGCTGGTTTCCCACGTCGGCGTCTTTCAGATACCTCGCTTCCCACGGCTGCTGTGTATCTCGGATGGCGGGGTCGTACTCTATCCCGACGCCAATCAGAAGGCCGAGATCATCCGCAATGCCATCGAGGTCGGGAAAAAGCTCGGGCTCGAGCAGCCCAGGGTAGCCTTGCTGGCTGGCACCAACGCGACATCGCTGGATCGCCCGGTCACCCGCGAGATCGCCGGGCTGGTTGCCATGCGTGAGCTGTGGGAGTCCCTTGGGGCCGTCGTTGACGGCCCCTTCACTCTCGATGTGGCCGTCGACCCGAACGCGGCAAGAGCGGCGGGCAAGGGGGGTGAGGTTGCGGGCCGGGCCGAGATCCTAGTTGGCCCCACGCTCGAGGCCACCAACACAATGTGCAAGGCCATCACCTACTTTGCAGGCGGCCAGATGGCCGGGCTGGTCGTCGGCACCCGGGCCCCGCTGGCCTTGGGCTCCCGGTCTGACCCGGCCGAGACCAGGCTGGCCTGTGTGGCCATCGGCGTCCTGTTCGCAAAAGGAGAAGAAATAGCGCGCTGAGAGGAGGTCTGACAAGAGCGCTGATGAGCGCCAGAGTGATCATCATGGGCGCTGCAGGGCGCGACTTTCACAACTTTAACGTCCGCTTTCGCAACGATTCCACCTTCGAGGTCGTCGCCTTCACCGCCGCCCAGATACCCAACATCGCCGGCCGCACCTACCCCCCAGAGCTGGCCGGATCTCTCTACCCCAACGGCATCCCCGTCTACCCCGAGGAGCAGCTCCTCGACCTGATCCGCCGGGAGCGCGTCAACCTCGTGGTGTTTGCCTACAGCGACGTTCCTCACGACTATGTCATGCATCGGGCCTCTGCAGTGCTGGCCGCTGGGGCCGACTATTTGCTCATGGGTGCCGACTCAACGATGCTTGAGGCCCGTGTGCCCGTCGTCGCCATTGGCGCAGTGCGAACCGGCGCCGGCAAGAGCCAGACAACCCGGCACGTCACCAGCATCCTCACCCGGGCTGGCCGACGGGTGGTGGTCGTGCGGCACCCCATGCCCTACGGTGACCTGTCGGCTCAGGTGTGTCAGCGGTTTGAGACCCTGCAGGACCTTGAGGCCCGCACCTACTCTATAGAGGAACGGGAAGAGTTCGAGCCGTTGGTCGAGCGGGGCGTGGTCGTATACGCCGGGGTCGACTATGAGCGCATACTCCGTGAGGCCGAGGCCGAGGGCGACGTGATCCTCTGGGATGGCGGCAACAACGACCTCCCCTTCTACCGCCCAGACCTGCACATCGTCGTTGCCGACCCACACCGGGCGGGGCACGAGCTCGCCTACCACCCGGGCGAGGCTAACCTGCGCATGGCCGATGCCATCGTCATCAACAAGGTCGACACGGCCCCGCCGGAGAACGTGAGGCTCGTGCGCGAGAATGTGCAGCGCGCCAACCCGGACGCCGTGATCGTCGAGGCCGCCTCCCCGATCTTCGTGGAGGACCCCGCCGCCATCCGGGGCAGACGCGTGCTGGTTATCGAGGATGGGCCGACCCTCACTCACGGCGGGATGGCCTACGGCGCGGGAGTCCTCGCCGCGCAGCGCTTTGGGGCTGCCGAGCTGGTCGACCCGCGCCCCTACGCTCTGGGCTCCATCCGGCAGGCGTTCGAGGAGTACCCGAGCATCGGACCCTTGCTTCCAGCCATGGGCTACGGTCCGTCGCAGCTGCGCGAGCTCGAGCAGACGATCAATGCCACACCCTGTGACCTCGTCCTCATCGCCACGCCCGTCGACCTGCGGCGCGTCATCGCTCTGAGCAAGCCCGCCGAGCGGGTGCGGTACGAGCTGCAAGAGATCGGTCGCCCTACCCTGGAGGACGTGCTGGAGCGCTTCTTGGTGCGGGAGGCGCAGGCATAGCGCCCTTTAGGGTCTTGACGGCGCAGCCCCCGGCGTGCGATCCATCATGCGAGGAGGGGGCGCCGCGCGCCTGAGAAAAAGCCCCGCAGGCTCATGGAGCCTGCGGGGCCGACCATCACCACGATTGCCCCCGGCCACGCCGAGGGGCAGAGGGCCTAGTTCACCGGCCGGATACCCAGGTAGACCTGCCCAGCGGTCAGCATGCGCAGGATCGTTTCAGCCGGCCGCCGGTCGAGGCGCTCGTGC
The DNA here is from genome assembly GCA_020725765.1 of Anaerolinea sp. Lineage (GTDB taxonomy): Bacteria > Chloroflexota > Anaerolineae > SpSt-313 > SpSt-313 > SpSt-313. The sequence goes on along the minus strand of DYEI01000232.1, from coordinate 18,596 downwards.
AGCTCCCTGGGCGACAGGGGCTCATTGCCGTTGGCCACGAAGGTCAGGAAGATGCTATCGATGATCGGCGTGTTGGGTTTGATATAGCCCGGCTTGCTGCTGCAGCAGGTGCGCAGCGTGCTCCAAAGCGCATCCTCGCGTCGAACCTCGCCGGTCTCGGGGTCGACCCAGTCGACCTCGCCGAGGTCGCGCAGCTCGGCGTACGCTGAGCGGCACTCGTCACAGAGGGACTGGGTCAGGTAGATCCGAATATCGCGGTTCTGCTTCTGCCACCACTCAAGATCGATATGGAACTTGGTATCAACCGTAGGACGCAGCCATCTGGCCATCGATATCTCTCCTATGGACGGCTGCCGTAACACAGCACCCGGTCACGTATCAGATCGACCCTCCGCGAGCGCGGGCGGGCCTCCATTTCCTCGGGTGTCGAATACACCACATCGGTGAGGCTCTCGTCAAAGACCCAGTTTCCATCGCCAACCGGGTCGAAGCAGGCATGGCGGGCCAGCTCGGCAAAGATGGGAACAGCCCCGCTGCGCCACACCACGTTCACGGCGGCGTACAACGCCTTGGCGTGGACGAGCCCCTGGCTCCCGAGCTTGGCAAGCTCTGGGAACACCCGCAGAAGCACCTGGAACAGGCTCTGGTTCTCGCGGCGATACTGCCGGCGCACCTCGTCGAGGCGCTCGGGCTCGAGAGGCTCGCCGAGCAGAAGGTTGCGGTCGTATCGGCAGGTATAGGCTCGCTTGCGGATCTCGAACGTCAGCCGTGCGTTCTCCACATGCGGCACCCGCACCCACTCAGATCGCCGCGACCGTACATCGCACTGCACGGCCACCGTATACGGGTCCCGGGTCATCAAAAAGTCGACCGTCGCGCCGGCCGGGATCTCCTCGCGCCTGTACCACTCCCCGAGGCCCCAGCCGTAGCGCTCTTCGGGTAGCACCCAGCCCATCCAGCGGCTGTCGGTCCTGCTATCCACGATGTGGATGGGGATGCGCGTGTACTCGCCGCTCGGAAACAGCGCCAGCATCTCGCGGGTCAGCGGGAAGGTGCCTGCCTGTCGGTGCGGGAAGTTGAGCACCACGCTCGCCCGGCCGGTCTCGGGAGAGAACACGGGGACCTGTTCGCCCGGAAGCTCGTCCAGCTCGTCGCCGATCTCCTGCGCGATCTCCAGCGACTCCCGATGCAGCCACTCACCGCCACGGGCCGGCGACTGGACATACAGAACCTCGGGCCGCGCCGCGACGGCCTGCGGCTCGAGGTTGTACAGGAACCAGCGAGGCTGCCCCGGGGTGCCGACATTGTCGAACCGGTCATCCCCCTCGAGGGCGAGGTTGAGGGCAAAGACGCGGGCCTGCGGCCTCGCTTCGGGAGCCAGATCGAGCTGCTGCAGAATCTCCTCCGCCGAGAGCGGGTGGCCGGCGACATCGATCACGGCTTCGGCGAGGTTCAGATAGCCGACGTGTACCTCCGGCAAGAGCCCGCGCAGGAACCACTGCTCATCCTGCGACACGAACTCGCTGTTCTGCTCGAGCGCCTCTCGCAGCGCGTTGCGCACCGCATCGCCATACCGCTCGTACAGCTCCTCCGGCGAGAGCTGCCCGTCCTGCGGACCGGTCGCCTCCTCGTACTCGTTGAGGATATGGGGCGGCGCAAAGTCGGCCGCAAACTCGCGGACCCCCTCCTGCCCCTCGATGGCCACGCTGATGACCGTAAAGTCACCATATCGCGGGTTCTGCCCCGGGCGCACCCCCACGACCTGCCCTGAAAGGTACCCGAGATGCGGAAAATAGAGCTGCTGGCCCACGGAGTAATGCTCTCTGGGCCTGTAGGGCACCGCTTCCCCTGGCTCGCGGGCCTCCGCCTCCCGGCGGCAGTGCCGCTCCATGACCTCCCGGGCAAGCTCGTCCAGGGTACGCGGTTGACCATCCTCAAGTATACGATCGTAGACGGCCTCAATATCCTCGGGCCGGACTTTGAAATCGCGTCGCCAGTACGCCTCAGTCTGCGTCTGTGCTGTCCGCCGCACCGCGACCAAAAGTAACCTCCTCGTGGTCAGGCGTTAGGTCATCCACCGCCCGTTCGTGGGACAGACGATGAGGGCCGCTTCAGCAGGCGCAGGGCAGGCAACCGGGAGGCACTCGCCGGCCTGACCCAGGCGCAGCGAAAGAGGCAACACCGTGCTTGTGCGAACAGGCTGAAAGCTGCCGAGCCCCTGCGGAACTGGCATGAGGCTCCCCACAATAAGAAGGCCCCAGCCGTGGTAATAGCCGAAGCCTTCGCGCAGGTGGGCGAAACAGGGCTCGAACCTGTGACCTCTTCCTTGTAAGGGAAGCGCTCATCCCAGCTGAGCTATTCGCCCGTACCACCAGCCGGTGGCTGGTTGCTACATTATATGAAGTGCGGACGGGCCTGTCAAACGTGGCTGCGCCATTTGACCCCCGGCCCACGGCCTGTACAATGCGGACGCTATGGCTGATACCCGGGGCGGGGCTGAAGGCTGGCATGCCAGCACCGACCGCCCTCGGGGACGGGTGCAATGGTCCATGTCTATCTTCCGGCTCTTTGAGATACTGCGCTTCCTCGGTGGCGGCGTGTGCCACCAGCTTCCCGAGCGTTCGTTGCACCTGGGCGGCACGGGCCTCCCGCTCTGTGCGCGCTGCACCGGCACCTATCTCGGGGCGCTGTGCGCCATGGTAGCCATCGCTCTCCTGCGGCGCACGCGGGCCAGCCTTCTGCCATCCTGGCGAATCCTTGCCCTGCTCGGCACATTCTTCGTAGCCTGGGCCACCGATGGGCTGAACTCTTATCTCGCATTCCTGGGGATGCCACATCTGTACGTGCCCAACAATGCCTCCCGCCTGCTGACCGGGGGCCTCCAGGGGCTTGGTCTGGCACTCATCGTCTGGCCCGTCGCGGCGTTTACGCTCTGGCGCGAGCCGCGCCGCGAGCGTGTGATCCGCGGCGCCGAGATGGCCGTGTGCATCCTCGTGCTGCTGGCCATCGTGGCGCTGGTCGTCCAAGGCGTGCCAACCGCGCTTGCCGCGGCAGGGCTCCTGAGCATTCCAGGCCTCGTGGCGCTGTTCACGCTCCTCAATGCCATGGTCCTTGCCACCCTTCTGCGCCGAGAGGGCACACTCGCAGGTCTTCAGGAGGCCCTGCCGCTTGTCGGCCTTGCCCTGCTGGCCGCCCTCACAGAGCTGGTAGCTCTCAGCCTGCTCCGGCACTGGCTGTTACCGATTTGACGCCGGGCCCGCGCAGGCCGGGTGGCCGTTCCGCACCCGTTTGGGCAGAAAGGGGGCGCCATGCCCCGGCTCAGCCACTGCATCGGTACGGACCCTGCACACCGAAAGGAGTGGGGAGTGTCTGACGTGACCGGAGGCGATCTCTGCCTCGCCCTTGACTTTGGTGGAACCAAGCTGGCAGCCGGTATCGTGGACTGGCGATCCGGCCACGTGATCCAACAGGCGCGATGTCGCACCGGGGAAGCGAGCGGCGCAGAGGGACAGATCGCAGACATGCTGGAGCTGGTCGACGGCCTGCTTGCGGCCATGCCCCAAGGCGTGAGGCTGACCGGCGCCGGAGTCAGCTTTGGGGGGCCGGTCGAGGCCGCTACCGGCACGGTGCTGCAGTCGCACCACGTCCCTGGATGGGACGGCCTGCCTCTCGCAAGCCGCCTCTCACACCGACTGGGGCTGCCCGTGCTCGTCGAAAACGATGCCAACGCCGTGGCCCTTGGCGAGCTCCTCTATGGTGCCGGGCGCGGCGCAGTGGACTTGGTCTATATGACCATCAGCACAGGGATTGGCGGGGGGGTCATCCTCGGCGGGGAGCTCTGGAGGGGACACCGTGGCCTTGCGGGCGAGGTCGGACACATGGTCGTGCGACCTGATGGCCCGCTCTGTACCTGCGGCAACTACGGCTGCCTGGAGGCCCTCGCCTCCGGGCTCTCGATCGCGCGCCGCGCCCGGGAGGCCCTCGCCTCGGGCGCAGGCTCGGAGCTCCTGGCCCTCGCCGAAGGCGACCCGCAGAGCATCACGGCAGAGCTTGTCTTCCGGGCGGCGCGTGGGGGCGACGAGGTTGCACAGAGCGTCATCGCCGCGGTCGCGACCGACCTCGGCCTCGGGATCGCCATGCTCTGCAGCATCCTCGACCCGGCGCGCGTCATCCTCGGTGGTGGGGTGGCCAAAGCGGGCGAGCAACTACTTGCACCGGTCAGAGAGTCCTTCCGCCGACACGCCTTCCCCATGCTGGTCGACCGCGTCGAGATCGTCCGTGCAGCGGCCATTGACGAAGGTGGCCTCCTCGGCGCTGCAGCCCTGGTCGCCCGCGCCGCTGCGCGGGACCGTACCTGTCAGATGCACGTCGGTATACCTTGACTTTTGGCACCGTCTCATGTATCTTATGCCTGGGCCCGCTGAAGACCTCTGCGGCGGGCTTTTTCTGCATTCCTTCATGAACGAAGGAGCCATCAATGAGCGACCTCGCACAAGCCGCCGCACGCGTCATCGCCAACGTCGAGAAGGTCATTCTCGGCAAGCACCACGAGGTCTCGCTGGCCTTTACCGCCCTGCTCTGCCAGGGACACATTCTGATCGAGGACGTGCCCGGGGTTGGCAAGACCGTCCTCGCCAAGGCGATAGCCAGGTCGGTCGGAGGCACCTTCCGTCGCATCCAGTTCACCCCGGACCTCCTCCCGAGCGACGTCACCGGGGTCTCCGTTTTCAACCAGAAGACGCGCGAGTTCGAGTTCCGGCCGGGGCCGGTGATGGCCCAGATCGTCCTCACCGACGAGATCAACCGCGCGACACCCAAGACCCAGTCGGCGCTTCTCGAATGCATGGAGGAGCGGCAGGTCACCGTCGACGGCGTGACCTATCCCTTGCCGCGGCCCTTCCTGGTCATGGCGACGCAGAACCCGATCGAGTACGAAGGGACCTTTCCCCTCCCCGAGGCCCAGCTCGACCGCTTCCTCATGCGCATCAACCTGGGCTATCCCAGCCCCGAGGACGAGATCGCCATCCTGAACTCGCAGCAGTACGCCCATCCCCTCGAGAGCCTTGAGCAGGTCATCACCATCGACGAGCTCCTCGCGATGCAGGAAGAGGTCAAGCGGGTACACGTCGACGACCTGATCAAGGAGTACATCATCGCGCTCGTGACCGCTTCCCGGAAGCACCCTGACGTGTACCTTGGGGCCAGCCCGCGGGGGGCATTGGCGTTGTACAGAACCGGCCGCGCCTGGGCCGCCCTGGATGGCCGCGACTATGTCATCCCCGATGACATCAAGGCCCTCGCCCAGCCGACCCTCGCCCATCGGGTGATCATCAGCCCTGCCGCGCGCATCAAGAACGTGGACGCGCGCGCAGTGGTCGACGAGATTCTCCGCTCGACCCCGGTCCCCGGGACGCGGGTGCGGGCGGGAAGATCCTAGCCTGGCACCGCATGCGCCCTCTGGACCTTGTTCTGCTTCATGCACCGAGCGTCTACGACTTTCGGAAGCACTCGATCCTGTACGGGCCGGTGAGCGATCTGGTACCCTCGACGCCGGTCTTTGAGATGTATCCGATCGGCTTTACGACGATAGCGGAGTACCTGGAGCGCCGCGGCTGGCGGGTCCGGATCATCAACCTGGCGCTGCGGATGCTGCGCGATCCGCACTTCGACGCCGAGCAACTCATCCGGCGCCTGAACCCGGCCGCTTTTGGCATCGACCTTCACTGGCTGCCCCATGCCCATGGCGCTCTGGCCGTCGCCGAGCTGATCAAGCAGCATCACCCGCATACCCCTGTAATCCTGGGGGGCTTCTCCTCCACCTACTACTATGAGGAGTTGCTCCGCCTGCCATACGTCGATTATGTCGTGCGGGGTGATTCGACCGAAGAGCCCATGCACCGGCTCATGGAGTGCCTCATCGCCGGGCGCGAGCCCAGGGGCGTCCCCAATGTGGCGTGGCGCACCAGCGACGGCACGGTGACGGCCAATCCGCTCAGCTACGTCCCGGCTGACCTCGACCACGTGGCGCTCGACTATGGCTTCGTGGTCCGCTCCGTCGCGACCTATCGCGACCTGCTGAGCCACGTGCCGTTTCACAACTGGCTCGACTACCCGATCACCGCAGCACTGAGCGTGCGGGGCTGCACGCGGGGGTGTGTGACCTGCGGAGGGTCGGCCTATACCTTCCGGCAGACCTTTGGGCGCGCGCGCCCGGCCTTCCGCAGCCCAGAGCGCCTTGCCCGCGACGTGAGGCGCATCGCCGAGTTCATCAACGGGCCGATCTTCATTCTGGGCGACCTGCGGCAGGCGGGTGAGCAGTATGCAGAGCGCTTTCTCGAGGCTGTCCAGGGCTACGCCGGTCCGGTGATCGTGGAGCTCTTTGGCCCTGCCTCGGCCAGTTACCTTCGAAAGCTCAAGAGGGCGCTCCCCAACTATACGCTGGAGGTGTCCCTCGAGTCCCACGACCCGGCCGTGCGGCGGGCCTTCGGCAAGGACTATGACAATGAGGCCATCGAGGCGACTCTGGCGGACGCCCTCGACGCCGGGTGTCGCCGGCTCGACGTCTTTTTCATGATCGGCCTCCCCGGGCAAACGCGCGAGTCGGTCCTGGAGACTGTAGACTACTGCGGCGCGCTTCTCGAGAGGTTCGCGGGCGGGCCTGAACCGCGGCTCTACCCGTTCATCTCGCCGCTTGCACCGTTCCTCGACCCGGGGAGCGCAGCCTTTGAGGAGCCCGAACGGTATGGCTACCGACTGCTCTGCCACTCGCTGGAGGAGCATCGCCGTGCCCTCGTACAGCCGAGCTGGAAGTACGTTCTGAACTATGAGACGCGCTGGATGACGCGCGATGAGATCGTCTCCGGCACCTATGAGGCCGGTCTGAGGCTGAACCGGCTCAAAGCCCGATACGGGCTGGTCGGCGCGGCTCAGGCAGAGGCCACGGAAGCACGCATCAAGATGGCGGTCGCCCTCAGCGCAGAGATCGACCGCATCATGACCCTGCCCGAAGGCCCGGAGCGAGACCGGCAGCTCCTCGCCCTTAAGCCGGCGGTCGATCAGGCCAACATGTCGACGGTGTGCGACAAGCGAGAGCTCGAGTTGCCGGTTGGTCTGGTGAAGCTGAACCTCCCCCGAGCTGCCTGCTACTTTCTGGGCAGCGAGCTTCGGCGGTTGCTCACGCGCCGTCATCCCGCGTGAAGCCGCCGGCGGTATCGAAACAACATCGGGCCGATGCCCGAGGCACGATGGAGGAAGAGCGTGCGTAACAGCCTCCTGGTCGTGCTCCTGTTCCTGCTGGCCGTCGCAGAGGCGCTCGCGACCGGCAAGGCTATCTTTCACAATCTCGCCTGGTCGCTGGCCGGCCTCCTTGTTGTGTCGTACCTCTGGGCCTGGTACAACGTCAACTGGATCCAACTCGAGCGGGAGACAGCTTCCTCCCGCAGCCAGGTCGGCAAGGTCGCCGAGGAGCGCTTTGTGCTGCACAACCGGGGCCCCCTCCCCAAGCTCTGGGTCGAGGTACGGGACCACTCCGAGCTCCCCGAGCACCGGGCCAGCCTTGCCGTCTCCTCTCTTGGACCCGGGCGACACCGAGGATGGACGGTGCGCACCACCTGTTGGCGGCGAGGGCGCTATCGCCTCGGGCCGATGACGATCATCAGCGGCGATCCCTTCGGCCTCTTTTTGCACCGCCAGCGGCTGACAGCGACGTCCTCCATGGTTGTCTACCCTCTGACCGTCGATCTGCCGCGTTTCGGCAACCTCACCGGCGAGCTGAGCGGAGGAGGCGCCATTCACCGGCGTACTCACTATGTGACTCCGAATGTCTGTGGCGTGCGCGACTATTACCCCGGTGACTCGTTCAATCGTATCCACTGGCTATCTACGGCGCGCACCGGGCGGCTCATCGTGAAAGAGTTCGAGCTCGACCCCACGGCCGATGTCTGGCTCTTTGTGGATATGGAGAGCGCGGCGCACTTTGAGCGCCCAACCGAGGGCAGGCTGCCTGCCAGCGGACGGCCGCCGCTCTCGGGGCGCCCGGTACTGCTCGATCCATCGACCGAGGAGTACGTCGTCGCCATCGCCGCGACGCTGAGCAAGCACTTTCTGGAGCGCAACCGTGCCGTGGGCCTGCTCGCCTACAGCCAGCATCGCGAGATAGTGCAGCCTGAGCGCGGCCAACGCCAGCTGACCAAGCTCCTCGAGACCCTTGCCGTGATCCGGGCGCAAGGGCACGTCGGGATCGGGCAGCTCCTGTCGGCAGAGGGCGCTGCTTTTGGCCGGAACTCGATGGCAGTCGTGATTACCCCGTCGACCGACATCGGATGGGTTGCTGTCCTGCGCGGCCTGCGCCGGCGCGGCGTGCGCGGTGCCGGCGTGGTGGTAGACCCGGGGAGCTTTGGCGCACCGGTGGACGCGACGCCGGTGCTCCTTCGACTGGTGGAGGCGGGCATTCCTGCCTATCGCGTGCGTGAGGGCGAGTCGCTGGTGGCGGCGCTGATGAGCCCGGCTATTCCATCGTGAGCTCAAAGGTGTAGCGATGGCTGAGGGGGAGATCACCGAGCACATGCGCTTTTCCAGGGAGGCCAAGCTGGCCCTCCTGCTCCTTGGCGCTGGTCTGGGCATCTGGTTGCTGATGCATCTGCGCCGGGTGCTCGCGCCCTTTGTGTGGGGCGCAATCATCGCCTACGTCCTCAGCCCTGCCGTGGATTGGCTCGAAGCCAAGACCCGGATTCGTCGCGTCTGGGTTGTGGTGCTCCTCTACCTGGTGGGGTTGGCTGTAGCGGCCTGGGCGGCGACGGTCTTTGTGCCCCTCGTCCTCGAGCAGGCCCGCGGCTTCCTCGCCGAGATGCCGGGGATCCTGAGCCGGCTCGGCCAGGGGATCACATCACTCAACGAGGAGCTCGCGGCGAGGGGTGTCGAGCTGTATGGGATCAGGCTCGACGCCACGGTGTTGGTCAACGAGGCCGTGCGGGCGATGCAGAACCTGGTCGGCTACCTCACCCGCCAGGCGATACCGGCCGTCTTCTCCCTTCTCGAGGGCGTGGGGCACGGCATTCTCTGCCTGATGGTCTCTTTCTACCTGCTCCGGAGCTGGAAACGGTTGACCAGCCACATCCCCCGGCTGATCCCCCGCCCCTACCGCCGCGAGGCGATGGCCTTGCTGCGTGACATCGACCGCGTCCTCGGTGCCTACATTCGCGGGCAGTTGCTGCTGATCGCCATCATGGCTGCTGCCAACTTTGCGGCCCTCTCTATACTGCACGTGCGCTACGCCCTGGTCATTGCCCTGATCAGCGGAGTGCTGGAGGTCGTGCCCCTCTTCGGTCCCTTCATTGCTGGAGGAATCGCCAGCATGGTCGCGCTGTTCCAGCCAGTCACCCCCTTCGGCTGGTCCAATGTCACGCTTGCACTCGCCGTCGTTGTGTCGTATACTGTGCTGCGCCAGATCGAGGACCAGATCATCGTGCCCAACCTCCTTGGCCCGATCGTCGATCTGCACCCCCTCCTGGTGCTCTTCGCGCTGATCGCAGGCGGTACACTGGCCGGATTCACGGGGCTGGTCATCTGTGTGCCGACGGCCGCCGCACTCAAGATCGTCGTCACATATCTGTATGGCAAGATCTGGGACGAGGAAGAGCACGAAAAGCCTGCCTCTTCGACCCAGGTGCTTGCCGCCGCATGGCACCAGGAGAAGCAAGGTGATCATCCGACGAGCCTTCCCAGAGGATCTTGAGGTCTGTGCTGAAGCCGATGCTTCGGTAGAGACGGAGCACGTCTGGCAGATGGAGGAGCGAAACGTCGGCAGCGAGCTGCAGATCACGTTTCGCACCGCCCGGCTGCCCCGCCCGATGCGCGTGCCCTACCCTCACGACCTGAGCCGGCTGGCAGAGGAGTATGATCGCGACGAGTGCTTCCTGGTCGCCAGCCAGGGCTCAGAGATCCTGGGCTTCATAGACGTGCGCCTCGAGCCATGGGACCGCGTCGGCTGGGTACACCACCTTGTGGTGATGCGGCGCTACCGGCGCAGAGGCGTCGGAACGCGGTTGGTCCAGGCGGCGGCAGAGTGGTCGCGGCGAGCCAGTCTGCGGCAACTCATGCTGGAGACCTCCACCAAGAACTACCCGGGGCTGTGCTTCTGCCAGCGGCTGGGCTGTGCCTTCTGCGGATACAACGACCGTCTGTACCCGAGCCAGGATATTGCGGTGTTCTTTGCATACCCGCTATGAGAGGCGGTCTACGTGTTCAGACACGCGTTCGGCGCATGGAACAGAAGGCAGGCTGCTGATAGCTCTGCCCGTCGGAATCGGGTTTGCACCAGCTGGTCGTGGAACCGCCTCCTCCAGGCAGACGCCGCGGCATCCGCCTGGTGGGTGTACAGGCTCGCGGTCGGGATTTGACGAATCGCGGAGATGGTGGTACAATTGACAGTAACCAAGATTGTGCTCTTCACGTCTACCGGGGGCCAGAGCTTCCCTTGGGTTAGCCCCCAGCTTCGATCCCCTCAATGTCCGTCAAGGTCTTCCCATTGGGTTTACACCCCAGCAGTTGTGCCATGGCACAGGGCCGGGAGTGCGTGTGCTCGGCCGTAGAAGCCGTATCGGCTTCGCCTTCACGTAGCCGCGCCCGAGAGGGGCTCACATTCGCACTGGCTCAGGTAGCGTGAGCGGGAGTGAACTGTGAACATCGCAGAACTTGAGGAACTGACACTAACCGACCTTCGCGAAATCGCGAGAACTCAGAACATCACCGGCTACAGCAGGCTCAAGAAGCCGGACCTCATCCTGCGCCTGCTGCGTGCGCAGGCAGAGGGCCAGGGCCTGATCTTTGGCGGCGGCGTGCTCGAGATCGTCCAGGATGGGATCGGCTTCCTCCGCTCGGACCACCTGTTGCCGGGGCCCGACGACGTCTACGTCTCCCAGTCCCAGATACGTCGCTTCGGCCTCCGCACCGGCGACATGGTCATTGGCCAGGTGCGGCCCCCCAAAGACACCGAAAAGTACTACGGGCTGCTCCGCGTCGAGGCGGTCAACGGCCTCGACCCCGAGGCAGCCAAGCGCCGGCCGCATTTCGAGGACCTCACGCCGATCTTTCCGCTTCGCCAGCTCAAGCTGGAGACGACGCCCGGCATCCTCGCCACCCGGTTGCTCGACATGCTCGCCCCCATTGGCCGTGGGCAGCGCGGGCTGATCGTGTCCCCGCCAAAGGCAGGCAAGACCACGGTGCTGAAGCAGATTGCCAACGGCGTGACGACGAACCACCCCGACGTGCACCTCATGGTCGTGCTCATCGGCGAGCGGCCCGAGGAAGTCACCGACATGGACCGCTCCGTCGAGGCCGAAGTCGTCAGCTCGACCTTTGACGATCCGGTGCAGGACCACGTCCGGGTCGCCGAGATGGCGCTCGAGCGGGCCAAGCGGCTGGTTGAGGGAGGCCGCGACGTCGTGATCCTGCTGGATAGCATCACCCGCCTGTCGCGGGCCTACAACCTGATCGTGCCGCCCAGTGGCCGCACGCTCTCAGGCGGTATCGACCCCGCCGCCCTGTACCCTCCGAAGCGCTTCTTCGGTGCGGCGCGGAACATCGAGGAGGGTGGCAGCCTGACGATCATCGCCACCTGCCTGATCGACACCGGGAGCCGCATGGACGACGTCATCTATGAGGAGTTCAAGGGCACGGGAAACATGGAGCTGCACCTGAACCGCAAGCTCGCCGAGCGGCGTATCTTCCCTGCGTTCGACATCGAGCGCTCCGGCACCCGCCGCGAGGAGTTGCTCATCGGTCCTGAGACCCTCGCCAAGGTGTGGACGCTCCGGCGCATGATCGACGCCATCGGCGGGAATGAGGCGCTGCAGCCCATGATCGAGCGGCTGGCTCGGACGCGTAGCAACGAAGAGTTCCTGAACAGTCTCAGCAAAGACGCCGTGTAGCACCCCGGTCGCGCCCTCGCCACGGGCCAGCCCGCTCGGCTGGCCCTCTGGCGCACCCTGGCAATGGGCGGGCATCCCGCCTTGGCGCCTGGCAAGGCATTGACACACCATCCAGCCCGCCGGCACGCGCCGAGCACCATGGGTCCGTGCCGGGCCATCCCGCGCCGTCACACCCCCTGCCTTCCGCCCCGGGCGCCCAACTGCGGCTCGATGGCGGGCATGCCACCGCACCGTGTGCACACGGCTGTCGCCTGCCGCGTGCCCGGCAGTCCTCTCAGTCGGGCCGCGGCCCACGCGTGCTCGCCTAGAAGAGAGGACCAAAACCACACATGGACCCCATACTGGGTAGAGTGAGATGCGGGGGGCCCCATCGCCGCGGGGGCCTCCCGATCAGAGCTTGTATCCAGGCCTCCCGCCGCATCCTCCGAGGCATCCCAGAGGATCAGCGCGTGCTCTGTCGGTTCGCCACGCACCTTTCGGTCATCGCGCTCTGGGCGATCACCCTTGGCAGCGGCCTGCTCCCCGCCTTCAGGGAGCACCGTCCTCTGGGCGCCGGCGCGGCGACCGTCACTGCTCTGGGCGCAGCACGCCAGAGCAGCGCCCGCGGTGTCGGCGGGTTTCTGGTACGCGCCGCTGTGCCGCGGACCGGCACAACGGACAGCAACGCGCAGGCCCTCGCCGCTCCCACGGAGCCACCACCGCCAGCTGATACCGGGTCAACCCCAGAGGCGGCCCACCCGGCGCCAGTCGGCGAGTTAGCAGCAACCTACGTGGTGCAGCCCGGAGACACCGTCCTCGGTCTCGCCGAGCGCTTTGGCATCACTCCCGAGACGATCCTCTCCGCCAACAGCTCACTGGCTGGGAACCCCGACCTCCTGCGCCTCGGGCAGGAGATACTCATCCCTTCGGTATCCGGAGTGCTCCACGTCGTTGCTCCAGGGGATACCCTCAAGGGAATCGCCCAGCGCTATCAGGCCGACGTCCAGAAGATCATCGACTACAGGCCGAACGGGCTCGTTGAGCCCTATGTGCTGCATCCGGGCCAGAAGATCATGGTTGTCGGCGGCGTGTGGACCGCCCCGGAGACCTCAACCGCCGGCAGCTCCGCTGAGACGGGCGCCACCGGCAGCTTTATGTGGCCGTGCACCGGCAGGATCAGCCAGGGGAGCTGGTCACGTCACGTGGCCATCGACATCGCGGCGCCGACGGGCACACCGATCTATGCCGCCGATTCCGGCACCGTGACCGAGTCAGGCTGGACCGACGTCGGCTATGGCCAGTATGTGATCATTGACCACGGCAACGGCTTCCGCACGCTCTACGCCCATATGAGCAAGAGGCTGGTGTCGAAGGGGACGAAGGTTCAGCGGGGTCAGAGAATCGGCCTGGTCGGCAGCACCGGGAACTCGACTGGGCCGCATCTGCACTTTGAGATCTATCGCAACGGCGTCCTGCAAAACCCGCTCAAGTACCTGCCGTAGCAGCGCCGCAGGCCCACGGGGGAGGCGCCGGAGCAGAGGATTGCCTCCCCCACCCTATGCCTGCTGGCCCGCGCCAGTGCTCAGGAGCCAGGCGCGTCAGTCGGCCCGCCTTCCGGTGGCGTCGGAGTCTCGTCCGGGCCGTGCGTCGGCTTCGGTGTGCGGGTCGGTCGCGGCGTCTCGGTTGGCTCGGGGCTGGAGGTTGGCGTTGGCGAGGGCGTCGCGGTCGGCGTCCCCGTCGCCGTGGGCGTGGCGGTCGGTTCGCCCTCGACCCGCACATGCACACGGGCCTCGCGCGAGTTCCCCCTGCTATCGAAGACCAGCAGGCGCAGCGTGTAGGTGCCCTTCTTCAGACGCCTCGTCTGCCAGATAGCGAGCAGGCCACCTTGCACGCCGGACGAGTCTCGCTCTTCAATGGTCGCCCAGCCCTGAGGATCACTGCCCTCGCCGTACTCGACGCGGTAGCGGCGCATGTCGCTCATCTGGGCATCGCCCCAGATCTCGACGCTGCGCCCAACCTCCTCCCCCTCGCGGGGCGATGTGATGGCCACGAGCGCATGCCCAGTGTGCACGTCGCATCGCTCAGCGGGCGGCTGCGGGATGTTGTTGCGGCGGGCCCAGTCCTCACCGTCCGGCGGGTAGACCTCGAACAGCTTGAGCTCGAGGGCGTTGCCCGGGCAGAGCTCGGTCGCCAGCTTGCCGCTGACCTGGCAGACGCCGATCTTGCGGTGCACACTGCACTCCTCATGCGGCTCGGTCCCGATGAGGAATAGCTCCTTGCGACGCGAGGGACAGTCGGGCGACGGCTTCTGGCCGGAGATGCTGCAGACCTCGACCTCGATGATCCCGGCGGGGCGCGGAAACGGCAGCGCGGCCTTGCCCTCGGCCTCGAGGATCGGCAGGGCCTGCTCCATGAAATCATGCCAGATCGGACCGGCGCCCTGCGAGCCGGGAACCCGCTGCATCTCAGAGCCATCCGAGTTGCCCACCCAGACTCCGGCCACCAATGACGTTGTGTAGCCGATCGTCCACGCGTCCCGATAGTTGTTGGTCGTTCCCGTCTTGGCCGCAGCCGGCCTGGAGAGCTTCAGGTAGCTCGACGGCCCAAACATGGGCGTACGGGCCTCGTTGTCCGAGAGAATGTCGGTGATCAGATAGGCATGCCTCGGGTCCAGCACCTGCCTCCCGGGGCCCGGGCTGTACTCATAGATGACCGCGCCCGATGCATCCCTGACGCGCAGGATGGCCTGTGGCTCTCGCCATACCCCGCTCGTCGCGAAGGCGCTGTAGGCTCCAGTCATCTCCAGCAGCGTCACTTCCCCGCCGCCCAGCGTCAGCGAGAGGCCATAGTACGGGCTGTTCAGGCTGCGCACCCCGAGCCGCTGGGCCATCTCGACCAGCGACGGGATGCCGATGTACTGCAGCGCCTTGACCGCGGGGATGTTGTACGAGTTGGCAAGCGCCGTCCGTACCGAGACGGGGCCATGCTCCTTGCCATCGTAGTTGGGGGGCTCGAAGGGCGGGTTGGCGCCATCGGGAAACTGGGTCTTGACGTCCATGATCATCGTGGCGGGCGTCCAGCCCCTCTCGAAGGCGGCCACGTAGGTCAGAGGCTTGATCGACGAGCCCGGCTGCCGGGGGCTCACCGCCACGTTCACCTGTCCGTCGATCTCCTCGTCGTAGAAATCCACCGACCCGACCATAGCCAGGATCTCCCCCGTCTGGGGATCGATGGCCACGAGCGCAGCGTTCGTAACGTTCTGCCCGGTGAGCTTGGAGATTCTCTCCCGTGCCACCTGCTCTGCGATCTTTTGAATGCGCAGGTCGAGCGTCGTCTCGACCTGCAGCCCGCCCCGGTACAGCGTCTCGGCGCCATACTGCTGCTCGAGCTGCTCCCGCACGTACACCACAAAGTGCGGCGCCAGCATATCGATGCGCCGCTTGGCCAGCGTCAGCGGCTCCGCCTTGGCGGCCTCCGCCTGCTCGGCCGTGATGTATCCATGGCGCACCATCTTGTCCAGCACGGCGTCGCGCGCAGCCAGCGCCGCCTCACGGTGAGTGTATGGGTCGTGAGCCACCGGCGCCGGCACGATTCCGACGAGCAGCGCCGACTCCGCCAGGGTCAGCTCGCTCACCGGCTTGTTGAAGTACGTCTCGGCAGCCGCAGCCACCCCATAGGCCAGATTGCCGTAGTAGATCTCGTTGAGATAGATCTCGAGGATGGTGTCCTTGTCATAGGTCCGCGTGATCTCGGCCGCAAGGACCGCCTCTTTGATCTTGCGCTTGAGGGAGACCTCTGTGCCCACAAACAGCGTCTTCACCAGCTGCTGCGTGATGGTGCTCGCGCCCGAGACGATCTCTCCCTCCCTGATGTTGTAGTACAGGGCGCGGGCAATCGCCAGCGGGTTGAAGCCGGGATTGCTGTAGAAGGTTGGGTCCTCGGTGGCGATAGTGGCATTGCGCAGGTCAAGCGGGATGTCCTCGAGCCGCACCAGCGTGCGCCGTCCGCCCAGCGGGTCGTTGATTACGTACAGTAGCTCGCCATTGCGGTCGAGGATTTTGGTGCTCACAAACGAGGCAGCCCGCGCCCGGAGCTCTTCGGGCGAGGGCAGCGTGAGGGCCACGTAGACATAGATGCCCAGCGAGAGGGCAACTGCTACCAGTACGAGGGCAAACAGCCCCGACACCGAAAAAGCAAACCCTCGCCAGAAAAGCGCCATCGCGCCTGGCTCCGCCGAGGGACCGTCCCCAGACTGCTCCGGCCTCCGAACATCACGCGTCTCATCTGCCACGCTCTAGAAGCTCCGCTCCTTTCGCAGCCCGGCCACAGGCCTCACAGGTATCAGACGTCCGTCTGTCCGGTCCAGTTCCCAGGCCGGGCCTCGACCAGCGCGGCATCGATTATAGGCGCAGGCAAGGGCCTGTCAAACTTTCGCAATAGGCGTTTGTGGATATTCTTCGTGCCGCAGGTATCGCTGCTCGATGCGCCGGATCTTCTCGACCCTGAGGGCATGCCTTCCGCCTTCAGCGCTCGTCGCCAGCCAGATGTCGACGATCTCCTCTGCCAGTCCCTCTCCGATGACGCGGGCTCCCAGGCAGAGCACATTCGCGTCGTTATGGGCCCTCGCCATGCGCGCCACATACGAGTCGGTGGCCACGGCGGCCCGTATGCCGGGCACCTTGTTGGCCGCGAGACTCATCCCGATCCCGGTGCCACAGATGAGGATGCCGGTGCTCGCCCGCCCGGCGCTCACCTCCTCGGCCACCTTCAGAGCATAGTCGGGATAGTCCACGGATTCGGGCCCGTGTGTGCCCAGATCAAGGACCTCGTGCCCTCGGGCGCGGAGCAGCCCGATCAGGTGCTGCTTCAGCGTGACACCGGCATGATCACAGGCTATCGCCACACGCATGATGAGATGCTCCTCCATGGGTTAGCGGTGCGGCGTCAGCCGCCGCCCGCTTGATCGAGTCCGCCGGCCTGGGATTGCGCTGTGCTTCCTACGGAAACACCTTACCGGGGTTCAGGATACCATTGGGGTCGAAAACGGCCTTGAGGCGGCGCTGCAGGTCGATCAGCACCGGGTCGAGAGCCAGCGGCAGGTAGGCGCGCCGAGTCGCGCCGATGCCGTGCTCGCCGGTCAGGGTCCCGCCGAGGGAGAGCGCCAGCTTGTAGATTCCTGCTTGCAGGGCGGGCACGAGCTCCTGCCAGCGAGCGTCCGGGAGATCGTCCTTGAGCGCGATCACGTGCACGTTGCCATCCCCCGCGTGCCCAAAGCAGACGATGCGCACCCCTTGCTCGGCGGCAAGCTCGTGCACACCGCCGACCAGCCGGGGAATCACGGCACGGGGCACGACCACATCCTCCATGTGGCTCACCGGGCTCTCGTGCTTCAGGGCATCGATGATGACCCGCCGCCCCTCCCACAGGCGATCCCGCGTCGGCCGATCGCGCGCGACCAGGACGTCAAGGGCACCGTTCTCGAGGCAGGCATCCCCCACCAGCTCCATATCTGCGTAGGCATCTTCCTCACGCCGGCCATCCAGCTGGATCAGGAGGCAGGCGCCAGCGTCCCGCCCGGGTAGCTGTTTCCCGAGGAGCCGCTCGGAAGCGAGGACGCTATCGCGCTCCATGAACTCGATCGTCGTCGGAACGATGCGCCGGGCGATGATGTCCGACACAGCACGGATCGCCGGCTCAAACTCGGGGAACTGGGCGAGCAGGTCCACGCGATACGGCGGAAGCGGCAGCAGCCGCAGGGTGATCTGGGTGATGACGGCGAGCGTCCCCTCCGAGCCGATCAGAAGCTGGATGAGGCTGTATCCGGTCACGTTCTTGACGAGCTTTCCGCCCATGCGAACGATCTCCCCTGAGGGGAGCACCGCCTCCAGCCCGCAGACATAGTCCTTCGTCACGCCATACTTGACCGCCCGCGGCCCGCCCGCGTTCTCGGCGATGTTGCCCCCGAGCCGGCAGGAATCCAGGCTCGCCGGGTCGGGCGGGTAGAAGAGCCCCTCCTGCTCGACGGCGCGGTGGAGGTTGCCCGTGATCACTCCTGGTTCCGCGGTGACGGTCAGGTTCTCGCGGTCGATCTCGAGGATGCGGTCCATTCGCTCCAGCGAGAGCACGATCCCGCCAAGGGTCGGAACCGCTCCGCCGGAAAGGCCTGTGCCGCCCGAGCGCGGCGTGACCGGAATGCGGCGCTCGTTGGCAAGGCGCAGGACCCGCGAGACCTCGGACGCCGAGTTCGCCCTCACCACGACCTCAGGCATCGACCAGAGTCCGGGCGTCTCATCATGGGCATAGGGCTCCAGGGCCTCGCTGCTCCAGAGAACGTTCGCTGCACCAACGATAGCCTTCAGCTCGTCCAGGATAGCGCCGTCCACCCTCGCGTACATGCCCCTCCTCCGCCGTGACGACACAATGCCCTGCAGCCAGCGCAGCGAGGATACCACAAAAAGCCCACCCCGGCAACGGTGCGCGCTCGGGAGGGGCGCAGGGTTCAAGGGCGGAAGCCTCCTTCGGTCGAACGGCGAGGGCATGGCCCATCGAAACCCCCACCCTAACCCCGCCCCCACGCCGCGCTATGCATTACCCACAAGTGGCCTGGGGGGAGCATAGGCGCCCGTGGCCTGCGCAGCACATCGCGGCTGCCGCCCGGCGTGTCCCGAGCAGCGGTGTGTACGGCGGGTG
>DYEI01000231.1 GCA_020725765.1 Anaerolinea sp. | reverse complement strand
CGCCCGTGGTCTGCGCAACATCTCGCGGTGCCGCCCCCACTCCTGACCCCTCCCCCCGGCGGACGCGACGCCTGCGCCGGGGGGAGGGGCTGGGGTCGAGGCACCCAGTTGCAGCCCACCGCGGCTGCCGCTCGGCGTGTCTCGAGCAGCGGTGTGTACGGCGGGTGGTCCGCTGGGATGGGCGCCAAGGCGCTATCTCATGCCCCGTGATGCTGTCCAGCCCGGCTAGCTGTAGCAACTCTGGCAGCGACGGCATACCCGGATAGGATCCCCGGGCAGCACCTCCCGCTGCCAAGCTCTCCCCTCAACCCATGAACCGCTTCCTCAGGTAATCCAGCGCCGGCGGGTCGATCAGCCGCTGCGGAATATGCACCCGCTCCTCGAGGTTTTCCGTCCCCACGAACGCGCTCAGCGCCTGCTCGAACTCGGGCGTCCAGGCTCCGTCCGGGTCGCGGGACCAGTAGCCCTGCTCCTTGAGCATCCGCTGCAGCTCGCGGATCAGGGGCTCGACAATGGGCACGCGCTCCTCCGGGCGGCTCGCCCCGAGGAAGAGATGGTGCAGCTCAAGCAGCCGGCCCAGCTCCGGGACCGGGTCGGGATGGTCGTCGACTCTCAGGTCAAGGTACCGGTCGGTGAACCCACCGTAGGATCCCCCGGGCTTGACGACCAGAAGCGCCGCAGACTGCCTCCCCCGGCGGTCACCTCCGGCACGGTCTCCGGCCAGGAGGGCCGCATACAGGCGCTCTGCGAGCTCCCCCTGCGCGCTGACGAACCGGTCGGCCATCGCCCTGACGACGTGCTCGCCGGCAAGGATATTCCCCTGCACGGCAAAGCCCTCGCCGACTAACCCACCGGCCCAGGGCATGCAGGCAGAGCCGGTAAAGGTCGCCGCACGTCCCTGCGAATCGACGATGCCGGCCTGCCGATGCTCCCGCGCCTCGTCCTCGGCCGTCAGGCGCGCGAGAGTCTCGGAGGCCGACAGGCCCTCTGCCATGAGCTCAAGCCCCCGCTCGCCATAGCAGAGGTTTGCCAGCGCCTGAGTCGCCACGGCCCCGACGCCGGCCCTCGCGTACGGCACCACCGCCCCCACAGCCAGGAACTTGCTGGCCACGGCCACGCCCCAGCTGCTCTCAGCCGGGTCGTGGGCCACGATCGAAAAGGTGTGGATGCAGGGCTCGGCCACCATCCTGTCCTCCCGTCCTGATCTGCGCCGGATCGCCTCACTTGTTCAGTATAGCACGGGCCTCGGCGGCGGCCAATGTACAGGAGGCGCGGGGCGTAGCTCAGTATTGGGGCAGTTCGCACTCTGCCAACCGTCACCAAACCCTCCCCCGTCCGCTCCCCAAGCGGAGGCCGCGGCGTCCGCCTGGAGAGGGAACGCTGCGGGTGGGGGCCCTGCCAACAGCACAGATGAGCCTGCCCCCAGGGTGAACCACACCCGAGGCGGGTGTGGCCAGAAACTCTTGACAGGACGCCCATCCCGGCTATCCTTGTGTCGCTTGCTCGGGGCTCGCACCCCGGGCGACAAGCGCGTAACGTGATCGCGGCACACGTCGACCTCTCACGAACGGGGCATACGCTATGGACCTAACTACCACCAACCTCGCGATGTCCACATCCTGGAACGTGCGCAGGCACTCCCGGGTAGGCCCGGTCCTGGCCGAACTGCGGGGCCTCGGCTTCTCTCTGGTCGAGCTCAACAACATGCCGCCCGCAATGGTAGAAGGGCTGCCCGAGGAGCTGGCCAAAGCTGGAATCGCCGTGCAGAGCCTCCATGACCCCTGCCCCTGGCCCGTCGATTCTTCGGGCCATCGGCTCGGCTGGAGTGCGTTGCCAGAGCTATCGGCACCCCTTGAGGGGGAACGGCTGAGCGCCGTCGCGCAGGCCAAGGGGACGATCGACCTCGCTGCCCACCTTGGTGCCCGGGCCGTCGTCCTGCATCTCGGGCACGTCAAGACCTCGGTGCCCCAGCAGCAGCTCTTCGAGCTGCTGAGGGCCGGCGCGCGGGACGATTTCTGCCGGCTGCGGGAGCAGGGACTCGCCGAGCGCGAGGCGCTCAAGGCCCCGAACCTGCAGAGCGCCCTGAGGTCTGTCCGTGAGCTGGGAGAGTACGCCGCACGGGCCGGCATCTCGCTCGGGATCGAGGTCCGCGATGGCTATCATGAGATCCCGAGCTTTGAGGAGCTCGATCTGGTCTTCGCTGCCTGCGATGGGCTGCCGGTCTACTACTGGCACGACACCGGTCACGCCTACCGGCAGGAGGTCCTCGGCATAGCCACGGCTGACGCCTACCTGCAGCGGTTTGGCAGCCGCCTGCTCGGGGCCCACCTGCACGACGCGCGCCCGGAGCGGGATCACCTCGCCCCGGGCCTCGGAAACCTCGACCTCGCCGGCATCGCCGCCCGCCTGCCCGCCCGTGCCCTGCGCACCCTCGAGCTGAGCGATGCTGCGACGGCCGACCAGATCAGGGCCGGCGTAGAGCTTCTTTGCCAGGCCCGCCCTGTCGGCCGATGCGCCCTATGACCCGAGGGCGCGGCCACAATGAGGGCAAAAGCTCCAGTCCTCCCGTAGCCCTTCGTGACAGGACAGGCGGACGGGGCGTAACCGCTCCCCGCAGTGCGGGCAGGTGTTGTATACAGCGCTCACCTTCGTGGTGCAGCTGGGGCAACTGACCCACTGGTCACGGCGCATGACGAGGTAGGTGATCACTCCGACCAGGTTTCCACACAAGGCAAGAGCAGCCCACAACCAGGCACGCTCTCCCCGCGCCCGTGCGTCCAAGAGCACCCAGGCGGGCAGGCTCAGCCAGAACAGGACAAGGCTGACGGCGAACACAGGCCGGGCAACCGTGTACACCCGCAGCCAGGGGCCCGCCCCGCCCGTCGACCGCTCTGCAGGCAGCCTATCGTACGCCACGGCGATAACCCCAACCGGCTTGCCCTCGCCGTCCTTCAGAAGGCGGGTGATATAGGAGTACACGTCGCTGTGCTCGCCCTCAGCCAGCAGCGCATCTCCGGCCATGAAGAGAAGACGTTGCTCGGGCTCGAGGGCGTCCGGCGGAAGCGCGGCCAGCAACCGGCGCACCTCGGCGGAGGTCAGCTCCGAGACGTGTCCCGCTCGCCGCGGCATCACCGAGAACACTACCTCGCCGCTCGCATCCGCGACCAGCATGGGCCCCGCATGTGGCAACTCCTGAAGCATCACCCGAAACCGCGGCCGCCCCAGGGCCGAGGCGCCCCCGCTCTTGACTTCCGCCTCGAGCTCCTGCAAGCGCGCTTCCACTGCGGCCCGCACCTGCGGCGACTCCTCGTGCCTGCACGCCGAGAGCGACACGGCCGTCAGAACGCCAGACACGAGCATCGCAGCCGCGATAGCGGCGGAGAGGTAGGGCAACCAGCGATGCCATAGCCGATACATGCTATCAGTCCGCACCGCTTCTCCTCCACAAACCGACGATGGGTGCCGCAATCAGCGCCAACAGATTACTTGCTGCCAGGACCAGCCACGGCGTCGCGAGCGGTGGCAAGTAGGCCGGACGCCACGCCAGATGCCAGGCCACCCGCGCAGCCGGCAGCAGCTCACCCAACGCAACGACAGCGACCACGAGTGCCGCCGTCAGGGCTAACAGCCAGAGAGGGTACGGGGCCACAGGCTGCACCGCAGGATGTGCGCGCCACTCCGCCACTACCCGCCGCGCCTCCGCCAGCACTCGCCGGTCCAGCTCCTGTGGCGGCTCGACCTGCGACCACGCCGTCAGCAGCCTCTCGAGTGAGGTCAGTTCCGCATTATCCGACATGCTCCGCGCTCTCCGTGTCTGGCTGTGCAACAGAGCCTTGTTGTGCGCCAAGCTCGTGCCGCAAACGCCCAAGGGCGTGGTGCAGCCGTGACTTGACGGTGCCCACCGGGCATCCCACGATCTCGGCCACCTCCCGCTCCGACAACCCCTGGCCATAGCGCAGCAGCAGCACTGCCCGATGCTCGATGGAAAGCCTGGCGAGTGCCCGTTCGAGGTCCAAGAACAGCTCGGCCGATTGGACACTTTCTTCCGGCCCAGGGCGCAGGTCCGCCAGTGTCTCAGGGGGCGGGGGGTCTGCAACAGGAAAGAGCTCTCTCCGCCTGACGTCGAGGCATAGGTTCAAGGCCACACGGTACAGCCACGTCGAGAAGCGCGCCTGCGGCCGCCACCGGGACGCCGCCCGAAGCACGCGCAAGAAGGCCTCCTGATAGAGGTCTTCGGCGAGCGCCTCGTTGTGGACACAGCGCACGAGAAAGGTGTACAGGCGGCGGCGGTAGCGGGTATAGAGGGCCTCAAAGGCCTCCAGACTCCCCGCACCCAGCTTCTGCATGAGCTCCTCGTCAGTGGCCGGAACGCTCATTCGCTCCCTCTCTACAGTGGAACGGACGAGAAGGGCAAAGGTTCAAATGGCTGCACATAGACCATCTGCCGGTGGGCTTTTGCTGCCGCAGGTGGCAGATATGTTGCCACCTGGAAGCGCAACCGGTGTGCCCCAACTGTGGAACCACACGCACGACTCAGGCCCGAAGTGCACCGACGATTGCCGGGTATACCCCTGCTGCACAGGTGTAGTTCAGTTTGGGGGCAGGCTCTTCTGCGTCGCCGGCAGGGCGCCGCCCCCCCGGCGCCCCCTCCCCCGGGTCGGCCCGCGGGCCGCCCCGGGGGAGGGGCTGATGACGGCTGGCAGAGATGCCCCAAAGCTGAGCTACGCCCCGCCTCGTTGGCTCGGTCCTATCTTCTGTTGGCCCAATACGGGCTTGTATGGGTGGTCGGCGCCGGCGGTGCTCGAACGAAGCCGGCGACTGAAGTCGCGCCTGGAGGGCGCCTTCGGCGCCAACCGCCCGCCTGCGCGGGCGGGGCCCGTTCCCCATCGACGCAGGTCGATGGTTGGCCTTCGG
>DYEI01000230.1 GCA_020725765.1 Anaerolinea sp. | reverse complement strand
GCCGGGTGGTTCGCTGGGATGGGCGCCAGGGCACTATCTCATGCCCAGTGATGCTGTGCAGCCCGACTTGAGGGTAATGCATAGCGCGCCACGGCGGGGGCGGGGCCATGGGGTCACCCTGCTTTGCCGCCGGCCGGCAAAGCAGGGGTTAGCCCCAAGCGGCAGGGGCGCCTGCGAGAGCACGTCAGCATTCCCCAGAGTCAGCGCCTATGCCCCGAAAGCGTGCGTCGGCACGCGATGCAGCGGTTGCATGCCTGCTGCAGCCTGCTCCAGGGTCGGGGTCGAGGCTTCGTCCGGCTTGTCCGAGAGGCCGAAGAGGAGCACGCCCCGCTCACGGGCTGCCAGTGCGACCTCCCGCACCTCCTCGGTGATGAGGATCTCCTCCCGCAGGCGCACCTCCGGCGGCGCATCGTCGGGAAGCTGCCCGAGCCGAGCGACCGTGGCCAGATACTCGCGGCGGCGAAAGGCCTTGAAGGGGGTTGGGTCGCCGGCAGCGACGCGCGCGGCGATCTCGCGATGCAGCGCGGCCAGCCGGGGCTCGGCGCGCTCCGCCTGGGCCTCGACCGCCTGCAGAAAGCCGGCAAAGTCGCGCAGGCGACCCGCCTCCACCTCCCGCAGCAGCTCGTCAAAGGCGATCATCCCCGCGCCAATCGCCACGCAGATGTAGGCGAGATAGTCCTGATTGTCAGCGGTAAAGGCGTGGTAGGCGGGCTGGTTCAGCTCACCGTAGGCGCGGTCGAAGGCGGCCTGGTCAAAGCCGGGGCCGAGGAGGTCGGCGACCGTCTCGCGCACGCCATCGACCCGCGCCCGGTCGACGGCCCCGTCGTTGCGGCCGCGGGCGCCAAAGGTGGTCTTGTCCAGATCCAGCACCAGCGCCGTTCCGGGGGCCAGCGGCAGGCCTGCCCTCTCGGCCTCTCTGACAAAGTCGCCGAGAAGCGCCCAGCGGTTGGCCACAAAGATGCTCCCCTCCCGTGTCATCCGTGGTGGTTCG
The DNA here is from genome assembly GCA_020725765.1 of Anaerolinea sp. GTDB lineage: Bacteria > Chloroflexota > Anaerolineae > SpSt-313 > SpSt-313 > SpSt-313. Next base: position 7,360 of record DYEI01000230.1, on the reverse strand, counting down.
GCGAGCTTTTCCGCAGCGATGAAGGCGAGCCCTGGCCAGCCGCTCGCCTCGAGAATGTTCTGGTAGGCGGTGCCATCGAGCAGGCGGGTGTCGCCCACGTAGAGCAGGCGTGAGAGCCCCGTCCCCGGCGCGGCGAGCGCCTGTGCCTGCCGCAGGAGGTGGACGATGGCGCGGGCGTAGCCAGGCTCGGCCTTGCGGGGCACCCGGGGGCCCTCAAGCCCCATCTCGCGCCAGGCGGCACTCAGGCCGGGGAGGCGCGGGTCGGCCGGCTCCAGGTTCCGCCAGACGACGTTGTCCCCGAGGAACTCGGAAAGGGTCGTCTTGCCAAAGAGCCTCATCGCCCCGCCTCCAGCAAGCCCCTGGCCCGCAGCAACTCGGCGATGAGGATCAGCCCACCGGCCGCGCCGCGGATGGTGTTGTGCGAGAGCGCCACCAGCTTGATGTCGTTCACCGGGCAGGGCTGCACGCGCCCGACCACGATGGCCATCCCGCCGCCGGCGTCGCGGTCACGCCAGGGCTGGGGCCGGTCCGGCTCCTCGCGCACCACGACCAGCGGCTGCGGGGCGCTCGGCAGGTCCAGATCGGCGATCTCGCCCCGGTAGCTGCGCAGGGCCTCGGTCACCTCCGAGAGGGCGGCCCGCCTCGCGAGGCCGATAGACAGGCAGACCAGATGCCCATCCCGCACCTGTACCCTGTTGCACTGGGCGCTGATGGCAAAGGGTGCCAGTGCGATGCTTTCCCCTTCGAGGCGGCCCAGGATCTTGCGCGGCTCGCTCTCGACCTTGGTTTCTTCCGCGGCGATGAAGGGGATGACGTTGTCCAGGATGTCCAGGGAGGGGACGCCCGGATACCCCGCCCCCGAGAGCGCCTGCAGACTGACGACGTGGGCATGCCGCACGCCAAAGGCCCGATCCAGAGCGCGCAGAACCACCGCAACAGGAACGCTCGTACAGTTCGGGCCGGTCACCAGGTACCCGCGCCAGCCACGGCGGCGCCGCTGCACATCGAGGAGGCCCAGATGGTCCGGGTTCAGCTCGGCGATGAGGATCGGCACATCCGGGTCGGTGCGGTGGGTCGAGGCGTTGCTGCACACGGTGACCCCGGCGCGGGCGAGTTCCTCCTCCACAGAGCCCGGCACGGAGGAGGGCAGCGCCGAGAAGGCGAGGGGGCAATCGACCGCTTCGGGGGTACTTGGCCGCAGGATCATGTCGCGAACCCTCGAGGGCATCTCGCCCTCGAGCATCCAGCGGCAGGCCTCGCCGTACCGGCGGCCCTCGCTGCGCTCGGAGGCGGTGATAACCGCCACCTCGAACCACGGGTGTCCGTCCAGCAGCTGGATGAAGCGCTGCCCGACGGCGCCGGTCGCGCCGAGGATGGCAACGGGTATCCTGGCCATGGTCCTATAGCTCCCTTCCCAGTGCGATGATGTCCGCATAGACGCCGGCGGCGGTGACCTCGGCGCCGGCTCCCGGTCCGCTGATAGTGAGGGGGTCCGAGGCGTACCGCTCGGTCCAGATGGTAAGGAGGCATGTTGGCCCGCGCAGGGCGCCGAGGCTGCTTTCGCGGCTCACCTCGTGCACGCCGCAGCCGACCCTGACCTCTCCGATCTCCACCACATAGCGCAGCGTCTGCCCGACGGCAAGCGCGGCAGACATGCGCTCGGCATAGGGCCGGTCGAGGGCCGGGAGCTCGTCGATGAACCCGGGGAGGTCGAGGGCATCCCAGGCGCGGGGGTAGAGTGGCTCGGCGGGCACATCCTCCCACTCCAGCGCCTGACCGAGCATCCGCGCGAGAATGAGGGCTTTGCGACGCACGTCCGCTGCGGCAAGGTCGTCCCGGGGATCGGGCTCGGCATAGCCGCGGGCACACGCCTCCCGCACGGCCGCCGAGAAGCGGACGCCGGCCTCGAGCTGGCCGAGGATATAGCCGATCGTCCCACTCACCGCCGCCTCGATGCGAAGCACCCTGTCGCCGGTATCGAGGAGATGGTGCAGCGTCTCGATCCAGGGGAGGCCCGCGCCGACGGTCGCCTCGAAGCGCAGGAAGGGGCTGGCCGTCAGCCGGCGGAACGTGGCGAGCGGCCCGGCCAGCGGCCGCTTGTTGGCCAGCACCACGCCGTAGCCACGGGATAGCGCCTCGACGGCGATGGAGTCCATCCCGTCGGCGGCGGTCACATCGACAACGACAACCGGTCCCACCTCCGGCGGCACGAAGGAGAGGTCCTCCCCTCGTGGCCGGCCTCCCGGCTGATGGGCGAGGCCGGTGCCCTGCTCCTTGCCAGCCAGCGCCTGCGAGAGCGCCTCTGGGGAGAGGCCGCGCCTGTCGGCCAGCAGGCCGCGGCCATCGGCCAGGGCCAGGTGCGTGACCTCGAGGCCGGTGCGCTCGCGCAGGCGCTCACGGCCGGCGAGCATCTGGCGCAGGAGCGCCCGGCCTACCAGGCCGAGGCCGTACTGTACCACGAACACGCGTTTGTGGCGGCGCATGACCCCTCCTCAGGAGCGGGCACAGCTGGCGCCGGGCCCACCGGCTCCCTGCTCTGCGTCCAACTCGTGGTGGATGAACCGGACGGTCGCATCCACCTCCTCTTCCGGCACGACTACGGACACGTGATACTCCGACGCCGACTGGGAGACCGAGACGATCGGCGTATTCAGCCGGCCGAGGGCGGCAAAGGTCTTGGGCACGATGCCAGCGCCATGTCCGCCGGGCGCGCCCACGACCGAGATCGTCCCTACCTGGCTCACCGCCGCCACCTGTGACAGGCGCCCGGCCCGCAGGTCGTCGCCAAACTCGCGCTCGAGGGCGGCGAGGGAGGCTTCGCGATCCGCCTGGCGCACCAGGAGGCTCAGCGTCCGCTCGGAGAACGACTGGCTGAACATCAGGACCTCTACACCCGCTTTGGCCAGGGCGGAGAGCGCCCGGCCGGCGACCTCCGGCGTCCAGGCGGCGCCGTTGCCGGCGATGCCGAGGAGGCTGAGGCCGTGGGTGGAGATGATCGCCGGCGGCCGCGGGCCCTCGGCCTGCGGCTGGCTGACCACGCGCGTGCCGGGGTGCTCCGGGCGGAAGGTGTTCAGGAGGCGGAGAGGGATACCCCGCTCCATGAGCGGTGCGACGGTCTTGGGGTGCAACACCTCTGCGCCAAAGGCCGCCAGCGTTGCCGCGTCGGCGTAGGAGAGCTCGGCGAGCGTCCGTGCCTCGGGCACAATGTTGGGGTCGGCGGTGAGGATGCCGTCGACATCGCTCCAGATCCAGACCTCGCTCGCCTCCAGGCAGGCGCCGAGGATGGCCGCGGTAAAGTCCGAGCCGCCACGGCCGAGGGTAGTGGGCACCCCGTCAGGGGTAGCCGCGATGTAGCCGGTCACGACCGGGACCGTCCCTCCCTCCACCAGCGGCCTCAGCCGCTCGCAGATGCGGAACCGGCTCTGCTCCAGGTCCGGCTCGGCTGCCCCAAAATGGGCGTCGGTGACGATCAGCTCGGTCGCCGATACCGCCTCTGCCGGCACACCCCGCTCGCGCAGCGCGGCGGCGACCAGAGCACAGGATAGCCTCTCGCCCGCACCGGCGACCAGATCGAGGGTGCGCACAGTCACCTCGCCCAGGAGGGCGATCGAGTGGACATAGCGGCCCACCTCGTCAACGATGGTCCGGATGGATTGCTCCGCCTGCCTACGCTCCTCGGAGGTGCGAAGCAACTCCCCGGCGGTTGCCAGGTGCCGGGCGAGCAGCTCCTCCAGCATGCCACGGGCCTGCTCCTCGTGACCGGAGGCGGCCGCCCGCGCCAGAGCGAAGAGGGCGTTGGTGACCCCTGCCATGGCCGAGACGACCACAACGAGGGGGCCATGTCTCTGGCGCGTGTCGCCGATCAGGCCGGCGACATGGGCCATGCATGTTGCGTCGCGCACCGATGTGCCGCCAAACTTGACTACAAGCATACTTCACCTCGAGAGCGTTGAGCGTCGGCAACGGAGAGTATGGGCTCGATAGAGGCCGCCCGGGCCCCTCCCCGACGGGCAGGCGTCATTGCGAGCCAGCCCGCCAGGGCTGGCGAAGCAATCTGCCCCTCCCGGCATGAGATTGCTTCGGCGACTTGCGCCGCTCAGTGGCGGGCGTGGTTCCCGGCCCTGCCCATCAGGCCGCGACGATGCGGCGGGCCGCCTCAATCGCCGCATCAACCTCGGCCTCGGTCGTGAACCAACCCGGGCAGAAGCGCACCGTACCCAGCGGAAACACCCCAATGGTACGGGCCGCATCCGGCGCGCAGTGCAGCCCGGTACGGCAGGCGATGCCAAAGGACTGGTCGAGAATGGCGCCCAGATCGCCCGGCTCCCAGCCCTCTGCCGTAAACGACACCACAGCAGTACGCCGCGCAGGGTCGGGATGCGTGTAGACGCGCACCCCCGGCAGCGCCGCCAGGCCTTCGGCCAGCCTGTCGGCCAGCGACCGCTCGTGGGCGAGGATGCGCTCGACGCCCTGCTCGAGCACAAACCGCACGCCCGCGGCAAGTCCTGCCAGGCCAACGGCGTTCAGCGTGCCCGCCTCGTAGCGGGCCGGCAGCGTGCGGGGAGGCACGTCCTCCTCCGAGTTGCCGCCGGTGCCTCCGAAAGAGAGCGGACGGAGGGCGTCCGTATCCACACGTGGCCCGATGTAGAGCCCGCCCGTGCCCATCGGCCCCAGAAGACCCTTGTGCCCCGGGAAGGCCAGGAGATCGATGGCGTCCGCCTCGACATCGATCGGCACAACGCCGGCGCTCTGTGCCGCGTCGACCAGGAAGAGCAGCCCCCGCTCGCGAGCCATCCGTCCTGCAGCACGGATATCCTGGAGGGTCCCCGTCACGTTCGACACGTGGTTCAGCACGATCAGGCGGGTCGCCGGGGTCAGGGCATCGGCCAGCGCCTGCGGGTCCACCCAGCCAAACGGATCGGCCGGGACTCGGGTGACCCGGACCCCGCTGTCCTGCAGGGCGCGCAGGGGGCGCGACACGGCGTTGTGCTCCATCGGGCTGGTAACCACATGGTCGCCCGGGCGCAGCAGCCCAAACAGGGCCAGGTTCAGGGCATCGGTCGCGCTGGCCCGAAAGACCACCCGCTGCGTCTCTGCAATGTGGAAGAGGCGGGCGACCTGCAGGCGGGCGTCGTCAACCGCCGCGGCGGCGGCGAGAGCCATGGCGTGTGCGCCGCGTCCCGGGTTGGCCGCGCGATGTCGGGCGAAATCGTCCATGGCCCGATAGACGCTCTCGGGCTTGGGCCAGGTCGTGGCCCCGTTATCCAGGTAGATCACGGAATCCTCTCCTCCCAGCGGCCCGCCCGGCACAGCCTCACGACCCGATGAATCTGGCGTAGAGCGTCTTGGCCAGGGCCTCGTCCTGAGTGCCCTTGATGATCGCGCGGGCATCGGGGAAAACGGTCAGCTCGTAGCCCTCCACAGTGCAGCGCAGCAGGAACTCGTTGTAGAGCAACTCCGTGCAGACCGGGCGCAGCCGCCCGGCGAGCTCTCCCAGGTCGAGATGGGGCGCTCCCGGCACCACCACCTGCACAGCGTTTCGGCCGCAGAGGGTGGTCGTCTTGGTGCCGCCGGTTGCCTCAAGAAAGTCGAACCTGCGCCCGGCGCAGGTCGGGCAGGCTCCTTCGACCCGGGCGACCGGCACCGTCTCGAGGTGATACTGCCAGATGTCGATGGTCGTCAGGCCGGGGTTGAGCCTGCCCCGGCCGGTAAGCAGCTTGAGCGCCTCGGCAGCCTCGAGGGCGCCGATGATCTTGACGACGGGTCCGAGGATGCCGGCGACGTCGCAGGTCGGCGTGGTGCCGGGCGGCGGCATCTCCGGGAAGAGGCAGCGCAGGCAAGGGGTGCGGCCCGGCAGGATGGTCATGGTGATGCCATAGCTCCCGAGCACGCCTCCATAGACCCAGGGGATGCCGTGCTTGACGCAGACGTCGTTCAGCAGATACCGGGCCTCAAAGTTATCCGTGCCATCGAGCACGAGGTCGGCGCCCTGCACCAGCGCCTCGACGTTGGAATAGTTCACATCCATGACCCGCGGCTCGACCGTGACCGTCGAGTTGATGCGGCGCAGCTTGCGCGCCGCCGCCTCGGCTTTGGGCAGGCCCTGGGCGATGTCATCCTCGTCGTAGAGCGCCTGGCGCTGGAGGTTGTTCAGCTCGATATAGTCGCGGTCGGCGAGGACCAGATGCCCGACGCCGGCCCGCACGAGGCTATCGGCGATGTGGCTGCCGAGGGCGCCGACGCCCACCAGCACGACCCTGGCGCCGAGGAGCGCCCTCTGGCCTTCGACGCCGAACTCGGAGAAAAGTATCTGCCGGGCATAGCGCTCCAGGCCTGGCTCCAATCGCTCCTCGTTCACGTGTAACCTCCTGCCAGTGGGGGAAGCAGCGAGACGACGTCGCCATCGGCAAGCGGCGTCTCGGCGCCGCGCACGAGCTGGACGTCCTGCCCGTTGACGTAGACCCGCAGGAAGCGCGGCAGCCCTCCCGAGCCGTCGCGAAGGCGCCCTGCCAGCGCCGGGAAGCGCTCCTCAAGGGCCTGCAGCAGGGCACTGACCTGCGTGGCCTCCAGAGTAACCTCGCTCAACCCCTCTACGGCCTGGCGCAGCGGCACTGGTATGCGAACGGTTACTGGCATCGCGAGCTCCTTCCTCGAACCCCGGCCCCGCACAGCGCGTGCGGGGCAGCCCTACGCCGTGGCGGCGCTGTCCTCGGCTCCAGCCGAAGGCGAGCCGCCGTCCGCGCCATCAGCGCTCTCGATGATCTCGAGCGGCACCGGGACGATCTCGCCGTCCTCCTGTATCTGGCCCGAGAACACCTCGAGGTCGCCACTCTGGCCGTCGATAGCTACCACAAGGTATCCGAAGGGGCCTCCAAAGCCCCGCGCAAGGCGCCTGTCGATGGACGACGGCTGGGCCTGGCCATCAGGGTGGGAGTGATAGCAGCCTACGATATCCTCGCCACTGGCATGGGCCGCCTCCCAGACCCGAACGTGCTCTACCGGGTCGAGCTCAAAGCGGTCGCATCGCTCGCCGCCCAGCAGGTTTCGCACGGCCGAGGCCGTGCGGACCTCGTCGCCCCTGCCAACGAGGAGGCCGCAGCACTCGGCCGGGTACTCGGCGGCGGCGTGTCGCGCAATCTGCCTGAGAGCCTGCGAGTGGATTCGCAACTCCTCAACTCCTGATGGATATGGAGTACCTATCGATGATGCTCTCTTCCTGTCATTGCGAGCGAGCCCCTCCGATGCCGGGATTGCTTCGGCGGCTTGCGCCGCCTCGCAATGACCGATACACGTCATTGCGAGCCAGCCCGCAGGGGTGGCGAAGCAATCCCCCCCTCCCGGCATGAGATTGCTTCGGCGG
>DYEI01000229.1 GCA_020725765.1 Anaerolinea sp. | reverse complement strand
GGGCGGTTTCGGGCAGTCGAGCGCGCCGTGGCGCGCTCGACTGCCCGAAACCGCCCCAAGAGAATTTTCCCCTTCCCCACGCGGACGCAATGCGTCCGCGTGGGGAAGGGGCCAGGGGAGGGGGCAGCTCCGCGAGGTGTTGCGCAGGCCGCCGGGGCCTGCGGTCCTCCCCAGGCCAGTTGTGGGTAATGGATAAGCCGCGGCGGGGGCCGGGAAATACAAGAGAAGGGGGTGTCCGCGGGCGGCTCCGCCGCCCGCGGACACCCCCTTTCAGTAAGTTTCCCCCTTCCCCGCGGCCGCGGGGAAGGGGGCAGGGGGATGGGGCGACGGTACAAGAGAGTGAGCCGTGCGCAGGGCTGGCTACCGCGTCTGGTCGGGTGAGGTCGACAGGAGCGCGGCTCCCAAAGTTAGCGCCTATGGGGGTCAGGGGTGGGGGCGGTTCCCTGCGCGAGATGCTGTGCAGGCCACGGGCGCCTACACTCCCCCCAGGCCACTTGTGGGTAACGCATACCAGGCGGGCGCCGCGGCGTCCGCCTTCAGAACGCAGCTCTGAACGGGTCTCCTCGGGCAGATCAGGCCGAGACCCCGCCATATGGCCTGCCGATGGACCCGCCAATCAGCGCATTCGCTGCTGCGCCACCCGGCCCCGCTGCCACACCGGCGACTCGGCCCATCTTCTCCCGCGCCATATGGCCCTGTCGAACCGCGACCAACTGCGGTAGACTGTGGTGTCAGGAGGTGCGAGCCAGCAGGGCGACGCACCTTGCGACATTGCGCTTGGGGACCGGTCTTATCGTCACCGACAGAGAAAGGACGGCAGCTCATGAAGTACTTGCGGACTGCGTGGCAGGTGAAGGATTCGGCGCTCTGGCTGGCGCTCTTGAGGATCCTGACAGGATACATCTTTATCCATGCTGGCTGGGAGAAGGTGGTGGAGGCCGGCTTTGCGGCCAACCTCCCGAACACCCTGGCCCGCTTTGCCAGCAACAACCCCTATCCCTGGATGAAGGCGCTGCTCGAAGGGGTGGCCATACCCAATGCGGGGTTGTTTGCGGTGCTCTTCTCGTGGGGTGAGCTCCTGGTTGGGCTGTCGCTGTTCTTTGGGGTCTTCTCCCAGATCGGGCTGTTGGGCGCCCTGGCGATGAACCTCACCTTCTTCTTCGCCGCGGGGTGGACGAGCCCGAGCACGAGCACGGCCAACCAGATGATGATCTTTGCCGAGATCATCATGCTCCTTGGGTTCGCCGGGAAGGTGCTCAGCGTCGACCAGGTGATCTACGACCTGCATCCCAAGCTCTTGCCCTGGTGGCCGCGTCGGCTGGAGGAGGCACCGGCCGCATAGGCCGTCTCCGCGGCCTGCCGTCATCGTCGAGCCCTTGCCTTCGGGGCACCCGAGGCAAGGGCTCGACGGCCTCAAGCGAGGCCGCGTACCCCTGTAGCCGCCGCTGGCATGTTTCTTGCTCCCCTCCTGTTGTGGCCCGGCTGCCTGTGGCGCGTGTGTGGACCTATCCCACAGGTCAGGCGACCCGAGCTATTGCCCCTGTCTCTTGCGGCATACGGCGGTCCGCCTGCCAGTGAGGACAACCCGGCCACACACCCCGTCCACTCCCGAAGCGCCCTGCCGCAAGGCAGCGCGGCCTGTCCTTCCAGGTGAGGCCTCGCCCGTCCTCGCGTGAGAACGCGCGTGTCCGCAGGACACAGAAGGAGCTACAGATGGGGAAGAAGCACCTGGTAGCGGCGCTCGCACTCGCGCTCGTCATCCTCCTCGCAGCCTGCGCGCCGGCTCCGACCGTCACGCCCGCCGTTGGGACACCGGGGGTTGAGGAGACGCCGGAGCTGTTCGCGAGCCCCACGGTCGTCACCCCCGAGGAGACGCCGACTGTTGGGGAGCTGGAAACCCCGACCCCGCTGGCACCGTAGCGTTTGCCCCCTGTGGGGCATCCCTTTGCGCGCTGCCGGTGCCAGGCAATCGACATTGGGATCGGGCAGGAAGAGGGCCGTCTGCAGGGCCTCTTCCTGCCATGCTTTTGTGCAGGCCCGCCGCGTAGAGAGGTCCAGTACGGGGAGCCCGCCAACACGTTCGAGAGTACCCCGACCTGCGAGCGACTGACTCTACCCCGGCTCATCTGCCGGGCGTCACATTCGCCAGCACGCCCTGCCAGAAGAACCCGCTCTGAAAGGCCAGGAACAGGCGCATGGCCCGGCTGCTCTGCCTCTGCAGGTTGCCGTAAACCGTGGGAAAGGTCACCGCGCTGACGATGAACGCAAGGAGCACCGATGCCCCCGGCAGGTGGAGATCACGCCCGGCACCGATGTCGTCGTAGACCTGCTTGGCGACGATACCAAGGACCTGCGTCAGGTAGACCAGCACCAGCCACACGGAGTCCTGCGCCAGCCAGGGTCGGGCGGCAGGAACGGTCTCCGTGCCAGGAGCCACCTCCGATTCCGAGGCAACGGGCGCGAGGGAAGCACGGTCCTCCGGAAGCCGAAGCGCAAAGTAGCGAACCACCCCCTGCCAGAAGTCAGCAGCCATCGCATCCTCCTGCAAGCGAACGAGCAGCGCTCCCCCTATCGCACCAGGCCCCTGCGCCAAACGGTCCTCTCCCTTCCGCCGTGCCCCGTTCCGCCAAGGCAGGCTACAATAGGGAGAGAAGGACCGGTGGGGAGGACATCCCATGGAGTACGGGTTCTGGCGCCCGGATGAGCTTCAGCGGCTGTGGCAGTCACTGGCCGCAAGCTGCGAGTCGTTCGCGACCATCGCCTGCCGGGGGAGCAGCCGAAGTGAGACCACTGCCTACCTCCGAGGTTTCCTGACGGCTCTGACCAGTAGCGCCCAGGCCATCGGGATCGCGCCCAACCCGGGCACCGGGCCCGACCCGACGCCCGAGCCCGCACCGCGCCGGGCCGGGCCATCACCCCCGCCCCCCCAATGGTACGCCGAGGACCTTGGCTGCATCCTTCAGGCGCTGGCCACCGCCGCCGATGACATGGCGGCGGCCGCCGAGCACTCCAGCGACGGGCGGCGCATTCGCGCCTTTGTGGACGGCTTTCAGGCCGCCCTGCGCTCCCTGGCCCAAGGGCTGAACCTTCGTCCGCCGCAGACCGCCCCCCGACGCCACGGACCCGCCGGTGGCATCCGGCACGCCCTGCGACAGCTCATGCCGTCCTCGCCGATCGGAATACTCCCCTGGCAGCGTACCGACGAGGGCATGGGTAATGCATAGCCGCGGCGCCGGGGGAGGCGCATCCCGGGCGCAGCATGGGCGGCAAAGGCACGAACGCCGGCCAGCCTCCCTCGGGCGACTTGAGGCGCAGGATCTGCGCCCGACGCTCGCACAGGGCACCTCATCGGTGCTCTGCAGGGTGCTGACCGGCGTTCTGCGGCCCTGGCCTTGATGGGGCCGGCTGCCTCTACTGGCCGCCTTCCCCCGTCCCTACGACCTCGCGCTCTCGCTCCCGCTCGCGCTCGCGGCGCGGCAGCTCGGGAATCTCGACCCCCTCGCCGAGGAGCCGCTGGATCTCGTCGCGCGCATGGGCGATCACCTCGGCGGCCTCTTGCCGGGTCAGCCGGCGGGTGGCGGTCAGGCGGTCGATCAGGCTCTCCTCCTGGCGGCGAAGCTGCGCTTCGACCTCGCGCTGGTGCAGCGCCATCAGATGTCGGTACTCATCAATGTCGATAATCGCCACCTCGGGAGAGCCATAGTTCTCCACGATCACGTGGCGGCCGCCATGGCGCACCCTGTCGATGACCTCCCGCGTTCGTCGCGCGAGCTCGGTCTTGCTTACAACTTCGGCGTCCATCGAACCCTCCTCATCATTGTTCTAACTAACGGCTTCACACAGACAATGCATAGTTTACACGGGACGCCCGTATCTGTCAACTCGGATTCACAATCCGGATGCATCGGGCATGCGCCGCCACCTGGCTTGCAGCCGGGTATTTCGCCGGGCGACAGCCCGGCTCCGGCCTTGAGAAACAATCACCCTGTGCCGGGCTGCGCGAAGGGTCAGGCCCGGCAGCGGCCGGAGCGCATCCGGAAGGTTGCCCAACCGTGAGCCCGCCGACCGAGTTGTGCCCTGCCATCGGCGCACAGGCCGCAGGCCGGCCGCGCGATCTCCAGATAGGGGCGAGTCGCAGGTTTCGACGCAGAGGCAACTCGCGAGCCGCCCCTCGGTCGCGTCTCATGCATTCGTGCGACTTCCGAACGGTCCACAGTATAGGCCACATGCCTGTGGGCCGTCAACTCGAATCGCGCTTTCTCATCAAGAGGCCATCATGACGAAAGTCGCGTCCAGACCGCCCCTCACTCACTCCGGGTCGAACGTCTCCTCGACATAGTTCCCGCCGGCGTTCCAGAAGAGCCAGCCGGTTGCGCCGGATTCGACCGCGGCCTGCTTCTCCAGCCGGAACTCGGCCGCCCCGAACTCGATCCCGTAGAGGGAGTAGTGCTGCAGCCAGGGCCGGATCAGTGTGCCACCCGCCCTCTGGATGCCATCGGCGACGCTGATCTTGACCACCAGATAGGGGTTGCGCTGCGGGTCGCGCAGCTCCAGGTTTCCGGGCTCGTAGGTCGAGGGATACACCATCGGGGAGACATAGTCCACATAGGGTGCGATCCCCGGCAGCTCCTGCCCGATCCCGAGGTCTCCAAACTTGAGGTCAAGGTTGATCGAGGTCGTCAGGCCGAAGAGGTCCACCGAGAAGAAGGCACCCGTTGGCTCCAGCCCCTGGCGCATGTAAGCGACAAAGTCCTGGATGGCCTTGGTCCGGTTGGCGCGGGTGCACTCGTGGAGATAGTTGGTGTCAAAGATATCCCCATCGGAGGGGAAGCGGATATAGTCGAGCTGAATCTCGTCAAAGCCCAGCTCGACCGCCTCTTTGGCGATGGCGAGGTTGTACTCCCAGACCTCCTGCCGGAAGGGGTCCATCCATCCGGCGCCCGAGTTGTCGAACCAGACCCCGCCGTTGTTGCGGCGCACCGCCCACTGCGGCCGGGCCTTGGCCAGGACGGTGTCCTTGAACACCACCATGCGGGCGATGGTGTAGATGTTCCGACGCTTGCACTCTTGCAGAAGCTGGCGCACGTCGATGACTTTGTCATAGGCGGCGTCGATATCCCGTGCGAGCTGGTACCGGGGCTGGAAGCCGATCCATCCCTCATCGGACTTGATGTCGATCACCACCGCGTTGAGCTCGGTGCGATCGACCAGGTCGAGGTTGGCGCGCAGGTACTGCTCGCTGCCGGTCATGATCAGGCCGAAGGGGATGTAGATGCCCTTGGCGACGTGGGGCTGTAGCTCAAAGTCCGTGCTGGCGTCGGGGCCAAGCTGGCGCTCCTCGCGCCTGTACCCTGCGAGGCGGACGAGGAGAGTCCCCTCCTCTTCGGATGAGCCGGAGAGCTGGTAGACGCCCTGGGCATCGGTGTAGGTGTAGGTCGGCTCCCGTCCGGGGCGCCGCAGGAGGACGAGGGCCCTGGCCAGTGGCTCCCCGGCCTGATTGCGCACCGTCCCACGCAGGATGGGCGGGCGCAGGTTGAGCACCGCACTATCCCCGGGGCTGACGGTCGTGCGTCCTTCCTTATACCCCTTCAGGGTGCCAACCACTTCCGTGCCCGGCTCCACGCGCGCGAGCACGAGCTGGCCTGCGGCATCGCTCTGATACGTCTTGCCGGCGACTTTGACGGACGCTCCGGCGAGGGGCTCGCCGGTGAACTCGTCCCGCACGGTGATGGTGGCTGGCAGGAGGGTGAGGGCCAGGTCCTGCACAGGCTGACCGGTGTAGGCCACCGGATCGCTGGGTCGGTAGTACGGGGCCTGCGCCACGATGGTGCCGCCGGGGACCAGCCGCTTCACGCTGTAGGCGCCGCGCGCGTCGGTCTGCAGCTCCTGCCCCGCGACCCGCACGGTAGCTCCGGCGATGGGCTTGTGCGTCGCTGCGTCGACCACCTTGCCACGGAGCTCGGTCGGCTTGAGCCGGAGCGATAGCTCCCGGCGCAGCCCGATCAGGTTGGCCAGGACCAGCGGCGTGCTTGCTGGCTGATAGGCCTCGGCCGAGGCCCGAAGCTGCGGCATCCCGCGCACCCCCCCGACCTGGAAGTAGCCCTGCCCGTCGGTGACCACCGCCTGCGTACCGACGGTCACCAGCGCTCCGGCAAGTGGCTCGCCGGTCTCGGCGTCGCAGACGTGGCCGTACACCCACCGGGGCGAAACGGCAAAGAGAACGGGGATGGTGGCCAGGATAGCCACCGACAGGGCCAGACTGACGGTCCTGGTCGACATGGGGCAGTTCCTCCGTGGCAGACGCGGCTCTGGTTGACCAAACGCGGCAAAGGCAGGTTCCGAAGCAGCGATGGGCGGGATTATAGCATGGAGCACAGAGAACACCAATCCTGCAGATGGGGGTGGGTGTGGTTCACCGATGGGGGCAGGCTCTTCGCTGTTGGCAGGGCCCCAGCCCCGGCGCCCCCTCCCCAAGCGGACGCCGCGGCGTCCGCCGGGGGAGCGCCTGGTGACGGCTGGCAGAGTGCGAAATGCCCCAATACTTGAACTGCACCCCATGAGGGTGCCGCAAAGGCCGGCCCCCCACCGTCCCCCCGAAACGAGACTGTTGCACGGATATTGTCAGAAAGGAGGTCGACAACACAGCTGTGCGGCTCAAGAGGGCGGCTTCGGGCCTTCTCGTTCCGGTCCGACCCGCTGTTGAGACGGCTCACCGGTGGCTATGCAACCCAGGAGAGTGG
>DYEI01000228.1 GCA_020725765.1 Anaerolinea sp. | reverse complement strand
GGCGAGTTCTGGACGGTGCCGCGGGTTACGCCCCGAAAGGCCAAAGTCGAGCCCCTCCGATTGAGGATTCTCCGCCCCCGCGGCGCGCTATCCATTGCCCATAAGTGGCCTGGGGGAGCATAGGCGCCCGTGGTCTGCGCAGCATCTCGCGGAGGCGCCCCCACCCCTGACCCCTGCCCCTGGCGGACGCCGCCGCGTGCGCCTGGATACGCGGTGGCCGTAACCGCTAATGGACGGCGACGCGCCGCGCGCGTCACCGCCCAACACCCGTGAATACAGCACGAGCGGGGCACTTGCTGTGCCCCGCTCGCCTGAGAGGGAGGGACGCGACGGGCTCTAGCCCTTCACCTGGATGCTCCCGCCTTTGAGCACGATGCCAGCCGGTGCTGCCAGGATGGATGCGCCCGGTTGGCTGTCGTAGACTAGGGGGCCGGTTGCCCCATCCCAGATGATGACGCGGATCAGATGCTGGTTTGTGCCGGCAATCCTGCCATCCACCGCACTGACCATGAAGCGATAGCCCGGGTTGCCGTTCACGCTCCCGCGGCCGCGGAACCAGATGTTCGCGCCCGAGATGGCAAGCCAGTCGTAGCCGTCGCTGCGAAGGCCGATATCGCCGACCTGGAAGTCCAGGGTCCACCGGCCGCTCGGCACCGTCTCCTTGTTCTGATACTTGCAGGTGAAGCTAAAGAGCGCCGTGCCGGTGTAGGCGGGCTGGTCGACGATGGCGCCGACCGGCGATGTGAAGGAGCCACTGCCCGATACGAAAGGTCCCTTCGGGTCGCAGACCGCGAAGAAGCGGCTGTCGTCGGCGCCGTTGCCCGCGATGTCCGTTGCCCGGACGCTCAGCACGTAGATGCCGGTAGGCAGCACCTCACCGCTCTGCACCTCGCGACGGGTCATGCCGGCGTCAAGCAGGCCGGTGACCGTGTCCACGCCGCTCAGCGCGTCCTCGGCAGCAAAGTCGAGCGCCGTGCCGAGGAACAGCCCCTCGTCGGGCTGTGGTCGTACGATGAGCAGGGTCGGCGGGGTCTTGTCGATGTTGATGTTGTCCACGGTCACCGAGATCGAGTTGCCGGCATTGTCTACCGCGGTGCCGAGGACGGCGAGATTGTGCCCCTCGACGGTGACCGTGGTCGGCGCGGGCCTGGAGGCCAGGCCGGAGAGGGCGTCATAGGCCTCGAAGGTGATGGTGACGTCGGTGTTGTTCCAGCCCTGAGCGTTCGGTGCTGGGCTCCGATGGCCGATCAGCACCGGCGGGGTCTTGTCGATGTAGATGCCCCAGAAGGCAGTGCTTGCCTGGTTGCCCGCGCGGTCGACACAGGTGCCGGATACGAGCTGGGCAGGACCCTCGGAGGAGACCGTCACCGGCGCCGGCTCATGGGCCATGCCCGAGAGCGCATCGGCGCAGGCAAAGGTCACCGTGACATCCATGTTCGTCCAGGTGCCGGGGGTGTACTTGCCGGCAGCCGTGGAGGCTGTGGCCACGATAGTGGGCGGGGTCTTGTCGATGTTGATGCCCTCAAAGGTGGCGGTCGCCGGGTTGCCGGCCATGTCCGTGCACGTGCCGACAACCGTCCACCCCTCGCCCTCGGCGGTGACGGTGGTCGGCTCCGGCCAGCTGGCGATACCGGAGAGCGTGTCGCGGTAGAGGAAGGTGACCGTCACGTCCTCATTGGTCCAGGTGCCGGAGCTGTATTCGCCGCTGGGGGTCGAGGCCACCGCTTCGATGATCGGCGGCGTCTTGTCGATGTTGATCGGCCCGAAGGATGCCTGGGCGACATTTCCGGCCAGGTCGGTGAAGGTTGCAGTTGCGACCTGGTCCCTGCCTTCCGTTCTAACCGTCACCGGCTCGGGCTGGGCAGCGATGCCAGAGAGCGCGTCGCTGGCGACAAAGGTCACGGTGACGTCCTGATTCGTCCACTGGCCCGGCGTGTAGGCGCCGCCAGACGTGCTTGCCGTGGCGTGTGCCACGGGTGGCGTCTTGTCGATGCGGAAGCTGGGCGAGGTGACCGTGGTGGCATTGCCCGCGAGGTCTGTAACGGTCAGCGTAGCGCTCACCGCGGCTCCCTCGCCTGTGATCACGAGCGGGCTCGATGGGCCGGCCGGGTCGAGCCCGGAGAGGGAGTCAGTCGCCGTGAAGGGCACGGCAACGTCAACGTTATACCAGCCCGCATCGTTGGGCGCGGAACTGGGCTCGCCGAGCACGACAACGGGCGGCGTTCGGTCTATGTTCACGTTCTCTACGGACGCTGTAGCGCTGTTGCCCGCAAGGTCCGACACGCTCACGGGGCCCGCCCCGAAGCCGGTGCCCTCGCCGGTGATGATCTCATCGGCGGGCATGGTCGCCGGGTCAACTCCCGAGAGGGCATCCTCTGCCAGCCAGTGGACGGTGACGTCGGTATTGTTCCAGCCGTAGGCATTGGGCTCGGGGTCGAGGGCGCCGACGAGGGTCGGCGGCGTCTTGTCGAGGTTGATGCCCGAGAGGGTCACGCTGGCACTGTTCCCCGCGAGGTCGACGGCGGTTCCTGTCACCGACAGGCCCTCACCCTCCTCCGAGACCGTGACGGGAGCCGAGACGGTATCGAGCCCTGAGAGGGTATCGGTGGCAGTGAACGAGATGGTCACGTCTGCGTTGTACCAGCCGTGGGCGTTGGGCTGACGATCTGGCGCGGCCTCGATGACCGGTGGAGTCCGGTCGATCTTGAGCACCTCGGACTTGGCTACCCGGTCCACCTTGATGGCCTTGACATAGTCGTAGAGCGCCTTCCTGTGCCAGGTGGTCGCGTAGGGCTGGCCGAGCTGCTGGCTGAGGGCGATGTTATAGTCGCTGAAGAGGCTGGAGAGCGCCACGTCGTAGGTCGTGCTCCAGCGTGTGTTCCTCGCGCCGTCCAGTAGCGAGATGGTCGTCCTGCCGCTTGCGCTCTCGATTCGGAAGTACTGCCACTCATTCAGGCTAAAGCCGGGCACGGACGAGGTGCGGACCGGCTGCCCGGAGATCTCGGCCACGACTATGGGGCTGCCGCCATAGTCCGCAGCGATGGCGCTGACGCGTGCGTATCTGCCGGAGGCGCAGTTGTAGAGCCATAGCTCCGCCAGGCCGTCAATGGTGTAGATGTCGCCGCTCGAGCGCAGCGGCTTGAAGGCGACCTCCACGGCCATCTCGGGCGCGGTCGGTATCGAGACGGGCCAGGCGATACCCCGACGCTTGTCGGTTGGGGCGGGCGTGTCATCGCTCTGCATGTATATGGCGGTGCGGCCGCCGTCGGTAACCGGGCTGATCGTCTGAGGCCGCCCCACATAGTAGGGCAGGAAGGTGGCATCGATCCAGGCGGCCGGGTCAAAGCTGGTCAGGTCGTCGAAGAAGAGGACGGTCTCTGTACCGGGCTGCTCCACGTTGCCCGCTTTGTCGGTAGCGCGGTAGTAGATGGTCGTCACCCCCTCTTCCTCGACCGTGAAGGGCACGGTGTAGGGCAGCCAGTTGACGCCATCCAGGCTGTAGGCGATGCTGTCGACCCCGGACCCGCCGGGGTTGTCCTCGGCGGTCAGGGTGACCTGCACGCCAGAGAGATACCAGCCATTGTTCCCTTCGGTTCCGGCAAAGCTGACGGTTGTGACGGGCGGGACGGTGTCGGTCCACCCCGTCTGTTCTGCGAAGGGCAGTTCATCGATGCCACCGGTCTCAAACCTGTAGGGCTCGTCGACAAAGCCGTCGAGGTCTGCGTCTGGTCCGGTGTGGTCGCTCCAGTAGTTTCCGCCGGTGGGTGCGGGCTTGTTGAACACGTTGCCGGTGCCGCTGTACAGCCTGGCCTGGATGCCATTGGAGACGAAGCGGTTGTTGTAGACCTGGTTGTTGCTGGCGGCGGTCAGGTAGAGTCCGGTGCTGTTGTCGGCGATGAGGTTGCCGGTGAGAACGTTGCCGCTCGAGCCATCGAGGAGGATGCCGTAGGTGGCGTTTGCGGCGGCCGTGTTGCCAGTGAGGGTGTTGTTCCCCGAGGACTGGAGCCAGAAGCCGTGCATGGCATGCGAGCCTGCGGTGTTGCCCGTGAGGGTGTTGCCGCTCGATCCGCGCAGCCTAAAGCCCACGTTGCAGGCGCTCGTCTGCACATTGCTGATGGAGGCATTGGTCGTGTTCCACAGCAGGACTCCGACATCCGTCTTGGAGATGACCAGGTCGCGCACGGTGGCATCCTGGCAGCGGATGAGGTACACCGCTCCGGCTCCGGAGGAGCCGTCGACCGTGGGCGAGGCGGCATCCACGAGGTAGTAGATCGGCTTGCCGTCCACGAGGTTGGTCTCTGCAATAGTGTGCGTGTACTGGGAATCGGTCGAGGCCTCTACGCGGAAGCCGAAGCGGTTCCGCTCCATGAGGTTGCCGTCGAGGGTGTTGTCTACACAGCTCTCGAGCCGGATGCCGTAGCCGCGGTTGTCCCGCGCGGCGTTGCCCGTGAGGGTGTTAAAGTGTGACGACATCAGGTAAATGCCATCGTCGTTGCCGCTCGCCGTGTTCCCGGTCAGCGTGTGCGAGCCGCATCGCTCGATGTGGATGCCATGGTACTTGTTGCCGTCCGTCGTGTTCCCCTCAAGGAGGTTGCCGCTGCCGTAGGTCACAAAGATGCCATAGTTGTTGTTGTTGGCCGTGTTGCCGACGAGCTGTACGCTGGTGGCTTCGGTGTTCAGGAAGATGCCGTAGCCGTTTCCGGTGGCGGTGTTGCCCGTGAGGGTGACCTCGCTGGAGTAGGCCACATAGAAGCCGCGGGCAAAGCTGCGTACGGTGAGGTTGCTCACCGTCACGCCAAAGCGTCCGTTGAGGACGACACCGTCACCTGATCCGGCGCCGGTAACGATGTGGCCGCCGCCATCAAGGGTGAGATTGTCCGCTGTGATCTGAATGGCGCACGAGAGGTCGGTCGTGAGCGTGGCGCTGCGGGTGGCGGGATCCCAGGTCCCGACGGAAGGCACGCTCCAACCCGTTTCACTGAGGGTGATGGGCGTGCAGGCCTGTTCCGACAGGCGCCATGCGGCGTGCTCCTGAGCAGCCGCAGACGCTGTCCCGGCGCAGATGCCGAGCAAGAGAACCGCGACAGTGAGGACCAGCAGCGACCTTCTCATCTCCCCCTCCTTGGCCCTCTCCCATCCCGCTGCCGCCGGCCGCTGCAAGGTTCCGCGGGAGCCACCACCCGACGGCCGGAACGACCGCCATCGACCGCATGCGGCGGCTCGGTCGCGCTCGTCGCTGGGGCCTGAAGGACCGGCAGAGCATCAAGGGCAGGCAACACAATACAGCAGGCAGGTATACGGATTGTAACCTCCCGCCGTATTATATCAGGCTTTGGTCCCGGAACATGTAAGACGTGCGTAAAGGCCTGTGAAACGCGCATAAGGAGCAAAGATGCCCCTCTGCGGCCCGGCGCCCGTGGCCGCAGAGGGCGCATCCCGGAACCGTCTGTGCAGACTGGGACCATTGCGAGGCAGCGCCAGCCGCCGAACCAGTCCCCAACGTCCGAGAGGCGGCTCGCAAGCCGCCCTGAACCTGAGCGCACCCACCCCCACTGGGAGCAAGTTCAGTATTGGGGCCTTTCGCACTCTGCCAGCCGTCATCAGCCCCTCCCCCTATCCCCCTTCCCGAGGCGGACGCCTCGGGAAGGGGTCGGGGGCATAGGCGCTAACTTAAGGGCCGCCGACGTGCTGCCCTCCACAGGTGCTCCCACCCCCCGGGGCATTCCGCGCTTTGCCCAGTAGGCAAAGCGGGGTTAAGCCCCTAACCCCACCCCCGCGGCGCGGGGAATCCAGAATGGAGGGGGTGTCCGCGGGCGGTTTCGCCGCCCGCGGACACCCCCTTTCAGTAAGTTTCCCCCTTCCCCGCGGCCGCGGGGTTCAGGGGCGGACAGGGGCGGGCTGTGGCATCATTTT
>DYEI01000227.1 GCA_020725765.1 Anaerolinea sp. | reverse complement strand
GGGCGGTTTCGGGCGGTCGAGCGCGCCGCGGCGCGCTCGACCGCCCGAAACCGCCCCAAAAGAATGTTCCCCTCCCCCACGCGGACGCATCGCGTCCGCGTGGGGGAGGGGCCAGGGGAGGGGGCAGCTTCGCGAGGTGCTGCGCAGGCCACGGGCGCCTACGGTCCCCCCAGGCGACTTGTGGGTAATGGATAGCGCGGCGCGGGGCACAGTTAGCGGTGGAGGCCCTCGATGGGCCGTGCCCTCGCCCTGCGACCAAAGAAGGCTGTCCGCCCCTGAACCGCCAAAGAGAGATGGGAGAGCAATGTGCTCTCCCATCTCCGAGGCAACCGCCATGAGCTCCCCCTGGCCGAGGGAAAGGAGAAGCCCTCGGCCCGGTCCCGACCTCTCGAGCCCGGGCACGAGCGCTTTCGACATCAAGCAATAACCATACCATCTCCTCCAAATGGAGCAGTACCTTCTTTCAAGCACAGCCGCTTTGCCCACCAGATCACCTCAACCTGTGGATAACCCTGTGCAAGACTGTGGATAACTCGCCCCACCTGTGGATAACCTGCCCCTATACCGCCTCCCTTATCCACATCTCCAACCGCCGTAGTACTTTCAACCCCCGCTATTCGGTTCCCTGCGCCGTCAGGCAGGCCTGTCCACCGCCAGTATCCACAGGCGCCTCAGCAAGCCCACCACAACCGCTTGTGGGCGGCGAACCCCACTCTTCTACCCCTTGCGCCACGAGGGGGCGGACGCCTGCGTTGTCCCCGCTATCCCCAGGCCTACTACTATGGCTATGATAGCTATTGCTTCACACTGATACATGCCCTCTCGCGGTCGCCCAGCACCGCGAGCGCCGTTGCCCACAGGGAACGTATCGCTGCCAAGAGGCCGCTCGCTCCTCTGCCTCTGAAGCTTCGAGCTCGTATTTCGACTGTAGGGGGAATGCTAGAGGATCCGCTCCGCGGGGTGACACACTACCCTCGACTTTGGCCTTTCGGAGCACAACCCGCGGTACCGTCCAGAACTTGCCGAGATGACCGTCCCCCTTGCCCCTTCAGGTGCGGAGAGGCGCGGCCTGTCTCGCTCGCAGGCATGCAGCGACTTGTGCGGGCGAGGCGTCGCCTCGCCAGTATAATCGGTCCAGGGCCTGAAGGGGGCTCTACTCTTTCAGCCCGACGCTTCAGCCTCGAGCCGCAGGCAGTTGCCCACGCCCGAGGTTCAGCGCGGGGCAGGAAGCCCCGCGCTGAGAGGGGCAAAGCCCCTTCGGGGCTGGCTTTCAGGGGCGGACAGGCTGCTCTAGCCGCCGTCC
>DYEI01000226.1 GCA_020725765.1 Anaerolinea sp. | reverse complement strand
CCAGGAAGGACGCCGCGGCGTCCTTCCTGGGGAGGGGGCGAGGGGGAGGGGCATCTCGCACGCGACATGGCTGGAGGTCATCTCGGCGAGTGCTGGACGGTACCGCGGGTTGCGCTCCAAAAGGCCAAAGTGGAGCCTCTCCATAACAGCGGCAAAAGCAGCCTGTCCGCCCGTGAACCCCAGACAGGCGCCAGGCGCCTGCCTGGGGGAGGGGTGAGTACACAGGGTGGCTCCGCGAGATGCTGCGCAGGCCACGGGCGCCTGCGCTCCCCCCAGGCCACTTGTGGGTAATGGATAGGCCGCTGAGGCGGCGGGGTAGGGGCAGGGCGATGGGGTGCCGCCTGTCGGTGCGCGGGTTGTACTCGCGGGAGTAGTGCAGGCCTATAGCCGAGATCGGAGCCAGCGCGGGCTGCCCGACCAATCCCGCAGGCGGGATGTAGCGCCGCTTGCCCGCTCTGCGGGTGGCCTGGCCATGACCACCAACAACTCCCAGCCGGCGCCGACGGCAGGCGCCTGGCACCCAAGGCTACCACGGCAGCTTGTATCGCAACTCATCCGCCGGCTCTCCATAGGCCATGCGGATGCGATTCAGGTACATCAGGTCGGCGGGCTTCTGGTAGCCCCAGGGGTTGATGGTCAGGGCGGCCCGGTAGCCGTAGGCGGCGAGCTGAGCCGCCGCACGCCGGCTGAACCAGCCAAAGGGGTAGGCGAAGAACTCGACCTGCGCGCCGGTCTCCTCCTCAAGCCTGCGCTTCGCCAGGCCGAACTGCACCTCCGCCTCGGCCGGCGAGAGCGCATGGACCTTCACGTGCTCGTAGCCATGTGCGCCGATGGTGAACCCATCCTCTACCAGGCTCCGCAGTTGCTCCCAACTCAGCACGTTAAAGTCGCCAATGTACGCCGGGCACACGAAAAAGGTCGCCGTCAACCCGCGCTCTCGCAGAACGGGGACCGCATTCTCGTACGCGCACGGGTTGCCATCGTCAAAGGTCAGCACCACCGGCCGCGGGGGCAGAGGCTCCCCCCTCTGCAGATAGTCCACTGCCTCCCCCAGCGAGACGACGTGCGCCCCGAGCTCCTCCAGCAGGTTCAGATGAGCGACGAACTGCTGCGGGCTCACCGTCCACTCCAGCGTGTCCGCCGGCTCGGTGCCATCGAGAGGATCGATGTGATGGTACATCAGGATAGGGATAGGCGCGCCCATGCCCCCCTGCCCGAACGTCAGACCCAGCGGCCGCTCCAGGCCGCCGCCCTCGCGGCTGCGCGCGGCCTCGAGGACGATCCGGTACTCTACCCCTGCCTCACGGGGAGCGGTCCGCACGAGGAGGTGCTCCGGCGCGAGCCACTCCACGCGGCTCTCCAGCGTCGGGGTAATCGACCAGATCACCGAGGAGGGATCGTTATCCATTGGCTGGTCGAAAACGATGTGGATCGGTGCCGCCGCCAGAAGGTCCATATCCCCGTCGATGGGGCAACTGCGCAGGACCCGCACGGGCCGGGGCGTCGGCGTGGGGGTCGCCGTCGGCGCCAGCGTGGCGGTCACGGCCAGACTCGGCTTCGGAGTGGCATGGACCGCAGGCGATGGACCAGGGCTGCCGCCGGGGGTTGGTGAGGACTGCGGCACGGTCAGCAACGGGTGCGCAACCGAGGCCGGTGCAGGCGCGGGCGCAGCCAGAAGCGGACGGGCCAGAAGGGCTCCGGCGACGACATAGGCCATGATGAGAGCAAGCAATGGCACGCGGTTGCCCGGAATCACGGGAGCATACACTCCGCGCTGTGACGCGGCTCTCCTGACAGGATGTAGCAGCGACTCGAGGGCCGACGGGGGCGACGTGGACCGTATGGCTGTGGCCGGGCGATGGGAGCTACCCGGGCGGACCTTTGAGGCAGGGAGATAATAGCACAGTTCCCTTGGAGTGGCAAACGGGGGTTACAGACTTCCGGTAACCTGCCCTCTCCGGCCCATGCGACAGGCGAAGAGGGAATTGGCCCAGATTACACATCCCGCGTAAGGCCGCCGCGGCCGCGGGGCACCCCAGGGGCCTCGGGCGCCCCGCGCTCTATGCTATCTCTGCGATCTACATGGCGCCGTTCGGCGTACCGAGGTCGAACTCGTCGTGGACCAGCGACACGGCCTCGGCCATGCGCTCCCCGTCCACACAGAACGAGATGTTGTACTCCGAAGAGCCCTGCGCGATGGCGATGATGTTGATCCCCCCGCGCGCAAGCGCGCCAAAAGCCTTGGCGGCGATCCCCGGGGTGCCGCGCATGCCCGCCCCAACCACCGCCACGATCGCCACGGGTGCCAGCGCCTCGACTCGCTCGATATCGCGGCGCGCCAGCTCATGGCTCAGGTCGCTCCGGAGTGCTTGCACAGCCCGCTCCGTCGCCTCGCGGGGTATCACGAAGCAGATATTCTGCTCCGACGAGGACTGGGAGATCATCAGCACGTTCACACCCTCGCGCGCGACCGCCCCAAACACCTTGGCTGCCACACCCGGCACACCAATCATGCCCCGTCCTTCCACAGTGACGAGGGTGAGGTCCCTGATCGCCGTGATGGCCTTGACGACATGTCGCGAGGGCCGCGGCTCGGCCACAATGAGGGTGCCAGGGTGGTCGGGCTCGAAGGTGTTCTTGATCCGCACCGGAATGCGACGCTCGATGGCCGGAAGCATCGTCTTGGGATGTAGGACCTTGGCGCCAAAGTACGAGAGCTCGGCAGCCTCAATGTAAGAGAGCTCCGGGAGGGTGCGGGCGTTGCTCACGAGGCGAGGGTCGGCCGTCAGCACACCGTTGACGTCGGTCCAGATCCAGATCTCTTCGCTGTCCAGGCAGCTGCCGATGATGGCGGCGGAATAGTCCGAGCCGCCCCGGCCGAGAGTGGTGGGGACGCCCTCGGGGGTCGCGGCGATAAATCCGGTGATGACGGGCACCACGCCGCGCTCGAGGAGGGGCAGCAGCCGCTCACGGCTGCGCCGACGCGTCTCCTCCCATAGCGGCTCGGCGGCTCCGAAGCGGCCGTTGGTGATGATCAGGTCACAGGCCTCGACCGGCTCCGCCGGCACGCCAAGGCCGGCGAGCGCACCGGCGACGAGGCGCACGCTCATCCGTTCCCCGAGGCCGGAGACCAGGTCCATCGCCCTCGGCGTGCACTCGCCAAGCACGTGGATAGACTGGCAGAGCGAAGAGAGGAGGTCGACCTGACGCCGTATCTCGCGGAGGACGTCTGCCTGGAGGCTTTCGGGAAGGCAGGCCCTGGCCGCTGCCTCGTGCTGCACCCAGAGCGCATTGGCGATGGCCCGGTACCGCTCCCCGTCGCCGGCGGCGGCCGTCGACGCCGCCTCCACGAGCCGGTTGGTCACCCCGGCCATGGCCGAGACAACCGCCACCGGCGCCCCGCGCTGCTCCCGGAGCGAAGCCACGATCTTTGCGACATCGGCGATGCGGTGCCCATCGCCAACCGATGTGCCGCCAAACTTGATGGTGAGCATAACGATGCCTCCTGCACAAGGTCGGGTGGTGCAAGGGCATCGTCGCCCTCGGGGCTGCTGCCCGGGGCAGCGAGGGGTCGTGCGATGAGCGCCCTCCGGCGCTGCCGTGGTGAGGAAATTGTACCACAACTGGCGGGTGACTCCAATTGGGGTCGCCCGCCGGGTATGGTTCACCCTCGGGGTAGGCTCATCTGCGCTGCTGGCAGGGGCCCCCACCCCCGGGGCCCCCTCCCCCGGGTCGGCCCGCAGGCTGACCCGGGGGTGAGGGCCCTTTCTCCACGGGCCCGACTCTGGCCGTTCGGAGCGCAACTCGCGGTACCGCCCAGAACTCGCCGACATGACCTCCAGCCATGCCGCGTCCGAGATGGCCCTCCCCCTCGCCCCCTCCCCGGGACGGACGGCGCGGCGTCCGTCACGGGGAGGGGGAAGACATTACAGGGTGTTCTGGGCTCCGCTGGCGCGCCGTGGCGCGCCAGCGGAGCCCAAAACACCCCTTGGGAATGACCCCTCCCCAAGGCGGGCACGACGTGCCCGCCTG
>DYEI01000021.1 GCA_020725765.1 Anaerolinea sp. | reverse complement strand
GTTCCCCTCCCCCACGCGGACGCAATGCGTCCGCGTGGGGGAGGGGCCAGGGGAGGGGGCAGCTCCGCGAGGTACAGTAACTCCTTCGTTCGCCCGCGCCGCCGGCTCCCGCCGGCCCTATCCTTTCTCAAAGACCAGGAAATGCGACAGGCCCAGGCTCCTGAGGGGACCCTTCTCAAGGGCGTAGGTGAGCCAGCGCAAGATCGCCGCGAGCGCCGGTTGCCGCGCTGCAATCTTGTCATAACCGGGGTATACCTGCGTGTGCACCACAATGCGTCCCGGCAAACCCGCAAACAGCGCTCGCAGGCTGCGACCCGTATACGCCCGCACGTGCGGGCACAGGCGGTTGCGCAGCCCATCCGGGAGATAGTTCACCAGAGGGATGTTGCCAAAGCGGTACCTGCCGCGCCAGAAGACGCCATGCGTCTCGAACGGATACCAGCGGTTCGGGGCAAAGACCACAACGCGCCCGCCCGGCCGCAGCACGCGGCAGGCTTCGGCCACCGCCTGCCGGTCGTCCTTGACGTGCTCCAACACCTCATGCAACAGGACCACGTCAAAGCTGCCAGCGGGGAAGGGCAACGCCTCGGCGGGCGCCTCGCTGATGTTGGGGAGGTCGCGGCTGGCCTCAGCTACCTTCTCCGGGTCGACATCTACGCCCCACACCTCGGAGCTGCAGGTACGGAACTGCTTCACGTAGAGCCCGAGCCCGCAGCCGACGTCCAGAATCCGCGCCCCGTCGAGCGAGGCGTGCCGCCGGATCAGCTCGAAGCGGCGGTTCTGCCCGAACCGCCAGACGTAGCTGGGATGCCCAAGCTCGATAGCCCTGGTGTTCTCTGTCATCTCCCTCACCGGCGCCTATACTACACCGTGACGGTGGGATGGGCAAATCTTAAAGATGGAGGGGGTGCAATTCCCTCGGGGGGGGCAGGCTTATCTGTGCTGCGGCCAGGCAAGTCGGCCCACGGACCGACTTGGGCCGGAGTCTGGCCTTCTCAGGTCCTCGTCTCTCGCCACGATCTCTGTCGTTCCTCCGCTGCTCGGGACACGCCGGGCGGCAGCCACGATGGGCTGCAACTCCGGAGTACCCCCCTGCCCCTCCCCCAGGCAGGCGCCCGGCGCCTGCCCGGGGGGGGGG
>DYEI01000020.1 GCA_020725765.1 Anaerolinea sp. | reverse complement strand
GCCTGCCTGGGGGAGGGGCAGGGGTGGGGGCACTCCGGGGCTGCAGCCCATCTCGGCTGCCGGTCGGCGTCTTCTGAGCACGAGTGTGACCGGCGGACGGCGCCCTTGGATGGGCACCAGAGAACTGCCCCATGCGCCGTAACGCTGCGACCCCATTTGTGGGTAATGCAGAGCCAGGCACAGGGGGTCCGGCCGGCGAGCCCTTCTGGGGGCCGGACAGGCTCGTCGAGGGGGCGGTGACGCCTCTCCCGGAACGGGGGAACAGGAAGATGGGGTCGACCGCAGCAAGGTGGCTGCTGAGGGCGAAGCAGACCTATCCCCCTGGGAAATCTGGGCGAGGGTGTCGCGCAGGGCCCACCAAGCTCCGCGCCGCGCCCGGCCTCCTTTCTCGTCGCACGCTTTCCGTGCTATACTCCTCCCGTCGTGCCTGCGCGCAAGCGCTCACCCTTGGAGGCCAACCCATGGATACTGTGGACCCTCAGACGGCCGGCTTTTCTCCCTCCCGCCTCGCCCGCATCCGCCCCTTCCTGCAGGGCTATGTCGACCGGGGCCAGTACGCGGGCATCATCACCCTGATCGCCCGCCGCGACAGAGTCGTGCACCTAGAGTGCGTCGGCCTGGCGGATCGCGAGGCCGGCCGCGCCATGCAGCCGGATACAATTCTGCGCATCTACTCCATGTCCAAGCCGATCACGGCTGTAGCCGCCCTCATGCTCTTCGAGGAAGGCCGCTTTCTGCTCACCGACCCGCTCTCCCAGTACATCCCCGAATTCAAAGGTATGGCCGTCGCCGTGCCCCGCGACGGGGCGCCCGAGGCCGTTCCCGCCGGGGAGATTCCCCCGTACGACCTCGAGCCCGTCCGCCGCGAGATCACGGTGCGTGACCTCTTTACCCACACCTCGGGGCTCTCCTACCCCAACCCGCTGGGCTCGCCGGCAGAGCGTCTGCTCGCGCAGGCCTTTGCGGGGCCGGGTCGGCCCCCGCTCACGCTGGCCGAGTGGATTCCCGAGCTGTGCCGGGTGCCTCTGAACTGTCATCCGGGCACACGCTTCCAGTACGGCTTTTCCACCGACGTGCTCGGCTGCCTGGTCGAGGTCCTTTCCGGCCAGACCTTCGACGCCTTCCTGCAGGAGCGCATCTTCGGCCCCCTGGGCATGGCCGACACCGCCTTCTTCGTGCCCCCTGACAGGCTCGATCGCTTCTCGGCCATGTACATGCCGGGCGAGCAGGGCGGCCTCGAGTTGGTCGATCCGCCGACCGGCGCCTACTCCCGGCCGCCCGCCTTTTGCTCCGGCGGGGGCGGGCTCGTCTCGACCACTGGCGACTATCTCCGCTTCTGCCAGATGCTCCTGAATGGCGGCGAGCTCGAAGGCGTGCGGCTGCTCGGCCGCAAGACGGTCGAGCTGATGACGATGAACCATCTGCCACCCCCGCCGCTGCCGAGCAGCTTTGGCGGCGATCAGTACGACGGCGGCTACGGGCACGGGCTGGGCGTGCGCGTCCTTCTCGATGTCGCCCGCTCCGGTGTGCCCGGCTCGCCCGGGGAGTACGGCTGGGCGGGCCTCGCCGGGACCTACTTCTGGATCGACCCGCGCGAGGAGATGATCGGGCTGTTCATGCCGCAGCTTGCGCCGCGCCCGGGCGTCGAGTACGGTGCTGCCCTGCAGTTCAGGGTCCTCGCCTATCAGGCGCTGGAGTGAGCGGCCCGAGGGATGCTCCTGCTTGCCCCCGGCCCTTGCTTGTTCTGGAAGGGGCTCGAGTCTGGCCTTTCGCAGCGCAGCCTGCGATGCCGCCCAGTACTCCCCCGGATGACCTCCAGCTATGGTGCGCTCGGGATGCCCCTTCCCCTTGCCCCTTCAGGCGGGCACGGCGTGCCCGCCTGAAGGGGCGGACGGGCGCGCCCTCCGTCGATGGCAGGCGCCCAACTGTAGGGCGCAGCGGCGCTGCGCCCCTACAGTTGGGCGGCGGGCGGTTGCCGACGCCTGCGGCGCCGCGCGGGGCTGAAAGCCCCGCGCTGAAAGAGGCGAAGCCCCTTCGGGGCTGGGTTCACGGGC
>DYEI01000019.1 GCA_020725765.1 Anaerolinea sp. | reverse complement strand
GGGGCGGGGAATCCAGAATAGGAGGGGGTGTTCGCGGGCGGCGAAGCCGCCCGCGAACCCCCCCTCCATAACATCAGACGCCCCCTTCCCCGCCGCCGGGGCGGCGCAGGAAGCGAGGGCCGGGGCGATGGGGTGCCCTCCCGCAAGGGCCGAGGGGTGGGGGCCTGCCAACGGCGGAGATGTGCCCCCATCGGTGAACTGCACCCCTGCGGTGCTCACCACCTCGACTCCACCGGCAATCCGTGGTATCATACCCGCAGGTTCTTCCTCCATCCCAAGGGGCTACGACCATGGACCTGGACGACCGACAGTGGACCCGCATCGGCGAAGAGACGGTCGAGCACCTGTCCCGCCTGATCCGCTTTGACACGAGCAATCCCCCCGGCAATGAGACGCCCGCGGCGCTGTACCTCAAGCAGGTGTTCGAACGCGAGGGCTTTACGGAGATGCAGCTGCTGGAGGCTGCCCCGCGGCGCGGCAACCTCATAGTCCGCCTTCGAGGCGATGGCTCGAAGCGACCTCTGCTGCTGTGCGCCCACCTCGATGTGGTGCCGGCCGAGCCGGAGCACTGGTCCCAGCCTCCCTTTTCGGGGCTTGTGCTCGGAGGCGAGGTCTGGGGGCGTGGCGCGCTGGACATGAAGCACATGGTCGCCATGAGCCTGATGGTGATGCTGCTTGCCAGGAGACAGGCACTGCCCCTCAAGCGCGACCTGATCTTTGCGGCCGTCGCCGATGAAGAGGCGGGTTCGGACTATGGCGCCCGCTGGCTGGTGGAAAACCACCCGGAACTGGTGCGGGCCGAGTACGCGCTGAGCGAGATGGGCGGCATGCTCATCCCGCTGGGCGGCGCGCGGGCCTACCCCATACAGGTCGCCGAGAAGGGCCTCTGCTGGCTGCAGATGCGGGCACGGGGCCGGCCGGGGCACGGCTCCGCACCGCATGCCGACAACGCCGTCGTGCGCCTTTCGGAAGCGATCGCCCGTATCGGCGACGGACGGCGCATGCCCCTCCACATCACACCGCCCGTCGCGTCCTTTATCCGCACGCTCTCGGCAGCCCTGCCCTCACCGAAGGGGATCCTCCTGCGGGGCCTGCTCAACCCGACGCTGGCGCGTCCCATTCTTGACCGGCTCCCGCCGGATTGGGCACCCTTCTTCCGGGCCCTCTTCTGCAACACGGTGACGCCCACCCGCCTGAAGGCTGGGATCAAGACGAACGTCATCCCTGCCGAAGCCGAAGCCGAGCTGGACTGCCGCCTGCTCCCGGGATTCTCTGCCGAGGATGCGCTGCGTGAGATACGGACCCTCGTCGGGCCGGATGTCGAGCTGGAGCCGCTCAAGGTGAACCCGGGAATCGCCTTTGACAGCGATACGGAGCTCTTCCGCCTGCTCAGCCGCACGCTGATAGCCCATGACCCGGGAGCCATACCCATGCCGTACATGATCTCGGCGTGTACCGACGCCCGGCAGCTCGCGCGCCTCGGCGCAATCGTCTATGGCTTCACGCCCGGGCAACTGCCGCCCGAGTTGCCTCTGCTGCACATGGTGCACGGCCACGATGAGCGCATACCCGTCGCCTCGCTGCACTTTGGTGTGCGGGTGCTCTGGCAGGTCGTCCGGGAGTTCTGTGTGTAGGGGGATAGGATGAGGGTATTGATAGTCCAGTCGAGCCCAAACCGTGATGGACTCACCGCTGCGTGCGCTGCAGCCGCCGCCGAAGGGGCGCGTCGTGCGGGTGCCGAGGTCGTCGACATGCGCCTGAACGACCTGGACATCCAGCGCTGCGACGCCTGCGACGACGGATGGGGTACGTGTCGCAGCGAGCACCGCTGCCAGAAGGGGGACGGCTTTGCCGACGTGCAGGCCGCCTTCCGCGCCGCCGACGCCTATGTCATTGTGACGCCCGTGTACTGGGGCGAACCCAGCGAGAGCGCCAAGGCACTGCTGGACCGCCTCCGGCGCTGCGAGGCCACACACCGGGAGGAGAGTGCCCTTGGCGGCAAGTGGGCGCTCTGCGTGGCCGCAGCCGGCGGCAGCGGCCGGGGCACACTGACCTGTCTGTCTGGCCTGGAGCGGTTCCTTGACCACGTGGGGGCGCGACCCTTCGACCTGATCGGAATCACACGGCGCTCACGCGAGTACAAGCTCGAGGCCATCCGACGGGCGGCCGAGGCCATGGTGGTCTGGCGGGAGTAGGCCATCCTGCGCGCAGGAGCCGGGGTGGCTTTGCCGCCTCTGGCGCCCCGGCACAGCCTGTGGCGTTGACCGATCTGCGGGGAGAGGCTGCCCGGCTGAAGTGTGTGGCTGGGCCGGCCGTCAGTGGGTTCTACAACGCATGAATGTGGCCAGACCGGAGCGGCTGGCCATCTCAAAGCCGAGCGACTGGTAGAAGGCGCGCATCTCGGGGCTGTCGTCGGCTACCAGCACCGTCTGACGGACGTGCTGGAAGGGCTCGAGGGCCTTGCGCAGGAGGGCGCTGCCGAGACCGCGGCGCCGATAGCGGCTGTGCACGAGGAGGTCCTGGGCGTAGACGATGTGCTCGCCATCCGAGATCACCCGGGCGAGGCCTACAAGGTGCGCACCATCCCAGGCCGAGACGACATGGGTCGAGTTGGCGATGGCCCGCACCAACCGCTCCGGCTCGTCCGTGTAGGCCGTCCAGCCGGCGTCCTCATACAGGGCGATCAGCTGGTCCCTGTCGAAGGTCTTTTGCGTGCTGAAGTGTATGTCCGCATCTGCCACCGATCCACCCCTCTGACTGCGGGGCGCCATGCCCCCGGCTCCCCGGGTCCTCTGCGAGAGCCTGCAGACCCCTGCAATCGGATCAGGCGCCCCCGCTGCCGAGCCTGCGCCCGAGATTTCTCCCGGACCCCTTGGCTTGTGCGACTGCTGACGGGTATGGTAGACCAAGAGGTAATGACTGTCAACTGCAGCCGATTCTGTACGGGTACAGACTCGCACTCAGCGCATGGGACGGAGTTTTGCTGTCGCGAGTCCCGCCCATCGAGATGGGCACCATGCCGAGCCACGGGAGATCACCTCCCCTGCACCCTTCCCCCAGGCCGACGCCACGGCGTCCGTCTGCCATCCATTGCCCACAACTCGGTCTGCAGAGCATCATGGGGGATGCGATAGGGCACCGGCACCCACCCATCTCAGCGGACCACCCGCCGCGCACACCGCTGCTCGGAACACGTCGAGCGGCAGCCGCGATGCACTGCAACTGCGGAGTGCCCCCATCCCTGACCCCTCCCCCAGGCAGGCGCCAAGCGCCTGCCTGGGGGAGGGGTCAGGGGGGTGGCTCCCTGGGCGAGAGGCTACACAGGCCGTGGGCGCCCACGCTCCCCAACAGGCCACTTGTGCCCCATGCACAGCGCTTTGCAGGGGCAGGACCAGGGGCCGAACCCTGCTCTGGTCTCCAGGGAGAGCGAGGAATGCGCCAGAGGACAGGGTCAACTCGGCTAAACGGGCGAGTGTAAGCAGAGCGTATAGATGCCCTGAGTATACTGCATAGTTGTGGGCCGGCCCGGCAGCCGCCTTGACCTGCGGGGCCGCTAGCTGCAAAATGGACTTTGGGTTCTTCTCTGGCTGCGAGCAGAATCCATCGGAGGGAGCGCTCCCATGGCGAGACAGCATCGCCTGTGGACGGCACTGCTGGCCAGGATTGCAGACAGCGGTGGCCTCGAGGTTGATGCCCTGCGACAGACACGGCTGCATCGCACGATCAGGGCTCGAATGGAGCTGCGCCGGGTAGGATCCTTCAGCGCCTACGTGCGTCTGCTGCAGGCAAGCCCTGCGGAATACGCCGCCCTCGCCGTCTCCCTCAGACGAAGGCTGCGCCGGCCCGCCAGAGTGCCCTCACGCCCGGCCTCCCCGGTCCGGACGAGCCTCCAGCGCTGGCTGGAGACCCTGCCCGTCCCCGCCCTCGTCGGCGAGACCCTGCCGGCTGGTGGTGGGGTGAGGGTCGTGAGCTACAACGCGGCGGCCTGCGAGCTCTTGGGCTCCCCGAGCGCCGCGGTGCGTGCCCCAGCCGGCGGGCCTCAGTGGATCAAGACCGACGGGACCCCATGCCGAGAGGAAGAGCTCCCGCTGTACAGGGCAGTCCACGAGCCGGTCCGTCGGCTCAGCGGCAGCTTTTTGCTGCGCGACGCCTCATCCCGTCTGCGGCCGGTGATCGTTGAGACCTTTCGCCTCGCCGGTCGGCGTCCTCTGGCGCTCGCCACCATCCGGGCCGATGCTCCGGGCCCGTCGCCTGCCGGGCGCTACCTGCGCCTCTTCGAGGAATGCCCCAGTCCGCTCATCCTGACCACGACAGATGGCAGGATCATCGACGTCAATGCGCGGGGCCGGCTGCTGTTGCAGCGCAGCGGAGCGCCGCTGGCTGGCTCATCCCTCAGTGAGCACGTCACTGCAGAATCGGCGCCGGCCGTGCAGCAGGCTTTGGATGCCCTCGCCGTCGGCGAGGTCGAGACTCGCCTGACGATACGTGCCCAGCCGGAGCTGACCTTCGAAGCCCGCCTCCGAGCCCTTCAGGAAGGGGAGCAGACGCTCGTACAGTGGGCGCTGCACGATGTCTCTTCCCACGTGCGCACCGAGCAGCTCAGGCGGGATCTGGTTGACCTGGTGCTGCACGATCTGCGCAGCCCGCTGGCGACCTCACTCCTTGGCGTCGAGGCCGCCGAGCGCAACCTGCAGCGCGCGGACGCCGAGCGCGCACTGCGCTCGCTGGGTACCGCCGCCGCTGCGCTGCGCCGCCTCACCCGCCTGATCGATTCGCTCCTCGACGTCAGCCACCTCGAGGCGGGGCAGCCCATCGTGCGCCTGCAGCGGGTCAACCCGGAGGAACTCTTCCAGCAGATCCGCGAGGAGGTCGAGCTGGCGCTGGCGGCCCACAAGCTGCAGATGGAGATCGAGCTTGCGCCCGGCCTGCCGACCATCGTGGCCGATGGCGACATGCTGTACCGTGCCGTGCTCAGCCTGCTCGATAACGCCATCAAGTTCAGCCCGGCCGGCAGCCAGATCTGGGTACGGGTTGGCGCACAGGACTATGGCCTCCTGATCACGGTGACCGACCAGGGGCCCGGCATCCCTCGCGAGCTGCAACCCCGCGTTTTCGACAAGTTTGTCGGGCTGCAGCTGCCGCACGGCCCCCGCAGCTACGGGCTCGGGCTCGCCTTCTGCAAGCTCGCAGTCGAGGCACACCGGGGCTGGGTGGCGGTCGACTCAACCCCCGGCGAGGGCAGCACCTTCGCCCTCTGGGTGCCCGCTAATCCGGAGCTTCCTCAAGGCACCTGAGGCTGATCGCTGCTGCGGAAGCGCTACTCGACCTTGATCCGCGTCGCCTTCCGCGCCGGCGCGGGGGCGCTGCGCGACAGCGCCGCGTCGATCAGGCTGCGCAGGGCGAGCAGGCTTTCCCGGCGCGCGGCGGCCCGATGCTCCCAGAACTCGCTGGGCAACACCCCTGCGACGTGCCTGGCAGCTGCGCGCGCCATTCGCATCGTCCAACAGAGCGGGCAGTACGCCTCGCAGGCGACCTTTGACTCCTGCCCTTGTTCCATGGTCTTCCTCCCCTCGCCCGCTCGCAGGGCGTTCTGGCGTACCACAAGTGGGCTCAGGCATACTCTAGCACAGACCCCCCGGCGGTGGCAAGTGGCGTGTTGGCGGAGGGTATATCCCACAATCGTCGATGCATTTCGGGACTGAGTGGTACGTGTCGGTCCCATAGTCCGGTCACGCCGACTGCACGGCCAGGGAGCCACGTGTCTGCCGCCTGCGCCAGGAAGCTCACTCGCACACGGGTCATGTGAGCCTGACAAGGAAATGGGGGCTTCCTCACACCCCGTCATTGCGAGCCAGCCCGCAGGGCTGGCGAAGCAATCCCGCCTCCCGTTTCGCGGGATTGCTTCGGCGGCTGACGCCGCCTCGCAATGACAGGCCGGCGTGACTGGTAGCCAGCTCGCAGGGCTGGCGAAGCAATCTGGCCTCCCGTAGTCGCGAAATGATTGCAGTCTGCGCCGACGATTCTGGGATACACCCTGCACCCAGACAACCCTTGCTACGCCCGGCCCGCGATGCTATAATCGCACCGAGGGAAAGGAAGGGGCCCATTATGTCCGGTCTGACCCGAAGAGAGCTGCTATCTCTGGGCGCCCGCGCCGGGCTCTCCGCGCTGCTCGGCGTCGGGGGCCCGACGGCCTGCCGCCGCGCGGCCGGCCGTCTCCAGACGATCGTGATCCAGGGGGCACCGTCGCCTCCGAGCCTGGCCCTGCTGCGCGTCGCCACGCAGGGCGTACCGAAGGAGCTCGCGGAGGAGGTCCGCTTTGCGGTCTGGTCAACGGCCGACGAAATGCGAGCCCGCATCACAAGCGGCCAGGCTCACTTCTCCGGCGTGCCGACTAACGTCGCTGCCACGCTCTACAACCGGGGTGTGCGCGTGCAACTCCTGAGCGCCTACATCTGGGGCATCCTCTATCTGGTGACGAGCGACCCCGGCGTCTCTTCCCTCGCCGGTCTTAAGGGTCAGCCCGTGCTCATCCCATTCCGGGGCGATCTGCCGGACATCCTGACCCAGTACCTTCTGCGGCGCGAGGGCGTCGAGATGGCCAGCTTCCTCCAGCCGACCTATGTGAGCACCGCTCCGGAGGCGGCACAGCTTCTCGCCTCGGGGCGGGCGACGCACGCCGTGCTCTCCGAGCCCTCTGCCACGCTGGCGATCCTGAAAGCACGGCAGAATGGCATCACCCTGCGGCGGGCGGTCGATTACTGCAACGCCTGGGCTGAGGCCACGGGGCGACCACCGCGGCTGCCAATGGCTGTTACGGTTGCGGACGGAGCGCTCGCAGCCAGCCATGGGAGGCTGCTCGCGTGGTTCCAGGGGGCGCACCGCGAGGCTGTGGAATGGGTCACATCGCACGCCGACGAGGCGACTCGCCTGGGAGCCGAGGTCTTCAAGGCGATCCCCGCTGAGGCCATGAGAGAGTCGATCCCTTACATCCGCTTTTCTTTCGTGGAGGCGCAGGACGCGCGGAGCGAGATCGAGTTCTTCCTCTCCGAGATGCAGAGCCTGTCGCCACAGCTGATCGGAGGCCGGTTGCCGCCCGATGGGTTCTACTACAGGAGCTAAGGGGGTACGGGCAGCGGGGTCCCTGGCAGGTTTCGCCCTGCTAATGGTGGCTTGGAGTGTTCTGGCCGCCCTCTACCCGTCGATCCTCGTGCCCTCCCCGCTGGAGGTGCTCGCGGCCCTCGCTGCCCTGGTCGCAAGCGGCGAGCTCGCGCGTGAGCTGGTCACCACCGTTTGGCGGCTACTGGTGGCCTTTGTACTTGGAGGAGGACTGGGCATCGCTCTGGGCCTTGCCGGGGGGCGCGTGCCGACGCTTGCCGACCTGTTGCGCCCGATCATGGCGGTGCTGGCCGGCGTTCCCCCCATCTCGTGGCTCGCACTCGCCCTGATCTGGTTCGGCACCGGCTCCCTTGCGCCGATCGTGGTCGCTCTGCTCGTGGCCATGCCGGCGGTCTTTGTGGCGACGCTGGAGGGCACGCGGGCCCTTGACCGTGACCTCGTTGACATGGCACGCGCCTTTGGCCTGCGCCAGCTGGATCTCCTGCGCGAGGTGTACCTTCCGGCCCTCACACCCCACCTGCTCTCGGGATTGCGCACAGCGGCCGCGCTGACCGTGCGCGTAGGCGTGATGGGCGAGTTCCTCGCCTCGAGCACCGGCGTCGGCAGCGCCATGGCGCTCGCCCGCACCCGGCTGGAGACGGCCGAGGTCATCGCATGGGTCATCGTGGCACTCGGTCTCCTGCTGGCCGCCGAAGGGCTCCTGCTCGGGCCCATCGCACGACGGGCAGCCGCCTGGCGGAAGGAGGGCTGAATGCTCGCCCTCGAAAACGTGTCCAAGGCCTATGGGCCCCGGCTGGTGCTGAAGGATTTCGACCTGAGCGCGGGAGAGTCGGAGACGCTCTGCCTGCTCGGACCCTCGGGCTGCGGAAAAACGACCCTGCTTAACCTCCTTGCCGGGCTGATCTCTCCCGATGGCGGCGTGATCCACAGGCCGCCGGGCCCGCCGGGGTATGTGTTCCAGGAGCCTCGCCTCCTCCCCTGGCGGACGGTGGAGGAGAACATTGCGCTCGGCCTGAAGGCGCTA
This sequence comes from Anaerolinea sp., assembly GCA_020725765.1. Taxonomy (GTDB): domain Bacteria; phylum Chloroflexota; class Anaerolineae; order SpSt-313; family SpSt-313; genus SpSt-313. Next base: position 8,132 of record DYEI01000019.1, on the reverse strand, counting down.
CGCGTCCCGCCGGCCCGGAGGCGCCGCATTGTGGCCCACTATCTGCAGCGCCTCTCCCTGGGCGAGGCTGCAGGGCTGTACCCGCACCAGCTCAGCGGCGGCATGCGCCAGCGCGTGGCTCTCGGCCGGGCCTTTGCCGTCAGCCCTGCGTACCTGCTGCTGGACGAGCCCTTCAAGTCGCTGGACATCGGCCTGCGCCTGCAGCTCCTGCAGCTCCTGCTCGACGAGTGGCAGCACACGCCCCGGCCGGTCGTCTTTGTCACCCATGACATCGCCGAGGCCGCCCTCACCGGCCAGCGCATCCTCGTCCTCGATGGCCCGCCCCTCACGGTACGGGCCGAGATCGCCCTGCGCACGCCGCCGCAAACGCGCCAGCCGCACGATCCGGAGGTGCTGCAGACTGAAGCCCGCCTGTACGCGCTCCTTGGCACAGGCACCGCTCGCGACGCGAGTGGCGAGCCAGGCTGAACCTGCCGGTGAGGCGCCCCCTGTGGGTGGCCCCCCAAAAAAGAAGGGCCCTCAGAGCACTCTGCTCTGAGGACCCTGCTGCCTTCCGCTGCGAGCGATCAGCTTGCGGCCGCTGCCTCCGGCTCGACCCACCAGACCTGGTTCCGCTCGCCGCGCAGGTAGGCATCGATGTCCGCCGCGGCACGTTTGCCGGCGCCCATGGCGCTGATCACCGTCGCCGCGCCCGTCACAATATCGCCCCCGGCCCACACACGCTCCAGCTTGGTGCGGCCGGTGTTCTCATCCGCCACCACCATGCCGTGGCGCGTCCGCTCGAGGCCTGCTGACTGGGTGAAGACCATCGGGTTTGGCCGCGTCCCGAGGGCCATGATCACCATGTCGACCTCCATGTCGAACTCGGACCCGGGAACTGGGACCGGCCGACGCCTCCCCGAGGCGTCGGGCTCGCCGAGCTCCTGCCGCTGGCAGCGCAGGGCCCGCACCCAGCCCTTCTCATTGCCGAGCACCTCGACCGGGTTGGTCAAAAAGTGCACGATGATGCCTTCCTCTTCCGCGTTCTCGAACTCTTCCTTGCGTGCCGGGACCTCGGCGCGCGAGCGGCGGTACACGATGTGCACCTCCTCGGCCCCAAGCCGCAGAGCAGTTCGCGAGGCATCCATGGCCACGTTGCCCGCGCCCACAACCGCAACCTTTCGCCCGACCTTGATGGGCGTGTCGTACTCCGGGAAGAGGTAGGCCTTCATCAGGTTGTTGCGGGTCAGGAACTCGTTCGCTGAGTAGACGCCGCTCAGGTTCTCCCCAGGGATGCCCATGAACATGGGCAGGCCGGCACCGGTTCCGAGGAACACGGCATCAAAGCCCTCTTCGAGCAGTTCGTGCACCGACTTGATCTTGCCGATGACCCAATTCAGCCGCAACTCTACGCCGAGGCTGCGCACGTACTCGACCTCTGCCTCCACAACGTCCTTGGGCAGGCGGAACTCGGGGATGCCATACATGAGCACGCCCCCCGGTGCGTGCAGCGCCTCGAATATCGTGACCCCATGGCCACACCGCGCGAGATCGCCCGCGCAGGTCAGGCCGGCGGGTCCGGCGCCGATCACCGCCACCCGCTTGCCGGAAGGCGGCGCCTTGGGCGGCACCTGCACGCCATTCTGCCGCTCCCAATCGGCCACAAAGCGCTCCAGGCGGCCGATCGCTACCGGCTCCTCCTTGCGCGCGAGGACACAGCGAGCCTCGCACTGCGTCTCCTGCGGGCACACCCGGCCGCAGATGGCCGGCAGGTTGTTCTTATCCTTCAGCAAGTCTGCGGCCCGGCGAAACTCTTTGTTGCGCAGGGCGCCGATGAACTCGGGGATGCGCACCTGTACGGGGCAGCCCTCGACGCACTGCGGCTTTTTGCACTGCAGGCAGCGCTGCGCTTCGGTGAGCGCCTGCTCGAGAGTGTACCCCAGCGCCACCTCCTTAAAGTTCCGACGCCTCTCCTCCGGCGCCTGGCGCGGCATCTCCTGCCGTGGAATCCTCTCCTTGGGCATCGTCGGTCTCCTCCTTAGTGCTGCTCACCCCGGCAGGATGGGCACATCTCCTCGAAGCGCGCCAGGGCTCGCTTCTCCTCGTCGAGATAGATGCGCTGCCGCTCCATCAGCAAGTCCCAGTTGACCTCGTGACCGTCGAACTCGGGCCCGTCAACGCACACAAAGCGCGTCTTCCCGCCGACCTCCACACGGCAGGCACCACACATGCCGGTGCCGTCAACCATAATCGAGTTCAGACTCACGATCGTCTTGACCTCGAACGGGCGGCTCGTCAGCGATACAAACTTCATCATGATGGCCGGGCCAATGGCCCAGATACGCTCGACCGGCTCGCCCGACTCCAAAATCTCCTTCTCCGGGACGGTCACGAGCGCCTTGCGGCCGTAAGAGCCGTCGTCAGTTGTGACGACCAGCTCGTCGCTCACACTGCGCATGCGGTCCTCCCAGAAAAGGAGGTCCTTGGTCCGCGCGCCGATGATCGAGATCACACGATTCCCGGCCTCTTTGAGGGCCCGGGCAATCGGGAAGATGGGTGCAATACCCACGCCGCCGCCGATGCACAGCACTGTGCCATAGTTCTCGATCTCAGTGGGCAGGCCGAGGGGGCCCGTGAAGGCGAAGAGCTCATCCCCCGCCCTCTTGGTACCCAGCAGGCGCGTCGTCTTGCCCACCTCCTGGAAGATGAGGGTGACCGTTCCCGCCCGTCGATCATAGTCGGCGATGGTCAATGGGATGCGCTCCCCATGCTCCTCGACGATGACGATGACGAACTGCCCCGGCTGCGCCTTACAGGCGACCTCCGGAGCCTCGATGACGAGCAGCTTGGTCACCGGGGCCAGGTCTTCCCTGGCTACGATGCGATACACTGCCGAACCTCCTTCTCGCCGTTACCTCCCAACACGCGCTCCGCGCGGTCGGGCTGCGAACACCCGGATTATAGGGCAGGCACCACCCACTGTCAAGCAACTGGTGATACATTTCACAAGCTGGGCCCATCCCACCTTCGCAGCACGGAGCCGGCCCATCCTCCTGTGCCAGGGCCGGCTCCGCAGGAACCCTTCCAGCCTTTCCCCGGAGGCCGCCTAACGCCCGATCTCCGCCACCTGACGGAGCAACCCAAGTACGCCAAGGACGACTCGCGCTACGTCAGGCAGGCCCACAGCCGCCAGCGGCCGCGCCACCCCCGTCTCCTCTGCCTGCCGGACGAGGGCGCGTCGGTATGCCCACACCAGGGTCCCACCGACAAGCGCACCCGCCAGGGCGCCCAAACCGATGGCGAGAGTCTCACTGCGTCGCACCGCCTCCCTCCCTGGCTCTTCAATGAGCTCCTGGTTGCCCATTGTGTCACTTCCTCCTCATGCTGGCAGCGGGGCTGGCCTTTCAGCCCGCGCCCGCCGCTCAATGGCCTCTTATCCCGTAAGAGTTCCCGTGTCCGGCGGACCGTCTCTCATCTGCCATCCGGGGCTCGGGGTTACCCACTCATCCTGAGGCGCCTCAGGTGGCAAGGGGGTAGGCCGATCTCGCGCACCCTCCGTCAGCGCCGGCTGAGCAGCGCCCCAAGCCCCGCACGCAGCCCTGCCTTGAGGCTGGCAAGGAAAACGACCGGCGCCACCAGCCAACTCATGAGCATGGTCACGACCCGCTCGGCTTGCAGCACCCATTGCCTGCCCACCGCCAGCCACAGGCGCACCCGCGGCAGCAGGCGCTGCATGCCCCGTACCGCCAGATACCCGAGTGCCAGAGGGACGATGCCCACGAAAAGCGCCTCGAGCGCCAAGAGCACCAGGGCCACATTGCGCGCCGCCGCGAGTGCCATCATCGCTTCCCACCTGCCTCGCTATCGCATCTCGATCTCATAGTCCACAACCGTCACGTCGAGGCGGTGCTGCTCAATCCACTGCACCACCCGTCGCAGAAGGCCCTCCACGTATGCCGGATCGTTGGCCACCGCCGCCACCCCCAGCACGGCGGACTGCCACAGCTCGTTGTCACCAACCTCGGCAATCGAAACGTTGTACTCGTGCCGCACCCGGGCCATCAGCGATTTGAGCACCCCTCGCTTGCCCTTGAGCGAGCCATTCCCATCCAGGTGCAGCCGGATCGTGCAGGCTCCGACAACCATGGTTCTGACGTCCGTCCTTTCAGTCGCCCGGTTAGGGGCAAGGCCTGCAGGTCCGCGAGGCCTCTGTCGCGCTCGGCTAGGGGCAGGGTCGCCGTGCCGGCGCAGCCGGCTGCGCCGGCACGCCCCGCAGGGCCCGCCAGACCCGCTCCGGGGTCGCGGGCAACTCGGTGATCCAGGCCCCGGTAGCATCATGGATGGCGTTGAGGATGGCCGGGGCCGTCGGCAGCGTGGGCGTCTCGCCGAGACCGGTCGCCCCATAGGGGCCGTCTGGGTCCGGCACCTCCGTGAAGATCGACTCCAGCTCCCGGGGCATGTCGGCAACCGTCGGTATGTGGTACTCGCTCAGGCGCGCAGTTCTGACCTGCCCCTTCTGCTGGATGAACTCTTCCATCAGGGCATAGCCCACGCCCATATGCACGCCGCCCGCGACCTGCCCCAGGCAAAGCCGGGGGTTGACCGGCGTGCCTGCGTTCGTCGCCGCGATCAGCCTGTCCACCTGGACCGCGCCCGTCTCGATATCAACCTCGACGATGGCAATCTGGGTGCCAAAGCTGTAGGAGATGTGCGGCTCGCAATGCCCATCAACGATGTCGTAGGCCGTCGTCCGCCGCACGTCATGGCCCCTGAAGGTCGCCTCCGCCACGATGCGCGTCGCTCCCGACTCCTCCCGGAGCGCCGCATCGCGCTTTTCCAGCGCCTGCCGACAGGCCTTGACGACGGCGTTGCCGGACATGAACACGTGCCGCGATGCAGAGCTCGACCCTGCGCTGGGCGTTGCCGCGGTATCGGTCAGTGCGACACGCACCCGACTCACTTCGAGCCCCAGCGTCTGCGCAGCCAGCTGGGCGAGAACCGTCGTGACCCCCTGCCCGACCTCGACGGCAGCACAGCGCACGAGGGCGCTCTGTATAGAGCCGTCGGAGGCGAGCGCGAGCTCCACTATGGCCGTTGACCGGTCATCAAAGCCAAAGCTATAGCCCACGTTCTTGTAGGCGCAGGCCACGCCGATGCCGCGCCGAAGGTGTGACGCGCGAAGGATCGACGCGCCGGGCCGGCGCCAGCCCTGCGGCTCCTCTCGCCACCCGGCGGCCAGCGCCGCTGCGCGCAGCGTCTCTCTGGCGCTGGTCACGGCCGGCATGCGGTTGCCTGTAACGGCGATCGACCCCGGCTCCAGCAGGTTGCGCATGCGAATCTCCACGGGGTCCATGCCAAGGGCCTCCGCCAGCCTGTCCATTTGCAGCTCGTAGCCCACGGGCGGCTGCGTGGCCCCAAAGCCGCGCATGGCCATGGTCACGGCGTTGTTCGTGTACACCGCATAGCCGTCGATCCTGGCGTGAGGGACGGCATACGGCCCCGCCAGAAAGCTCACCGCATTCTCGAGCACCGGCACGCTCGTGGAAGCATAGGCTCCAGCGTCCAGCACGGCCTCGATCTCGACCGCGGTGAGTCGGCCCTCCTTCGTAGCACCCCAACGGTGTCGCATGTGGAAGGGATGCCGCTTGCCATGCCCGCGAATGGATTCCTCCCTGCTCCACACCATCTTTACCGGGCGACGCAGCCTCCAGGCAGCGAGGGCAACGAGGATCTGCACGGAGATATCCTCTCGCCCGCCGAAGGCGCCCCCGACCGCCGGCACGACCTCGCGCACCTGCTCCAGTGGCAGAGCGAGGGCATGGGCGATCTGCCGCAGGTCGTCATGGGGCCACTGCGCCGCGCAGATGACCGTGACACGCCCCTCGTCGTCAATGTACGCGAGGCCGGCCTCCGGCTGCAGGTAGGCGTGCTCCACGAAGGGTGTATGATAGGTGCCCTCGACGATGACGTCGGCAGCCGCGAACCCCTCCTCAACGTTCCCCCGCCGCACATAGATGTGCTTGAGGAGGTTGGAGCGCCGGTCCTCGTGCACGAGCGTTGCCTCCGGCCTCATCGCCTCAAGCGGATCGTCGACTATGGGGAGCTCCTCGTAGTCGACCCGCACCAGGTCGCGGGCACGCTCGGCGGCCCGCAGCGTTTCGGCCACGACCACAGCCACCCGGTCGCCAAGCCAACGCACCTTGTCGCTTGCGAGGACCGGCTGGTCATAGATGTTGATTCCGTACTCGTTGACCGGCACGTCCTCGTGCGTCAGCACGGCCAGGACCCCGGGAACGGCCAGCGCCTCAGAGGGATCAATCCGTCGGATGCGGGCATGGGGGTACCCGGCCCAGACGACCACCGCGTGGAGCATTCCCGGCAGCGAGAAATCCTGCGGATATCGTCGCCGGCCCTGCACCTTGGCCTCGATGTCCACCCGCCGGACGGACTCTCCAACCGCCCCCGCCGTCACGGAGCACCTCCACCCGCTCCCAGGCGCTCGACGGCAAGCTGCACCGCCTCCTTGATCTGGTAGTAGCCGGTGCAGCGGCACAGGTTGCCGGCAAGGGCCTCCTCGATCTCCGCCTCGGTCGGGTGCGGGTTGCGGTCGAGGAGCGCCCTGACCACCATCACAAACCCAGGGGTGCAGTAGCCGCACTGGGCCGCGGCAGCGTCAACGAAGGCCTGCTGCACCACGTCGAGTTCACCCTCCCGCGTCAGCCCCTCGATGGTGACGATGCTGCGCCCCTCGGCCTTCAGAGCCGGATAGATGCACGAGAGGATAGCATCACCATCCACGAGGACCGTGCAGGCGCCACACTCGCCCTCGCGGCAGCCGATCTTGGTGCCGATCAGGCCCAGCCGATCCCGCAGCACGTCGGCCAGGAACTCGTCCGGCTCGACCTCTATGGAGACGGGCCTGCCATTCACCGTCATGGAGAGAACCGCCATCGGCAAGTCCCCTTCCGCTCCTGTTCTGACGGGTCCTCAGAGGAGCACCGCTCCCCTCTGCGCGTGCCTTCCTCCCCGCTCCCGAAAACGGCTCAGGTCCAGGTCCGGCCTGTCTGCTCGCCACCCGCTACGCGCTCCAACGCGCGCCGCACCATGACCCCGGCCAGAGCTCGCCGATACTCCCCCGAGCCACGCAGCAGGCTATCCCGGGGATGCACCAGCGAGGCAGCCAGGTCAGCGGCCTCGCGGATGACCTCCGGTGTGGCCTGCCGTCCCTCCAGGAACGCCTCGCACTGCCGCAGCCGCAGCGGCGTCGGCGCAACCGGCGCCACCACGATGCGAACATCGGCGAAGCGACCCTCCCGCACAGCCGCGACAGCGGCCACATTCATGATGGGAAGCGCGTGCACCCTCCGCCGCGCCAGGCGCTCGTGGGCGGCCCGGTAGTCGGACCCGAGGGACCTGAAGCGCAGGGTCGTCATCACCTCACTGGTAGGGTCCACACGGCACAGGCCAACACCGGCGTGGAACTCGGAGAGTGGCACCCACCGCCGGCCCTCGCGCGAGGCGACCTCCGCCTCGCCGTCCAGCGCAACCAGGGCCAGGCTGGCATCGGCCGCAGGGAGGGCTGCGACGAGGTTGCCCGCAAGCGTGCCGACATTGCGAACCTGTGGCCCGCCAATCACACGGCAGGCTTCGGAGAGGAGGGGTGCTCTGAGGCGCAGCAGCGCGGAGGAAGCTGCCTGTGTGTGCGTGACGCCTGCACCGAGGATGATGGAGCCATCTCGCTCGTCGATGCGCTCCATGCCGGGGATCCGCGTCACATCCACCAGCACCTGCGCGGAGCACTCGCCCCGCTGGCACTGCAACACAAGGTCGGTGCCGCCCGCGATGAGCCGCGCCTGGCCCTCATGTCGGGCCAGCAGCTCGAGTGCCTCGTCTACGGATCGCGCAAAGAGGTAGTCACGCCACACGGTGTGGCTCCTCCTCCCGAGCAAGCTCCGCGGGAGCGACAACGACTACCCCAATATACGCAGCCTCCGTCCCAAGGTCAAGCCCTGTACGGGGCAGGGCGTAGTTCACTTTTCGGGCGCATCTCGCACTCTGCCAGCCATCATCAGCCCCTCCCCCGTCCCCTCCCCAGGCGGACGCCGCGGCGTCCGCCTGGGGAGGGGAGATGCGTAGAGTGGGGTGTTTTGCGG
>DYEI01000225.1 GCA_020725765.1 Anaerolinea sp. | reverse complement strand
GCGCGCGCAACGCGATTTCAATCGCCAGCGTCGTTGCGGCTGCCACCGCGCGGACCGCAACCCGCAATCAATATGTGGGTCACATTAGGCGTAGATGCCGGGTCCGGGCGGTCGGCCGCACGTGCGCACCGGTCGGATCGGGGGTCAGGGATGCGCCCGGCGCCGGGCCACGCAGGAATCCTGCTGTCCATCGGGTAAGGAGATCGCGCCATGCTCAAGTTCAGGCCAGGCCTACCCCTCTCGATTGTTGCCATGCTGCTCGCGGTCTCCTGTGCGGCGCCTGCCCTCACTCCGGCGCCGGCGGCGCCCCCGACGCCTCCGCCGGCCACCATCACGCCCGACCCGGGGCTGCTTCCCATGGGCGGTGCCCCTGCCGACAGGTTCCTCTTTGTGGAGGCCCGTGTGATCGTGGAGGGCACCGGCGCCCTGCCCCGCCTCATGATCGACTTTCCTGCCTATACCTTTGATCCGGAGACCCGCACCCTGCGTAGCTTTCGCGGCGACCGCGGCATTTCTCTGGCCCGCAACGCCTGGGGGTTCATGGGCCAGGGCACCGTGCGGAGGGGAGATGCGGGCGGCGGCGCTGCCAGCCAGCTCTTGCCGATCCCCCAGCTGCCTTTCACGACTACTATTGGCGTCTTTACGGGGAAAGCGAAGGATGGCCTCGAGGAGCTGCGGCAGGTGCCGGTAGTGCTCCAATCCGTCAATCCTCAGGGCAGCCTGATGGCCTTCATTGACGGGCGCAGGGTGATCCTCGGGCGAGGGGCAAGCTGGTCGCAGGTCATCGAGGCCGACGTCGCGACACCCGAGGGCAAGGGGCACTACCGGGTCACATCGAGCATCACCAACCATGGCTGGCTGGACCGCAGCCAGCTCGCCGGGGCGGAATAGGGCGAGCCTTGAGCAACCGCAATGGCAGGGGGAGATCCGTTCGATGGCCCAGGGCAAGCACGATGAAACCCTGATAGGACCCGTAAGGGTCTGGTACCACGGCTCGCCTCACCGACTGACGGTCCTGCGTGCCGGGAGCACTGTTACCCCGGATGCGCAACTCGCGAGGGTCTTCTCCCACAAACCCACGCTCGTTTCCATCGGCGATGATGGCACCATCAGACACGACGGCTCCGCCCCAGGTTACCTCTACCGCGTGGCCGAGGTGGTGAGACGTGCCGACCTCTGCCCGCACCCTTGCTCCACTATGGGACAAGGGATGGAATGGCTCACAACACGTGACCTCGCGCTAGAGCTCATCGGCCCGACACAGGTCCTCGAGACCGAGCGACTCACGGCCGGGGAGATCGCGGAGCTGCGCCGGCAGTTGGGTATCCGCTCGACCTCCTCACCGCCTCTGGATGGCTGACCACCGTCTCGCTGGAGCACGCCTAACCGCTCAGCTCCAGCCCCAACGAGGCCAGCGTCTCAGGCGTCGGGCGGCCGGTCTCCGGGTCCCAGCCGTACTCGGTGTAGGCGCCGGCGAGGAGCTGATCGAGATCCGGCACGTGACCTTCGGTGCCACCGTCGGCGAGGGGCTGCATCAGGAGGTCCGGCAGGCGGTCGCAGGCGCGTGTGAGGCCGCGCCTGAGGTTGAGCAGACGCTTGAGGACCGCGATCCGTTTTCCGGTGACGAGGAGGTCCCCGGCAGTGCAGCCCCAACCGGTGACGGCGTTCACCGCTCTGACGAGCCTGTCGACCCCCGGGTTCTGGAACTGGCAGAGGGTCAGCGCGTTGTAGAGGTTGCGCCAGGCCTGCTGCCGGGCGGCGATGCGGCCCTTCTCGACGCTGGTGTCGAAGCGGTCGCCCGCCGGGACCCCGATCTCCTCCGCGGGGCACTGCCCCATGTCGACCCCGTACATGTCCCCTTCCATGTGACAGGCGCCTCGCGGCGAGAGGGCATAGCTCACGGCCATGCCATGGAAGGCGCGAGGGTCATGCAGCGGCACCTCGAGACGGTTGACCACGACGGCGAGCTCGGGCGCGCCGCAGCGCTCGGCAAGGGTGGCGGACCCCTCAGCCAGCAGGTCGCCGAGGCCCTCGCGGCGGGCTGTCAGCTCGATCAGCCGGTGCACGAGGGCGGCGTCGCCGTAGCGCACGGAGAGGCCGCCTGTGTCCGCCCCCTTGAGCAGGCCCCTTCCGGCCAGCTCGCAGGCGAGGGCAATGGTTGCGCCCATGGAGATGGTGTCGAGCCCGTAGAGGTTGCACAGGTGCCCGGCATAGATCACCGCCTCGAGGTCGCTCACCATGACGAGGGTGCCAAGGGCGCCGAGCGTCTCGTACTCGGGGCCGTCGACCCGCTTTACGCCATAAGAGGGAGCACGCGTCTCGCGGCCGCAGCCGATGGGGCAGCCGAAGCAGGCGCGGTTGCGGTTGAGGTACAGCTCGGCCATCAGCACACCCGAGAGCTTGCCGCCCTCCTCCCACTCCCCCTGCTGATAGTAGCGGATGGGCAGGTCGCCAAACATCAGGCTGACATCGACCGCGCCGGCCGTCCCGGCCAGGCGGATGCTCTGGCAGGCCATGTCCTCCTTGCAGAAGGCGGTGACCTCGCGGGCCACGGCCCTGAGGCCCTCGGGATCGGCGACCGGCACCGCCGCCGAGCCGCGGACGGCCACGGCCTTGAGCTTCTTCGACCCCATCACGGCGCCCATGCCGGTGCGCCCGGCGGCACGGCCAGCGTCGTTCATCACCGCAGCCATCTTTACCAGGTGCTCGCCTGCCGGTCCGATGCAGGCTACCCGCGCCGGGACTCCGAGGAGCTCCCGCACACGCTCCTGCGTGGCATAGGTATCCAGGCCCCAAAGGTCCGCAGCATCGTGGAGCTCGGCATGTCCGTCGAGGATGGAGAGCCACACCGGCTGCGACGCCTGCCCGGTGATGATCACCCCGTCGTAGCCGGCTGAGCGCAGGGCGGGACCGAAAGAGCCACCCGAGTTGGCCTCCCCCCAGAGGCGCGTCAGGGGCGAAAGCGCGCACACGCTGTAGCGCCCCGCCGAGGGCATGGCCGTGCCCACCAGCGGTCCCGTCATAAAGATCAGGGGATTGTCCGGGCCGAGGGGATCGGTGCGGGCATCCACCCGGCCGTACAGGTAGCGCGCGGCCAGGCCCGAGCCCCCCACGAAATCCCGCGCCCAGGCCTCGTTCAGCGGCTCATCGCGCATCGTCCCGGCGCTCAGGTCCACGTGGAGAATCCGGCCGACGTAACCGTTCATGGTGGTCCCACTCCCCGTTGAAGCGTGAAACGTGATGCGTGATACGTGAGGCGTGAGGGGCGAGGCCACATCACGTTTCACGCTTCACGTATCACGTCTCACGCTTCACGTTTCACGTTTCACGTCTCACGTCTCACGCTTCACGTTTCACGTTTCACGTTTCACGTTTCAGAAATCCACCTCTCGCCCCTCATAGGCATAGACGTACAGCCGGCGCAGCTCGTCGTACGAGGGCGCGCGGACAGCGGCGACCATCTGCGTGTCGTTGAAGGCATCGTCGACCATCTTGTCGAGCTGCGCCTCATAGGCGGCGCGGGCGATCCCGGCCTCGGCCACGCTCAGGGGATTGCCAACCTCGCGGATGAGGGCCCGGATGCGCGCGGCCAGGGCCCGGGCTCCGGACTCCCCTTCGACCGGCGAGCAGCCGAGGAGGGACTCCATCTCGGCAAAGCGATCCGGTGCCTCGCGGGCGGCAAACTCGATGGTGTAGGGGAGATAGAGGGCGACCGCCCGGCCATGGGGCACGTGAAACACGGCGCCGAGGGCGTGGCCCATAGCATGGGCCAGGGAGGCGAGGGCGTTGCCAAAGCCCAGCCCGGCGCAGGTGGCGGCGTTGTGCAGACGCTCCCGCGCCTCCGCGTCCGAGCCGTCGGCGACGGCGCGGGGAAGGTACCGGAAGACCAGGCGGGCCGCCTGCAGGCAGAGGCCGTCGGTCAGATCGGTGTGCCAGGCACAGGTGTAGCCTTCCACGGCGTGGGTCAGGGCATCGAGGCCGGTGTCCGCGGTGAGGCGCGGCGGCAGGGCCATCACCAGCGCCGGGTCGACGATGGCCAGGTCCGCCGCATTCTCCCGGTTGCCCAGGCCCATCTTGCGGCCCTCGGCCGTATCGGTGAGGACAATGGCCCAGGTGACCTCAGCGCCCGTCCCGCTGGTGGTAGGGATGGTGATCAGCCGCGCCTTCTGGCGCAGGCCGAGGGGCACGATCGGGTTGATCTCGCCCGGCTCCATCTCGGGATGCTCGTAGAGGATCCAGATGGCTTTGGCAGCATCCATGCACGAGCCCCCGCCGAGGCCGACGATCCAGTCCGGCCCGAACTCGGAGGCGATGGCGGCGCCGCGGCGGACCGTCTCTACGCTCGGGTCGGGCTCGACACCGTCGAAGACGTGCGTCTCGAGGCCGGCCTTCTCGAGATGGGCCCTGACGAGGTCGGCAATCCCGAGGCGCACCAGTGTGGCGTCGGTCACAATGAGGGCCCGCCGGCCCCTGATCTCGTCCAGGGCCTCCAGCGCGCCCTCGCCAAAGACAATCTGAGGGGAGACAAAGTACCACATGGGCGCCTCCGGGCGGAACGTGATGCGTGAGAGCTGATACGGGCCGTGCGCTATGGGCTGAACTCGGTCGGGACGCGGGCGCAGCAGGCGACGATCTCTTTGGCGGCCTTGGGGTAGCGCATGACCTTCATCATGTTGCCCTGCAGCTTGAGCTTGCGGGTCATCATGCCCTGTATGGGGTCAAGCTTGCCCTCGATGACCTGCCGCCAGGCGGAGAAGGGCGCGCTGATGACGAACTCGGCCTTGCGCTCATCGGGGCTCGAGAGCACTGCCGCTTCGGTGCACTTGCCGTGGAGGAGGCCGAGGAAGAGATAGGCGGTCTGAGGATAGGCGCCATCCGGCTCTACCACGAACACGAAATCGCCCTCCCAGTCCTTCGCCGAGCGCTCGTAGGCCTCGCTGGCATTGAGCTGCTCCTTCAGTTCCTTGATCCACTCGTCGGATGGGAAGCGGATAGCCATGCCTGTACCTCCTCCTGCCTTGCGCGAAGTGAGCACTGCCTGAGCTATCGTATGCGGGGCACCATGCCTCGCGGTCCGGCAAGCCAAGTAGCTTTCCGGATGCCGTGGGAGGCGGCTGCCGGCCCACGGATTGTGGGAGCGGGCAAGCCTCCTGATGCAATGATACACTGAGGCCGCAAATTGCGTCAAGACGCGCGAGGGCCGCAAGGGTGTAGTTGGCCTTGAGGGAAGGCTCTTCTGCGCTGCTGGCAAGGCCCCCACCCCCGGCGCCCCTCCCCCGGGTCGGCCCGCGGGGCGACCCGGGGGAGGGGGCCCGTTCTCTATGGGGGGTTTGGCGGCGGCGG
>DYEI01000224.1 GCA_020725765.1 Anaerolinea sp. | reverse complement strand
GGGGCTCCCCACGGGCTGTCGGCTTCGCCGCAGCCCGTGGGGTCCCCGGAAGGCCCCGTAGCCCCGAATTCATTCGGTGGATTGCATGCGCCCTTTGCGCGGCATTCCGCAGAATATCCATGCGTCACATTAGCTCCGAACCCTCGCTGCGATGGCCTCGGCCATCTCCCGTGTGCCGACCGCGGAGGGATCGTCCGGCGCCGGCTTCAGATCGCGGGTCACGTACCGGCCCTCGCCGATCACCTCGCGCACCGCGCGTTCGACCCGCTCGGCGGCCTCGACCTCACCCAGATGGCGGAGCATCAGCGCACCGCTGAGGATGGTGGCCGTCGGGTTGGCCACGTTCTGCCCGGCATACTTGGGGGCTGAGCCATGCACCGGCTCAAAGACCGCCCACCTCTCGCCAATGTTCGCCCCCGGCGCTACCCCGAGGCCGCCGACCAGGCCCGACGCGAGGTCTGAGACTATGTCGCCGTACAGGTTCGGCAGGACCAGCACATCGTACAGCTCGGGCTTTTGCACCAGCTGCATGCACATGTTGTCGACGATACGGTCCTCAAAGGCGATATCGGGATACTCGCGCGCCACCTCCTGCGCCACCTTGAGGAACAGGCCGTCGGTCAGCTTCATGATGTTCGCCTTGTGCACGGCCGTGACCTTGCGGCGCCCGTTGCGCCGGGCATACTCGAAGGCAAAGCGCACGATCCGCTCCGACGCGGGCCGGGTGATGACTTTGATCGACTCACAGGCGACATCAGGGATCACCTCGTGCTCGATGCCGGCATAGAGGTCCTCCATGTTCTCGCGCACGATGACCAGGTCCACCTGCTCGTACCGGGTGCGCACGCCGGGGATGGTGCGGGCCGGGCGGAGGTTGGCATAGAGCCCCAGGCTCTGGCGAAGCGCCACGTTCACACTGCGGAAGCCAGTGCCGACGGGGGTCGTAATCGGGCCCTTAAGGGCCACCCCGTTACGGCGGATGGAATCAAGCACACGCTCGGGCAGGGGCGTCCCCTCCCGGGCGATCACCCCCTCGCCAGCCTCCTGCACCTCCCACTCCAGCGGAACCCCGGTCGCCTCGAGCACACGGGACGCAGCCTCGACAAGCTCCGGCCCGGTGCCATCTCCCGGGATGAGGGTCACTCGATACGACATGGGCGTTTTCCTCCAGTTAGCAAGTCGCAACCGCCGCCATCAGGCATCGCGAAGGTAGTTGAGCAGGCCACCGGCCAGCAGGACCTGTACCTGTCGCGGCGTCAGGCTGTGCCGGACCTCAAAGCTCGTGCCCTGCGTCAGGTTCTCCACCCGCAGCGGACCGCCGCCGGCAAGCTGCTCGCGCACCCGCCGGATGCGCCACTCGTCGCCTTCCGACAGGGAATCGTCGGAGACCTCGCCGAGCACAAGGGGCAGGATGCCAAAGTTGACCAGGTTCGCCGCATGGATGCGGGCAAAGGAGCGCGCGAACACCGCCTTCACCCCCAGGTACATTGGACAGAGGGCGGCGTGTTCGCGGCTCGAGCCCTGACCATAGTTCTGCCCGCCCACGACAAAGCCGCCTCCCGCCTCCCGCGCTCGCCGCGCAAAGGAGGGATCGATCGGAGCAAACACGTGCTCCGCCAGCGCCGGGACGTTCGAGCGCAGCGGCAAGAGCTTTGCGCCCGCCGGCATGATCTGGTCGGTGGAGATGTTGTCGCCGACCCTGAGCAACACCCGACCCTCCAGGTCCTCCTCCAGCGGCCCGCGCCGGGGGAGCGGCTTGATGTTGGGGCCACGCACAATTTCGACGGTGCTGCCGTCCGCTGGGGGTGGGATGATCATGTTGTCCTCGACCGGCAGAGGCCCAGGCTCGGCGAAGCGCGGCGGCACACCGAGGTCCCGCGGATCGGTGATCACGCCCAACAGCGCACTCGCTGCACAGACCAGCGGGCTGGCAAGGTAGACCTGATCGCCGGGTGTGCCCGAGCGGCCGGGAAAGTTGCGGTTAAAGCTGCGCAGCGAAGCCGTGCCGGTAGCCGGCGCCTGCCCCATGCCGATGCAGGGGCCGCAGCCCGCCTCCAGGATGCGCGCCCCGGCGGCGATCAGCTCGGCCAGGGCACCGCTCCGGGCAATAGCCGCCAGAACCTGTCGGGAGCCCGGGCTGACTGTGAGCGAGACCCCGGGATGCACGCTCCGACCCTTGAGGATGGCGGCGACGCTGGCCAGGTCGGTATAGGACGAGTTCGTGCAGGACCCGATGCAGACCTGCGCGACCGGCGTCCCCGCGACCTCGCGCACCGGGCGGACGTTATCGGGGCTCGAGGGCAGGCAGATCAGAGGCTCGAGGGAGGAGAGATCCAGCTCGATCACCTCATCGTACCCGGCATCGGGATCGGCCGCGAGCGGGCGCCAGTCGCCCTCCCGGCCCTGGGCGCGGAGAAAGGCGAGGGTCTGCTCATCGGAGGGAAAGATTGAGGTCGTGGCACCCAGCTCGGCGCCCATGTTGGCGATAGTCGCCCGCTCCGGAACGGAGAGCGTCGCCACGCCCGGCCCGCCATACTCCATCACGCGGCCGACGCCGCCCCGCACGGTAAGCCGGCGCAGCAGTTCAATGATCACATCCTTGGCTGTGACCCACTCGGGCAGGCGGCCGCTCAGGCGCACAAGGGTGACACGCGGCATTGTCAGGTAAAAGGGCGCCCCGGCCATAGCTGCGGCCACGTCCAGGCCGCCTGCACCGATCGCGAGCATGCCCAACCCGCCGGAAGTTGGAGTGTGGCTGTCGGCTCCGAGGAGCGTCTCGCCAGGCACGCTAAAGCGCTCAAGCTGCACCTGATGGCAGATGCCATTGCCCGGGCGCGAGAAGTAGATGCCGTACCGGGCCGCGACTGACTGCAGGTACCGGTGATCGTCCGCGTTCTCGTAGCCCGTCTGCAGCATGTTGTGGTCGACATAGCTGACCGAGCGTTTCGTGCGCACGCGGGGCACGCCGATGGCCTCGAGTTGAAGGTAGGCCATGGTGCCGGTCGCATCCTGGGTGAGGGTCTGGTCGATGCGGATGGCGATCTCTGCGCCCGGCTCGAGGCGACCTTCGACGAGGTGCGCGGCAAGGATCTTCTGGGTCAGGTTCTGTGGCATGGGATACTCCGAACCGAGGAAGATGCCCCTGCCTCCGGGCGCAGCTTTGCCATGTCTGCAAGCGCCACTGCCCGGGGAGGGGAAACCGGCAATGCCCGCTGTGCAGCACTGCGCCCGTGCCCGTCCTTGCGCCGCGGAAGAGTTGCGGGGATGGCAGAGATTATACCATGGCTTTCTAGTTCCGACAACAGACCGGGTGGTGCGAGTGTAGTTCGCGCCTGGGATGGGGGCCCTTTCTCAACGCGGTTCAGGGGCGGACAGGCCGCCTTAGCCGCCGCCCCTCGGCCCCTGCCGGGGGGTACCCCATCCCCCCGGCCCCCTTCCCCGCCGCCGAGCTATCCGTTACCCACAAGTGGCCTGGGGGGAGCGTAG
>DYEI01000223.1 GCA_020725765.1 Anaerolinea sp. | reverse complement strand
GGTGCCCCCCCCCCCCGCCCCCTCCCCGGGACGGACGCCGCGGCGGCCGGCCCGGGGAGGGGGCGAGGGGGAGGGGCATTACAGCACGAGTTGCGCCACACGACCACTGACCGCCGATAGAGGTAGCGGTGAGGGGCGAGGGGCTCAAAAGGCCAGACTCCAGGAACCCCGGTCGCGCGCCCGGAGCGGCTTGTGGCGGGAGGGTGCGACGCGCCGCCCAGGATGGTCAGGGCGGGAAGTCCTTCATAGAGCAATCGCACGGGGCCATCGTACTCGTGGGGGTATCGGGCAGCGGGGCGTGGCATCCGCCCCGCTGCCCGACACCCCATCTGGCTCGTCTCCTCTCCGGCCATCCCTCTCCTTAAGAGTTCCCCGCTTTTTAAGGTTAGCCGCTCTCCAGAGGCGCGAACAGCTTGCGAAGGTGGACTGAATGTGGTACTATAGGTCCGCCGGCGGACACAACATGTAGTGTAGCCCCAGGCTGGAAGTGGCTACAGGTTGTGTCCCCGTCCATGGAGGAGTGTGCGATGCCCTGTCCTTTCTGCGGGGCCACCGATACCCGAGTGATCGACACCCGTCGCGTTGGCGATGGAATCCGCAGGCGACGGGAGTGCCAGAGTTGCCGCCACAGGTTCACGACCTATGAGTATGCGACCAAGATGAACTTGCTGGTGGTGAAGCGAGACGGTCGGCGAGAGGAGTACGACCGTCTCAAGCTGTACGAGGGGCTCCGTAAGGCATGCGCCAAGCGGCCTATCTCCACCGAGGCTCTCAACCAGCTTGTAGATCAGGTGGAGGGCGAGCTGTATAGCATGGGCCAGGGAGAGGTCTCCAGCCGTGTGATCGGCGAGATGGTCATGGCAAAGCTCAAAGAGTTGGATGCCGTAGCCTACGTACGTTTCGCCTCTGTGTACCGGTCCTTTGCCGACCTGGAGGATCTAAAGCGCGAAGTAGATGGCCTGATCAGCGGGCGCTAGCGGATCGCAGCCTCGAGACCAACGCTCGCGGCCTCGTCCACCCCCACATCGTCCCAGGCCACACTTTCCACTTTGCCACCACACGTTCTGACCCGCGCCGGGTGTATTCTGCCCCCTGGTCCGGGCACAGAGAAACAGGTGCCCCCATTTGGCGTGCCGACAATGCAGGCCCCGCGGCCTCCCAGCGATGGGATGCTGAAGACCCGAGACAGGGCAGCTCTCAGGTCCAGTCTTGAGGGCTGCGATGTGATGGACAAGGAGACAGAAATGGGCGTTCAGACACTACCCCTCACCGACAACGCGCTCACGGTCCTCGAACGCCGCTACCTGGCCAAGGACGCCGAGGGCCGCGTCGTTGAGACGCCGGAGGAGATGTTCTGGCGGGTCGCTAAGGCGCTGGCGTCGGCGGAGCCTCTCTATACGCTCAGCGACGACACGGAGGAGGTTGCCCGCGAGTTCTATGAGCTCATGGTGAGCCTGGACTTTCTGCCGAACTCTCCCACGCTCATGAACGCCGGCACAAAGATCGGGCAACTGAGCGCGTGTTTTGTGCTGCCCGTCGAAGACTCGATGGACAAGATATTTGATGCCGTGAAGGCCACGGCCCTGATCCATCAGAGTGGCGGGGGCACCGGGTTCTCCTTCTCAAGGCTGCGCCCGGCGGGTGATATTGTGGGGTCAACCGGTGGGATTGCGAGCGGCCCCGTCTCTTTCATGAGGGTGTTCGACGCGGCGACCGACGTCATCAAGCAGGGCGGGCGGCGGCGGGGTGCCAACATGGGCATCCTGCGGGTAGACCATCCCGACATCCTCGAGTTCATCGCCTGCAAGGAGAAAGAAGGGGTCTTTGCCAATTTTAACATTTCGGTGGCGCTCACCGAGGCCTTTATGGAGGCGCTGGCCTCCGGCCGGGAGTACGACCTGATCAACCCGCGCACGTCACAGGTCGAGCGAAGGCTCGATGCACGGGAGGTTTTCGATCGGATTGTGGATGGGGCGTGGCGCAATGGGGAGCCCGGGATCATCTTCCTCGACCGCATGAACGCCTTCAATCCCACGCCGGCGCTGGGAGAGTACGAGGCGACCAACCCCTGCGGCGAGCAGGTCCTGCTGCCCTGGGAGAGCTGCAATCTGGGGTCGATCAACCTGGCGCACATGGCTACGCCTGACAAGAGGGTTGATTGGGAGCGCCTGCGCCACACGGTGCGGGTGGCCGTGCATCTGATGGACAACGTCATCACCGTGAACCGCTGGCCGCTGCCCGAGATTGGGGAGGCAAGCCTCCGGACCCGCAAGATCGGCCTGGGAGTGATGGGGTTCGCCGACCTGCTGGTGGCGTTGGGGGTACCCTACAACTCCCCCGAGGCCGAGGCGGTTGCCAGCCGGGTCATGGAGGCGATCAGCTTCTGGAGCAAGGAAGCCTCGTGCGAGCTGGCGATGACCCGCGGTCCCTTCCCGGCTTTTTCCGAGTCCCGTTGGGCCAGCGGATGGCTTCCCATCTCCAGGTCGGAAGGGGAGCCCGGGGACGGGGGGCTTCCATTCCTCTCGGATCGTCCGCCGCTGGAGTGGGATGAGCTGAGTCGGCGGATCCGCAAAGTTGGACTACGGAACGCGACAACGACCACGGTGGCGCCGACGGGCACGATCAGCATCATCGCCGGCTGCTCGAGCGGTGTGGAGCCGCTGTATGCGCTGGCCTACACGCGGCGGCACGTGCTCGATTCGGACGAGCTGCCGGAGATCAACCCGCTCTTTGCGGAGGCTGCTCGGGAGAGAGGGTTCGACCGTCTGGAGATCATGGCAGAGGTCGCGCGACGGGGAAGCTGCCAGGAGATCGAAGAGATTCCCGCCGACGTGCGGGCGGTTTTCGTGACGGCCCACGACGTGTCGCCGGAGTGGCATGTGCGGATGCAGGCAGCCTTCCAGCGTTTCACCGACAACGCCGTGTCCAAGACGATCAACTTCCGCAACGCGGCCACGCGCGAGGAGGTGCGGGAGGCCTTCCTGCTGGCGCATGAGCTTGGCTGCAAGGGTCTGACGGTGTACCGGGATGGTAGCCGCGAGACTCAGGTGCTCAATCGGGGCGTCAGCACTGGCCCGGCCGAGATCAGCGCGGCAGAGAGGCGGTCGGGCAGGCTGGCGCCGCGTCCGCGCCCGGTTGTGACGTACGGCTCGACCGAGAAGATTGTGCTGGGCTGTGGCCGCACGCTGTATGTGACCATCAACAGGGACGAGCTGGGGCTGTGCGAGGTCTTCCTGCAGATGGGCAAGGTGGGCGGCTGCACGGCGGCGTTCAGCGACGCGCTGGGCCGACTGGTGTCGCTGGCGCTGCGGTCCGGGGTTGACACGCCGGCGATCATCAAGCAGCTCAAGGGGCTGCGCTGCCCGTCTCCCTCGTGGCACAATGGGGGCTCGACACTCTCTTGTCCCGATGCAGTGGCCAAGGCGCTCGAGCGCTCTATCAGCGGCGGCAGCCCATCCTCGCAGAACCATGCAGGCTCCGTCCAGGTTACCCCCGATATGAGCCCCGAGTGCCCCGACTGCGGCTCGATGCTCGAGGTCGTGGAGGGGTGCGGCGTGTGCCGCGCGTGCGGGTACTCCCAGTGTAGCTAGTTTGACAGGGACGGCCCTTGAGCGTATAATGTAGGTTTGCGCAAGGTGCGCACGCAGAGCGCCCTGACGGTTTTGGCTTCCCGTGCGGTGCCTTATTGTCAAACATGACTCTGGGTGCCTCGCCCGCAAGGGCGAGGCATCGTTTGCGCCGCGGCGGTCGTATCTAAGGCCAAAGCTGCGTGCCGAGGAGGGGATTGAGTGGCCGTTACGAGTGTCGTTCCCAGCGTAACGTATGTGTGGAACCAGTTGAACCATCAGCGCCGCAAGTCCTATGCGCGCTTCTTGAGCATCCATCCCGTACCCGATCTCATCCAGGTTCAGATCGACTCGTTCCGGTGGTTCCTGCAGGAGGGATTGCGCGAGCTCTTTCACGAGATCTCGCCGATTGCTAGCTTTAACGGAAACCTCGAGCTGCACTTTCCCGGTCTGGACGAAGAGTTCAACCGACAGTGGGGCCTCGGATACCGGCTCGAGAGCCCCAAGTACGACGAGGCCGAGTGCCGCGAGCGCGACATGACCTATGCCGCCCCGCTCTACGTGACGGTCATGTTGCACAACAAGGAGACGGACCAGCACGTCGTCCAGGACGTGTACATGGGCGACTTTCCGCTCATGACCGAGACCGGCACCTTCATCATCAATGGTGCCGAGCGCGTGGTAGTGAGCCAGCTCATTCGGTCGCCCGGGGCTTACTTTACAGTGGAGGAGGACCGGCCGACCGGTCGCCTGCTGTGCCAGGCCAAGCTGATTCCGAACCGCGGCGCCTGGCTCGAGTTTGAGACCAGCAAGCGGGATGTGCTCTCGGTCAAGGTTGACCGCAAGCGCAAGATTCCCGTGACCGTCCTCCTGCGTGCTCTGGGGGTCATCCCGCAGATGCCGGGCGATGTCGAGATCACTCAGGGGACCGACGAGGAGCTACTGGCCCTCTTCGCCAGCCTGCAGGACCCGGAGCACCCCTACATTGAGCGTACAATCGAGCGCGACCCGACCCACGATGCGGTGTCGGCGCTGGAAGAGTTCTACAAGCGGATGCGCCCGGGTGACCCGGCGACCTTTGAGAATGCCAAGGGCTATCTGGACTCGCTTCTGTTCAATGCTCGACGCTACGACCTCGGGCGGGTCGGGCGCTACAAGGTGAACCGCCGGCTCGGCCTGGACGTCCCGATCAGCCACCGCACCCTCACCAAGCGCGATCTGGTGGGTATCGTGGCGCGGATGATCCAGGTGAACAATGGAGCCGAGGAGGCGGACGACATCGATCACCTCGGCAACCGCCGTGTAAAGACGGTCGGCGAGCTGATCCAGAACCAGCTGCGAGTCGGGCTGCTCCGGATGGAGCGCGTGGTGCGCGAGCGCATGAGCATCCGCGATCCGGAGCAGATGACGCCCATCGCTCTGATCAACATCCGCCCGGTGGTGGCGGTGATCCGCGAGTTCTTTGGCGGCAGTCAGCTCTCGCAGTTCATGGAGCAGACCAACCCGCTGGCCGAGCTGACCCACAAGCGGACGCTCTCGGCGCTTGGACCGGGCGGTCTGCGCCGCGAGCGCGCCGGCTTTGACGTGCGCGACGTGCACTACAGCCACTACGGCCGCATCTGCCCGATCGAGACCCCGGAAGGCCCGAACATCGGCCTGATCGGGCGCCTGGCGACCTATGGGCAGGTCAATGAGTACGGCTTTATCGAGACGCCCTACCGCCGGGTGCTGCGCTCAGTGCCGAACAAGCCCGAGTCGACCGTCGGGCACATCCTGCGCGAGCGGATCGTGGACACCGAGACCGGTGAAGTCATCGCGGAAAGCGGCACCGAGATCGATGCGGCTCTGGCCCAGCGCCTCTCGAGGCTGCCGATCGAAGAGATCAAGATCGTACCCACGGTGACCAACGAGGTGGTGTATCTGTCTGCCGATGAGGAGGACAGGTACGTCATCGCGCAGGCGAACGCGCCCCTGGACGAGAAGGGGCGGTTCCTCGAGAGCCGCGTGGAGGCGCGTTTCTTCGAAAAGTTCCTGATCGAGAACGTGGAGCGCGTCTCGTTCATGGATGTCTCGCCAAAGCAGATTGTGGGCGTCTCGGCGGCACTGATCCCGTTCCTCGAGCACGACGACGCCAACCGGGCGCTGATGGGGTCCAACATGCAGCGCCAGGCGGTGCCGCTGCTCCTGCCGGAGGCGCCGATCGTGGGCACGGGTATGGAGCGGCAGGCCGCGATCGACTCCGGGCAGGTGCTCGTGAGCCAGGTCGACGGTGAGGTCGTGAGCGTCACGGGAAAGCGCATCGTCGTCGAGGACGCGGAGGGGCGCCAGCACACGTACCCGCTGCGGCGCTTCAACCGCTCGAACCAGAGCACCTGTATCGACCAGCGCCCCGTCGTCAACAAGGGCGAGCGGGTGACGGTAGGGCAGGTGCTGGCCGATAGCTCCTCGACCGACATGGGCGAGCTGGCGCTCGGCCAGAACGTACTGGTGGCCTTTATGTCCTGGGAGGGCGGGAACTATGAGGACGCCATCGTCATCAGCGAGAACCTGCTCCGACAGGACAAGTTCACCTCCATCCACATTGAGAAGCACGAGGTCGAGGCCCGGGATACCAAGCTCGGGCCCGAAGAGATCACCCGGGATATCCCGAACGTCGGCGAGGAGGCACTACGCAACCTCGACGAGAACGGAATCATCTATGTTGGCGCCGAGGTGGGGCCAGCGGATATCCTGGTCGGCAAGATCACACCCAAGGGTGAGACGGAGCTGACGCCAGAGGAAAAGCTGCTGCGGGCGATCTTTGGCGAGAAGGCCCGTGAGGTGAGGGACTCCTCCTTGCGCCTGCCCCATGGTGAGAAGGGGAAGGTGGTCGATATCCGCGAGTTCTCGCGGGACGATCACCGCGACATGCCGGCGGGCGTGGACCGGCTGGTGCGCGTCTCGGTGGCGCAGCGGCGCAAGATCACCGAGGGCGACAAGATGGCCGGCCGGCACGGCAACAAGGGCGTTATCTCCAAGGTCGTGCCGGTGGAGGACATGCCCTACCTGCCGGACGGGACGCCGGTGGACATAATCCTCAACCCGCTGGGCGTGCCGGCCCGCATGAACCTGGGCCAAATCTTGGAGACGCACCTGGGCTGGGCCGCAAGCCGGCTTGGCCTGCGGGCGATCTCGCCGGTGTTCGACGGTGCGACCGAGGCGGAGCTGGAGGCTGAGTTGGCACGCGCCTGGCTGATCGACAGGGCGTGGGAGGACCTGGGTGACCGGGCCATCGCCGAGCTGCGCGAGGTGGGCGTGCCCTTTGAAGAGTTCGAGGACGACGAGGAGATCCGGTACGCCTACCTGCGAGAGCACCTGGAGTTGACGCCGGACATGGACATGGAGGCAGTCCTCCATGACCGCACGCTGGCGCGGCACCTGTGGCTCGCGCAGTGGCTGCGCGAGAAGGGCTATGAGCCGGAGCGGATGCTCGTATTCGAGACAGAGGGCATACCCCTGGCCGAGCGGGCAGAGGCCGACCGGCTGACCGTGGAGGCCATGCTGCGCCTGTGGCTCGAACAGGCCGGCGAGGACGCCAGCAACCTCAGCGGCGACGAGCTGCGGCGTGCGGCAGCCGCCTGCGCGCTGCGGACCGGCAAGCCGCTGCCCACCAGCGGGAAGATGATCCTGTACGATGGCAAGACGGGTGAGCCCTTCGATCAGCCGGTGACGGTGGGCGTCATCTATATGATGAAGCTGGCGCACCTCGTGGAGGACAAGGTCCACGCGCGCTCGACCGGGCCGTACTCTCTGGTGACGCAGCAGCCCCTCGGCGGGAAGGCGCAGTTCGGCGGTCAGCGCTTCGGCGAGATGGAGGTGTGGGCGCTGGAAGCCTACGGTGCCGCGCACACCCTCCAGGAGATGCTGACCGTCAAGTCGGACGACGTGACGGGCCGGGTCAAGACCTACGAGTCCATCGTGAAGGGGCAGGAGATTGCCGAGGCCGGCATCCCCGAGTCCTTCCGGGTGCTCGTGAAGGAGCTGCAGAGCCTGGGCCTGTCGGTCGAGGTCTACAACGAGAAGGACGAGCGCGTGCAGTTCGGCCGCGAGGAGACGGTCGAGGCCCTGCCGCGGCTGGGCCTTGGCGGCCTGAGCAGTGGTTTTGAGAGCCTGGGCTAGGCCTGTAGGGGCCCGGCAATGTCCGAAGGGCCCGGGGGTAGTTCAGTATTGGGGCACTTCGCACTCTGCCAACCGTCGCCGGCCCCTCCTCCGAGTCGGCCTGCGGGCCGACTCGGAGGAGGGGGCGCTGGGGGTGGGGGCCCCGCCAGCAGCGGAGATGGGCCTGCCCCCAGGTGAACTACACCCGAGGGGAAGGGTGCGGCCGAGTTGACAAACTCGGCACAGCGTGCTAGAATTAAGGTTCGTGACTTACGAGCATGTGGAAGGGGGAGAAGCTTGCCGACCATCAATCAGTTGGTACGCAAAGGGCGAGCACCGGTCAGGAAAAAGACCAAGGCACCGGCCCTGCGCTTTTCGTACAATGCCCAGACCGGGCGTCTGACGCGTCGGCCCAGGGGCTCCCCGCAGAAGCGTGGAGTCTGCACGCAGGTCAAGACGACGACGCCAAAGAAGCCCAACTCGGCCCTGCGCAAGATCGCACGCGTCCGCCTGACTAGCGGGATTGAGGTGACCGCCTACATCCCCGGGGAAGGGCACAACCTGCAGGAGCACTCGATGGTGCTCGTGCGCGGTGGCCGTGTGCGGGACCTCCCGGGTGTACGGTACCATATCGTGCGGGGCGCGCTCGACGCAGCGGGTGTTGAGAACCGCAAGCGCGGGCGCTCCAAGTACGGGGCCAACCGGCCGAAGAAGTAACCTGGGTTCGGGTGCGCGGCTGCCTGGAGCACGGGGCGCACCTCCGCAGGATGGGGATACAGGATACAGCGTGAGGGTAACTCCCCCGCGGTGTATCCTGTATCTTGTGCCTGAAAACCGGGTTGGCCCAGGGCACTGAAGGATGGGACTACGCGGAGACGCCATCGAGGCGTCCACCGAATTGTGAGAGAGGATCGGTGATATGCCCAGGCGCGGCCACGTGGTGAGACGGGTCGTAGAGCCCGACATTCGATACGGCAACGTGATGGTTGCCCAGCTGATCAACAAAGTGATGCGGTGCGGCAAGAAGAGCCTTGCCACGCGCATTGTATACGACGCCTTCGACCTGGTGGAGGAGCGCATGCATCGGCCGGCGCTCGAGGTCTTTGAGCAGGCGGTAAAGAACTGTACGCCTCTCATCGAGGTCAAGCCGAGGCGAGTCGGTGGCGCTACCTATCAGGTGCCCGTCGAGATCCGTGGGGACCGCCGCACGTCGCTGGCTCTGCGCTGGCTGGTCAACTCGGCGCGCGCGAGGCCTGGCCACTCTATGGCCGAAAAGCTCGCGGGCGAGCTGATGGATGCTGCGCGCAACACCGGGGCGACCGTGAAGCGGCGCGAGGATACGCACCGCATGGCCGAGGCCAACAAGGCCTTCGCCCACTACCGCTGGTAGGGGCAGCCGTACGCGCTACGCGGCGGTGCATCCGCTTCGCCGGTGCACCACTGCGGGTTGCGTTGACAAACGATCCATAGCCATCCAGGCCGTCCGAGAGCCATTGGCTCGACAGTTTGCCCCCTGAGGTTTCGGGGCATCTTTCGGAGACGCTGAATGAGTACGCCAGTTCCTTTGGAGCAGGTAAGGAACATAGGGATAATTGCGCACATCGACGCCGGTAAGACGACGACGACCGAGCGCATTCTGTTCTACACCGGGCGTACTCATCGCATGGGCAACGTCGACGAGGGTACGACGGTTACGGACTGGATGGAGCAGGAGCGCGAGCGGGGGATCACCATCACCTCCGCCTCGATCACCTGCACCTGGCGAGGCCGCCAGATTAACATCATCGACACCCCGGGCCACATCGACTTTACGGCTGAGGTGCAGCGCAGCCTGCGCGTGCTGGATGGCGGAGTCGTCGTCTTTGACGCCGTCTCTGGGGTCGAGGCGCAGTCTGAGACGGTGTGGCGGCAGGCTGAGCGGTTTGGGGTGCCTCGGATATGCTTCATTAACAAGATGGACCGCATCGGCGCCGATTTCTGGAACGCGGTGAACATGATCCGCGACCGGTTGGGCGCAGTGCCGGTCCCTCTGCAGTTGCCCATCGGAGCCGAGGCCGCTTTCCGCGGAGTTGTCGATCTCATCGGCGAGCGGGCCATCATGTACCTCGACGACCTCGGGGAGCGCTTTGAGGTAGCCGACATCCCAGAGGACATGCGCGAGGAGGCGGCCCACCATCGCGAGGAGCTCATCTCGCGAGTCGCCGAGGCTGACGAGGCCCTCCTGCTCAAGTATCTGGAAGGGCAGCCCATCGAGGAGGGCGAGCTTCGCGCCGCCGTGCGTGAGGCAACCCTGCGTGGTGTCGCGGTTCCGGTCCTCTGTGGCTCTTCGCTTCGCAACAAGGGCGTCCAGCCCCTCCTGGACGCGATAGTGGACTTTCTGCCCTCCCCTCTGGACATTCCACCCGTACGGGGCACGAATCCTGTGACCGGCGAGGAGGAAGAGCGCCCCGCCGATCCGGACCAGCCCCTTGCGGCGCTGGTCTTCAAGATTGTGAGCGACCCCTATGTGGGGCGCCTCGGCTATGTGCGCATCTACTCCGGCAGGCTGGCGGCGGGCATGACCGTCCACAACGCTACCTCGGGAAAGAAGGAGCGCATTGGCCGCCTGCTGCGCATGTATGCGAACCGCCGGGAGGAGGTCCAGAGCTTTTCGGCGGGGGATATTGCCGCCGTGGTGGGCCTGAAGGTCAGCTCCACCGGTGACACGCTCACCGACCCGGAGCATCCAATCGTCCTCGAGACGATCCGCTTCCCGGAGCCGGTGATCTCGGTGGCCATCGAGCCGCGGACCAAGGCTGATCAGGACAAGCTCGAGGCGGCGCTGCGCCGCCTGGCCGACGAGGACCCCACGTTCAAGGTGCGGACTGACGAGACGACGGGGCAACTGCTCATCGCGGGCATGGGCGAGCTGCACCTCGAGGTGTTGGTCGACCGGATGCTCCGCGAGTTCCGCGTGTCGGCCAATGTGGGCAAGCCGCAGGTCGCCTACCGTGAGACGATCACCCGCCCGGTGCGCGTGCAGGGCCGCTTCGTGCGGCAGACGGGCGGCAGGGGGCAGTACGGAGATGTGTGGCTGGAGCTCGAGCCGCTGCCCAAGGGCTCGGGGTTCCGCTTTGTGAACGCCACCAAGGGAGGGGTCATACCGGCTGAGTACATCCCGGCGGTTGAGGAGGGCGTCCGCGAGGCGATGGAGAGCGGGGTACTGGCCGGGTATCCGCTGGTGGACCTGCAGGCGACCCTGGTGGACGGCTCCTACCATGAGGTGGACTCCTCAGAGGTGGCGTTCAAGGTGGCAGGCTCGATGGCCCTGCGCAGCGGCGCAGCCAAAGCGGATCCCGTGCTCCTCGAGCCCATCATGAAGATACAGGTGCTGATCCCGGAAGAGTTCACAGGGGATGTGATCGGCGATCTGAGCGCGCGGCGCGCCCAGATCAGCGGGATGCAGCCGCGGGCAGGTGGCGTTACGGTGGTCGACGCGACGGTGCCCCTGGCCGAGATGTTTGGCTACGCCACGGACCTGCGCTCCATGACGCAGGGACGCGGCACCTTTACGATGGAGTTCGATCATTACGATCGTGTGCCGGCAGAGGTCGCCGAGCGCGTCCTCGGAGGCGCGCCCATGCACACGAGCTGAGCTTCGACCCTGGGGATGGCAGGAGCGGAAGGGGTGCAATAAGCAGGGGGCGACGTTTGCAGAAGAGTCCAGCTTGAGTATAATGAGGGAGTTTGCGCCCGAAGGCGCTCTGACACGTAGCCGAAAGGAGTGCACTCATGGCCAAGGCCAAGTTTGAGCGGACCAAGCCGCATGTGAACGTGGGCACGATTGGTCACATTGACCATGGCAAGACCACGTTGACCGCAGCGATCACGAAGGTCTTGTCGCTGAAGGGGATGGCGTCATTCCGGCCTTTT
>DYEI01000222.1 GCA_020725765.1 Anaerolinea sp. | reverse complement strand
GCGCGCGCAACGCGATTTCAATCGCCAGCGTCGTTGCGGCTGCCACCGCGCGGACCGCAACCCGCAATCGATATGTGGGTCACAATAGACCAGGAGACGCTGTGCGCTTGGGCTCGCCGAAAACGCCAGACGCAAGGAGCGGGGTGGGCGCAATACGTGGCAGCCCGCGCTGCCAGGATGCTGGTCTGGGCAGTTACCCGCTCCGAGGGTCTGTGCTACCCGCACGTACCACTCAGTCCCGAAATGCACCGCCGATTGTGGGATATACCCGGGAATGCGCCCGCACTTGCCGCCGACCTCAAGGCTAGCTATAATGTTGACCATAATCACTCGGCGCATTCAAGGGGTGCGATGATCGTCCTGCATGGCAGCTGGAGTCCGGTACCCGATGGCAGCGGCGGGCGCTTCTTTCTCTGGGGCGAGGCGATCGCCCCCAGGACGCCCAGGCCCGGCCGTCCCCCGAGCCCGTACCGTGCCCGTGCGCACCCGGGCCAGGTCTCCGTACGCCAGGTGCGCACGGCCTGGGAGGCGCTCGCGCGCGGGGTCCCCATGCCGGCAGTGGAGTCGCAGGCGGTCATCTGGTTGCCCTCACGCAACGGGGGCCCGGAGCCTTCTCCGGGGCTACGAGCTATGGAGGATGAAGCTCCGTCCGCGCACGAACCTGTCCTCGCCGCGTGGCAGGTGAGCGGCCTGGCACTCCCGGCTGTTCCGGCGCTGACCCTCCTCGCGAGCCTGCCACAGAAGGTCGATGCCTGGTCTGAGGTGCGCCTGGGCCCGGACCTGCGCTACTGGAGCCTGGCGGCCAAGCTGGCGCTGGAGCTCCTCGCGCGGCAGCAGTATCTGCCTTCACTCTGGCGTTCGGACGACGGAAGCCTCAGGGCGGCATGGGCACCGCACCTCGCCGAGGGCGCGGACCAGGAGCGCCTCAGCCGCCTTACGCGTGCCATGCCCCCGGTGTGTCGCGCCCTCATGCTGCTCGGGCCCGATGGTCGCCGTGCCCGCGTCACCCCGGCAGGCCTGCCGGCGGCCTCCGCGCTCCTGCTTGGCTTTATCGAGACGGTTGTGGATAGGGCCGTCCGCGAATGGGGTGCCACACAGCATCGCCCCAACGGACGCCGCGGCGATGTCGCCGTGCAGTGGCAGAGCCGCCTCATGGAGCGGCTGCCTGGCGGCGCCGCGCTGCCCGTTGTGGAGACAACCCCTCGCGAGCTCCGCGCGTTCTACGACCACTACCAGACCTGGAGTCGCCAGCTGAGCGCTACCGGCGACGGTGGCTTCCGCGTGTGCCTCCGCCTCGAGCCTCCCTCAGAGCCTGCAGACGAAGAGGCAGCCATCCCGCCGGAGACGGAGGCCTGGACTCTTCGCTTCCTGCTACAGGCAACGGATGATCCCAGCCTGCTGGTACCCGCTGAGGCTGTGTGGCGAGAGTCCGGCGGTGTGCTTCACTACCTCGGCCGGCGCTTTGAAGAGCCCCAGGAGCGGCTGCTTGCCTCGCTGGGGCGGGCTGCGCGCGTCTTCCCCCCGCTGGAGAAGAGTCTCCAGGAAGCACGGCCCGTCGCCTGCTCGCTGACGACCGAAGAGGCGTACACCTTCCTGCGCGAGTGCACCCCAATCCTGGAAGCTGCCGGATTTGGGCTGCTCGTGCCTCCGTGGTGGGGCCGTCGCACGGCCCGTTTGGGCCTGCACCTCCGCGTGACCCCCGCGCCCGCTGCGGAAGGGAGGTCCTCCCTGGGCCTCGACGCCCTGGTCCACTATGACTGGCAGGTTGCCCTCGGCGATGAGCCGCTCAGCGAAGAAGAGTTCGAGCGCCTCGCTG
Organism: Anaerolinea sp.; assembly: GCA_020725765.1. Taxonomy (GTDB): domain Bacteria; phylum Chloroflexota; class Anaerolineae; order SpSt-313; family SpSt-313; genus SpSt-313. The sequence continues at coordinate 7,911 of DYEI01000222.1, read as the reverse complement.
CGCTGAAGGTACCGCTGGTGCGGATACGGGGCCAGTGGGTGGAGCTGCGCACGGACCAGGTCGAGAACCTCGTGCGCTTCCTGAACGAGCGGGGGCGGGGTGAGGAGGGTTCGCTGCGGCAGGCGCTGCGCCTGGCCCAGATGGTGGAGGAGGGCCCCTCCGGCGGCCTTTCCGTGAGCAAGGTGACCGCTGAAGGCTGGGTCGACGAGGTGCTGCGGAGTCTTGCGGGAAGGGAGCCCCTCAAGCCGCTTGCGCAGCCCGCCTCCTTTCGCGGAGCGCTGCGCCCCTACCAGGCCAGCGGCCTCTCCTGGCTGGCCTTCCTGCACCGCTGGGGCCTCGGCGGCTGCCTGGCCGACGACATGGGCCTGGGCAAGACGGTGCAGGTGCTGGCCTTGCTGCTCTACGCCCGGGAGCAGGGGCTGCTACAAGGACCCTGGCTCCTCATCTGCCCGACTTCGGCGGTGGGCAACTGGCAACGCGAGGCAGAGCGCTTTGCGCCGGACCTCCGCGTGGTCGTCCATCACGGTGTCGAGCGCGCCCGAGGGGAAGAGTTTGAGGCCGAGGCCGCCCGACACGACCTGGTCCTCAGCACCTACAGCCTGCTCTCGCGGGACGAGGAGACCCTGGCCCGCGTGCAGTGGGATGGCGTCGTTCTTGACGAAGCCCAGAACATCAAGAACCCCGGCACGCTGCAGGCGCAGGCCGCCCGTCGCCTCAAGGCCAGGCATCGCCTCGCCCTCACCGGCACTCCGGTCGAGAACCGCCTGGGCGAGCTGTGGTCGATCATAGAGTTCCTGAACCCCGGCTATCTGGGCAGCCAGGCCGACTTTCGGCGCCGCTTCGTGCTCCCGATCGAGCGCTACCAGGACCCTGACGCGCTGCGCCAGCTCAGATCGCTCGTCCGCCCCTTCCTTCTGCGCCGGGTAAAGAGCGATCCGCTCGTCATCCGGGACCTGCCGGAGAAGGTGGAGGCGTCCGTCTACTGCCGGCTGACCCAGGAGCAGGCTACGCTGTACCAGGCCGTGGTCAACGACGCCATGCAGCAGATCGCAGAGGCGAATGGCATCCAGCGACGGGGGCTGGTGCTGGCCATGCTGCTCAAGCTGAAGCAGATATGCAACCACCCCGCCCAGTTCCTGCACGACGGCTCAGTCCTTGCCGGGCGCTCGGGCAAGCTTGCGCGCCTCACCGAGATGCTCGAGGAGGCCATCGCGGAGGGAGACCGCGCCCTCGTCTTTACCCAGTTTGCGGAGATGGGCGAGATGCTCCGTCGCCATCTACAGGCCGAACTGCACACAGAGGCGCTCTTCCTGCACGGCGGGACGCCCCAGCCACAGCGTGAGCAGATGATCCGACGCTTCCAGGAGGACCCACACGGCCCGCCGATCTTTATTCTCTCGCTGAAGGCAGGGGGCACGGCCCTGAACCTCATGCGCGCCAACCATGTGTTCCATTTCGACCGCTGGTGGAACCCGGCGGTTGAGAACCAGGCCACCGATCGCGCCTATCGCATCGGTCAGAACCGCAGGGTTCTGGTCCACAAGTTCATCTGCATCGGCACGCTGGAGGAGCGCATCGCCGAGCTTATTGAGAGCAAGAGGGCCCTTGCGGAAGGCGTCGTCGAGAGCGGCGAGGCCTGGCTCACCGAGCTCAGCACCGAGGAACTGCGCGAGTTGCTGATATTACACAAAGACGCCGTGGAGGCGTGAGGCAGGAGATGCACAAGGTGTGGATATTGCCTCGACGACTTGGCTCTGGCGAGGCTGTGCCGCGCGTCAGGTGCTGCAGAGAGTATGCAATGTATCTACCATCCGATCCGTTTCCCATGCCCCAGCCCCGTTCGGCTTGCGAGACACGGAGGAGCCGGGCATGACACGCTACTCTGACTATGACGGCCGCTTCCCAAGGTCCGTGCCGATCCCGGTGGCGGGAGGCATCGTGGCGCGGACCGGGCGGGGCAAACGCTTTGGCGAGACCTGGTGGGCCAGCCGCTGGATCGACGTGCTCGAGTCTTTCGGCTGGGCCAGCCGCCTCGAGCGCGGCCGCCAGTACGCACGGGCCGGTCAGGTGCTCAGCATCGAACTCGAGCCTGGAATAGTGTGTGCTCAGGTGCAGGGGTCGCGCCCGCGCCCCTACAGCGTGCGCATCGAGATCAAGCCCCTGAGCGACGCGGCCTGGGAGCGGGTAATCACCGCCATGGCCGAGCGCGCCATCTTTGCCGCACAGCTGCTGGCGGGGGAGATGCCGCGCGATATCGAGGAGGCCTTTGCCGCCGGCGGAGCCTCCCTCTTCCCAACCTCCGCACGGGACATCAAGACCCACTGCTCCTGCCCGGACTGGGCCAACCCCTGCAAGCACATCGCAGCCGTCTACTACCTGCTCGGCGAGGCCTTTGACCGCGACCCCTTTGTGCTCTTCCATCTCCGGGGGCGAACGCAGGAGCAGATCGTGGCGGCGCTCCGTGCCCGCCGCGCCGCGGCCGCGCCCGCTGAACCCCCTGCCGGGTCTACAGCCCCGGCGGCCGACACCGCCTCAGAGGGTGCGCCTGAAGCCCCGCTGGAGGCTGACCCCGAGCGCTTTTGGTCCGCCTCCGACCCGCTGGAGGACATGCCCTTCACCATCGCCCGCCCCCAGGTAGAGCTGGCGCTCCTCAAGCGCCTGGGAGAGCCGCCTTTCTGGCCGTCGCACGCCGCGAGCTTCCTGGACGCTCTGCGGCCCGTCTACGAGGCCGTCACCCGCGCGGCCCTCGAGCTCGCCTTCGGCGACGAGGCGGAGCAAGCGGCGGCGCTGTGAGGTGCTGCCAGCGAAGCGCAAGCGGGGCGTGGGGGCGAGCAGGTCGAAGGTTGGGGCTCCATAGCCGGGCCACGCGGGAGGGGGGATTCGGCTTGCTGATCAGGTCGCAGTCACCAAGATGGCCGCTGGCATGCTAGCTACTTGTGGATCGGACTGACGAACACCATCCAGCGCGGTTTACACGCAGCCCACGGACGCCCCGAACTGCTCGTTAGCGTTCCTGAACCTCTGGCAGCGGTCGCATTACGGTCGCGCGCTCCACCGACTGACGGCAACCACCCCAAGATGCCTCACCCCAAGTTCAGCCAGGCCCGAACCTCACGCACGATCCTACGCCCCAGAGGAACGTATCTCCGCAGGACCGCTGCATCCTCGCTCGTTGACGCCATCAGGGAGTCCAGGGCTCCAGAGGCCAGCTCGATGCGCTTCCGGTACTCGCGCATCTGGACAAGCGCACGAGCAGTATAGTGGTGGAGAGGCCGCAAGAACTGTTCTGCGGCATCAGCGGTGGCACGGCCGTTCGCAATCGCCGCCTCGCGCTGATATGCGTAGTCCCAACTGTGACACTGTACCGCTACGGTGGCGTCCCCCTCGGGCATCTTCGTGGCGCGACGTGCGCCTAGGTACGCGAGGTAATACTTGAGTTCGCTGAACAGCCTGGCGCTCGCGTGCACCTTGGCACGCAACTGCTTCGCGAGCGCCAAGAGCGCATCCCTCTCTGTCCGGTGGCGCCCCAGCGCCGCCGCGACGTAGTCGCATGCGAAGTCGAGGTGCCTGTCCGTCAGGTACCCGAACGTCGACGTCATGAGCAACGTCTGTCCTGCGCGATAGATTCTACGACTGATCTTGCGTCCCTGGCGAACTGCCGGCGCAAAGCCCAGCACGATCGGCAAGAGGTCCGCGTACAACTCGTTGTCGGCTTTGGCATGCCGCAGCGAAGCCAACATAACATGGGAAAGCTCGTGCAGCATAACCGCGACAAAGGTCTCCGGGTAGGCTCGGCAATCCTCGCTTACCCGCACCTGGATCGGGTACCCCTCAAGCCGCGACGCCCCAAACGGGGGCAGGCTGCCGGGCACTACGACCTGGGCGGCTATGCCCCTGTCAACCCATTCAGCCTCCCCCTTTCCGGCCACAGGCACCACGGCGCCTGTCTCAAAGCGGTTCTCTCCCTTCACCGCTGAGTCAGCCGACACGTACAGCAACTCGACCCTGATGGGTAGCCCCAGACGCGCTGCCAGCAACTGTATGCACTGCTGGATTTCGCCCCGCTCCGCGAGTGCCACTGCATCCGTCGCAGTCGTCACCTCCCTTAGCCCGACACAGCCGATCAGGTCGTCCAGCGCTTCTCGAACGTCAGCATCGCTGAGCCTCTCGAACATGACACCAGCACCTCCAGATGCGTTAGCTCCCACTGCTGGACAGGCGCGAGTCTCCGGGACCTTATGCGAAGCGATAACCTGAAGGGGCGGCCGACGCGGCAAGCTCCCACTGCCACTAGGGCTGCGGATCCAGGCATCCCACTGTCGGTTGACTGGAGGCAATCCAACTCGCAGCAAGCGATCGCCTCTCCTTGCGTCGCAGGAAGAGCTTGGCAAAGATCGCGATCATTAGGGGTGGTCCCAGCCCAGCCAGTTGACACAACTGCGCGCTAGGCGTGCCTATGCCGCCGATGAGACCATACGACGGCCCGCAACGCACCTGGCCATGATTCGACGCCATCACGCCTCTTGCGGCGCGGCCTGCCCCGAGCTCTCGACCTCGCGGAGCACCTCGCTCAGCAGGTCCCGGTACTCGTCCCTGACAAAGTACACCCCTTTGAGCCAGGGGTACTGGGGATGGTTCTCATACCCGATGACCTGGCGCAGGAAATCGTTCTTGGCCAGGCTCATTTGACTGGAGATCAGCCCCACATAGGTGCCCGCTTCGCCGCTGCTCTGCGCCATGCCCTGCCTGACGAGCTCGTCTACGAGGCGCTCCCGCTCCACCCGGCCATGCTGCAGGAGCAGCGGGATCAAGACCTTCCGTATCCGCTCGGACGACCACAGGCCCGCCGACAGATACTGCCTCAGCTTCTGTCTTAGCTCATCGATGGGATATGTCCCCGGCACGTCCGACGCTGGCCAGCGGAGCTTCTTCCGCTCTGTTCGCTGCTGTTCCGCCTCTTCCGATACGACCGCCGCGCGCACGAGCAGCTCGTCCCCGTTGCTCGTGCGGACGTACCTCAGGAGAATGGCGTTCACCCCTACTCCGTAGGACTCGGACAGCCAGTCAATCATCCGCTCCAGCGCCGGGTCTGCCCCAAAACCGACCAGAAGTATCCGCTGAGAGCCATTGATGGTCGTATTCTCGAGGTCCATATCCGGGAAGGCCTCGGCGAGGTGCTCTTCCAGGCTCCTGCCCGTATAGCCCCTGCATATCTCGCTGAGCCTGTCCGCGCCCCACGCCGCCACATCCGAGGCATAGTCTATGGCCTGGGCGAGCGCCTCTCTGGGGAGCCGGTCGCGCTTCAGCTCAATGACCACCGTGTCCCCGTGACTGTCTATTCCGAGGAGGTCGAGGGGGCCGCCCTTTGTGGGAACCTGCCTGCCTATGATGGCGATATCCCGCCCGATGATGGCGGGGTTGGACGCAATCCAGGCCTCCAGGTCTTCGTACTCCCTGCGGCCAGCCTCGGCGAGCCCTCCCTCCAATGGCTGAAGACGGCCATCGCTAACCTGCCACACCTGTATCTCGGTCGACATCCCACGCTCTCCCCTTCAGAAGGAGCACCCGGCAGCCGCAGCTGCCCGCAACCCGAAAGTCTGATCCGAGATCCGCCTCTGTCACGCACCGGACCGGCTCCTCCGCAGATCCAGACCCCTGCCAGAGAGGATCGCCAGCCCCGGGATTGGCTTCCGGGCCTCACCCCGCCCCGCTCGCGCCGCCTCCCGCTGCGCCTCCGGCGGCAGCCGCACCGCCGGTGGCGGCAGAGGCCGACGCGGCGGCGATGAGGGCAACAAAGGCGCCCGTCTCGGCCTGCTCACCGAGGGCGCGGAACCAGGTCGGCACGCCGCCCCCTGTCGCCTGCCACTGCCTGGCCCAGCGACGACCCAGCCCAAAGGCGAGGGCGTACGGAAGGTAGGCCTCCAGCAGCCCGGCCTCCTCAGGCCGCAGCCGGCCTCTGGCCATCCCGCTCAGGTGCCGACGAAAGGCCTCCCAACTCCGCGCCGCCTGCTCGCCGGCCTCCGTCCGGCGGGAGGCTGCCGACCCCAGCAGCACCAGGCCGAGCCCCGCCAGGATGAGCGCACCAACCAACAGGAGCGGCCAGGGGCCGAAAAGCTCACCCCAGAGCACGGGCACGGCAATCGCGCCAAACCCGAGCCCTAGGAGCGCGAGCCCCACAGCCATCCAGGTGCCGCGGATCCGGTCGCCGGCGCGGTCGAAGAAGCCCCGCCCGTACAGCTCGGCGTCGTAGGCGCGCTCGAGCAGGCTGCGTTTCGCCCTCAGGTCCTCACCGAGCCGCTCCATCGGTACAGCCTCGCCACCTGCAGCCACACGCTCCAGAGCCGCCCGGTCCGGCTGAGCCAGAGCCGCCCGCTGAGCACGGCTCAGCCTGCCCTCCGGACGCGGGGCAAAGGCCACCCACAGGGTCAGCTCCTCGAAGGGCTGCAGGGCCTCCGGCAGCGCCCTCAGGCGGAAGGCGAAAGAGGGTCGGCGCCGCAAGAGCCCCGCAGGCTCAGCCGCCTCGACCGCGAGCACCCCCCGGCGGCTCAGATCAAACAGCGTTGCGACTATGGCGACAGGCCGGGCACTGTCCTCCACCAGCGCGCTGGCCAGCCCGGGCGGCAGGTCATCCGGAGGCGCGGTCACCGCCCCGACCTTTTGCGGCACGCGGACCCGCCCGTACCGGCGCCAGGCCCAAACAGCCCCCCCAACTGCCGCAACCAAAATCAACCCGGCACCTGCGATCCACAGTGGCGCCCGGGCGGCCTGCGCCAGCTCCCGCTGCTGCCACAGGGGCGGTACGCCCCCAACCTGGCCATGCGGGAACCAGACCCCGATGGTGAGAGGCTGGTCGCGCTCGACCTGCTCGGCGAGGAAGGACACGTGTCGCCCGAGCACCCCGACCTGGGCGTGCCCGTCGAGGACCTCGGCGCCCGCGACCGGACCAACCTGCTCCGGCAGACGTACCGTGACCTGGGCCGCAGTGATCCCATAGTCGTGGTCAACGGGGAGTGCCGCCCAGCGCAGGGCGTCCCGTACGCCTTCCTGCCGGATGAGCCCCCTGACCCGATAGGCGAGGACAAAGGTGCGCGCCGCGTTCTGCGTCGGCTCAAAACGCCAGGTCACCCGAAGGGAACTCCCCTTCTGCCGCACCTCGTACTGGCCCGGTCCGCTGCCCGGGGTGTAGGCTCTGCCCTCCTCGCCTGCGGCCAGCACCTCGATGCCGTCCGTCCGCCTCAGCGGCACCTCGCGGTAGACGTAGGTGAAGGGCCCGTTGCGGAAGGCAAAGACGACGGTCTCGGTGATGGTTGCCGCGCCTCCCGGCTCGACGGCGATGTCCACATCAAAGCGCTCGGCGCGATAGCTCTTGGCGGGCCGGCACGCGCAGAGGACGGACGCGAGGAGCACTGCAGACAGCAGCCCGCAGAAGGGTAGGAGCTTCCGTAGCATGAGGACCTCCCCGCAGGCGCGGGCGAGCCCCGCCCCATGCCTGCAGCGGGATTGTACCATGGGGGATGAGGCCACATCAAGTGTGGGGGTAAGTGTTCAGACCCGCGTTCCGCGCATGGCACGGAAGGAAGCCGCCGGTAGCCCTCCCCGTCGGGATCGGCTCGTGAGGGAACCCCCTGCCCTTCAGGGGCGGACAGGCTGCTTTAGCCGCCGTACGCCGGCCCTTGCCGGAGGGTACCCCATCGCCCCGTCCCCTTCCCCGCCGCCGCCGCGGCGCGCTATGCGTTACCTACAAGTCGGGCTGCACGGTGTCACGGTGCAAGAGACAGCCCTGCGGTGCTCATCCGAGAGGACCGTCCGCCGCTCACACTGGTGCTCGGAACACGCCGAGCGGCAGCCGCGATGGACAACTCCGGAGTGCCCCCACCCCTGCCCGTGGAGTTTGGCCTTTTGAGGTCCTCG
>DYEI01000221.1 GCA_020725765.1 Anaerolinea sp. | reverse complement strand
GGGGCTGATGACGGCTGGCAGAGTGCGAGATGCCCCAACACTGAACTACGCCCCCGCGGGTGCTTCTACTGGCATACATCTTGCTCAAGTCCCACAAGCCCCCGGTGCACCGACCGGGGGCCGGCGGCAGCGGACCCTGATGCACTGCCGCCCGGTCTCCCATCCCGGTTCGCTCATCCTGCGACGGCTCAGGAAGGAGCTGTCGACGCCAGGCCTGGCCATGTTGCACGGTGTGACCTCACCGCCTCGCTGCCTGCCAGGCTGCAGGTGGTCAGCTTCCCCTGTTGAGCCTCAGGCTGTGACACTACAACTGATGACAAGGAGACCAGACTATGAGGCAAGCGAGACGGAAAGCTGCCGTCCTGTTTGCAGCCCTGATAGCGGTGCTGGCGCTCGCTGCCGCGCTGCCTGTGGCCGCGAGGCCGCCCAGCGCCGAGCCCGCAAACGCAGGCGTCACGCCCGACCTGGGGAGCATCCTGCCCAAGCCGATCAAGACTGTGACGCTGCCGCCGTGGTGTGACATCTGCAAGAAGACCAAGACGCCAACGCCCACGGCAACGGCTACCGCCACAGCGACGCCTACCACCACTCCGACATCCACGCCAACCGCAACAGCCGTCCCGCCTACCGCTGTGGCGCCGACCGCAGTCCCGCCTACGGCCGTGCCTCCTACGGAGACAGCCGTAGCACCCGTAGCCGTCACGCCTACGGCGGTGCTCGCGGCCGTCCGGCTGCCGGTTACGGGCGGCCAGCCGACCGGCGGCAGCCTTAGCTCGGTGTTGCCCATCGTAGCCATGCTGCTCCTTGCGGTGCCGAGCCTGCGTACACTCAGAGGTCATCGTCGGTGAGTTGTAGGGGCTGGAGCACCCAGCCCCTACCTCCCAAAGGGTGGGACCTATGCACAGGCACCTGGTGGGACATGTCGGCCCAGGCGAGCGCTTGGCTGACCCCGAGAGCATCGAGCTCCCCACCGGCTACGAGATCGAAGCGCTGGTCGTCGACCTCAACTACCCCACCGCCATCGCCTGGGAGCCCAGCGGGGCGATGCTCATCGCCGAGAGCTGGCTACCCCGCCCGGCGACGCTCGAGCTGGAGCCGCGCATTCTGCGCCGCCTGCCCGATGGATCCCTCGAACCCCTGGCCAGCGGCTTTGAGCCCCCGATCAACGACATCGCCGTACACCGGGGCATCCTGTATGTGTCGCACCGTGGCCGCATCTCGATAGTCGAGGATGGCCGCGTGCGGGATCTGATCGCGGGGCTTCCCTCCTGGGGGCTGCATCATAACACGGGCCTGGCCTTCGACCGGGCGGGGCGGCTGTATTTCGGGCAGGGAACCGTGTCGAACGCCGGCGTAGTCGGCCCGCTAGAGCTCGAGCACCTGTCGGCCTGGGGGCGCACACGCGCCTGCGACATCCCCGGAGCATCGATCGTGCTCACCGGCACGAGCTATGAGGTCCGCGATCCGATCTCCGGCGAGGCGCGCCTCACAGGGGCGTTCCTTCCCTGGGGCACGCCGGCTACCCGAGGCCAACGCCTCCCGGGCCCTGCACCGGGCGCGGCGGCGAGTGGCGCCATCATGACGGCCGGTGCCGATGGGTCGGACCTGCGGGTCTACGCCTGGGGACTGCGAAACCCCTATGGCCTGGCCTTTGCTCCGGACGGCCGCCTTTTTGCTACCAATCAGGGGGCGAGGCCGCTCGAGCCCCGGCCCATCGCCGGCGACGTCGATGGACTCTACGACGTGCGGGAGGCGGCCTGGTACGGCTGGCCCGACTATTGCAGCGGGACCCCCGTGACCGATGAGCGCTTTCGGCAGCCCGGCGCGCCGCCTCACGAGCCCCTGCTGGCCAACCATGCCGAGTTGCTTCGAGGGCGACCGCACCCGCCGCAGCCCGTGGCCGTGCTCGGGCAGCAGGTGGGCGCCGCCGGGTTCGACTTTTGCCGGGAGCCGCGCTTTGGGTTTGTCGGGCAGGCGTTCGTCGCCGAGTTCGGGCCGCTGCTCGGCCCCCGAGAGCAAGGCTCGGGCACTTGCGCACCGGGCGGGCACCGCGTGGTCCGCGTAGACCCGGTTGACGGCGCGGCCAGCGACTTTGCCATCAACCGCAGCCGCCTGCCCGACTCGCTATCCGGCAACACGGGTGGGCTCGAGCGCCCGGTCGCGGCCAGGTTCGGCCCCGACGGCAACCTCTATGTCGTTGATTGTGGCCTGGTTCAGTATAGCGAAGAGACGGGCGGCTGGATGGCCATCCCGGCTACCGGCATCATCTGGCGTGTAACCCACAGCGGCACACCAGTTTAAGGAGTGGTTCACATGCGTGTGTCTGAGCGCATCAGCCCGATTACCCGAACCATTGATCCGGCAAGCATCGAACTCCCGGCCGGCTATACCATCGAGCCGCTGCTCACAGAGCTGAACTACCCGACCTCCGTGAGCTGGGACGTCGATGGCAACCTGCTGGTCGCGGAGGGAGGGCTGCCGGGGCACGGGATCGTAGCGGACACCGAACGCCGTATCCTCCGGCTCGAGGCCGACGGGTCGCTCACCGCGATCGCGGGCGGCTTTTCCCGGCTCATCAACGACATCACCGTGTACCGAGGCATGCTGTATGTGTCGCACCGTAGCAAGATATCCGTCCTGCAGGATGGCTGCATCCGGGACCTGATCGTTGGCCTGCCCTCCTATGGCATGTACCAGAACACGTCGATCGTCTTTGACATGGCCGGGCGGATGTACTTCGGGCAGGGGACTGTGTCTAACGCCGGGGTGGTCGGGCCGCTGGCCCTCGCCGACATGGAAGAGCTTACCGGAGCCCTGGATGCCCACGATATCCCCGGGGCCGAAGTCGTCCTCACCGGCCAGAACTATGAGGTCGAGCACCCGCGGACGGGCGAGACTCGCCTTACCGGAGCCTTCTCGCCCTGGGGAACCCCGACACCCGCCGGTCACCGTATACCGGGCCCGGCGAAGGGTCAGGCCGCAAGCGGCGCGATCATGCGGGCCAACTGGGATGGCTCTGATCTGCGCGTCTATGCCTGGGGCTTCCGCTATCCCTTCGGCCTGGCCTTTGGGCCCGAAGGACGGCTGTATGCGACCAATGCCGGCGCCAACCCCCTACCGCCGCGCCCCGTGGCCGGCGATCCGGACACGCTCTGGCTCGTTGAGGAGGGCCAATGGTACGGCTGGCCCGACTACTTTGCCGGACGGCCCATCACCGATCCCTCGCTGCAGGCGCCGGGAGCGCCGCGACAGGAGTTCCTCATCGCCAACCACGAGGAGCTGCTCGACGGCCGACCGCGCCCGCCCATGCCGGTCACCTCCTTCGGCGAGATGGTCTCGGCGGCCAAGCTCGACTTTTGCCTGCACCCGGCCTTTGGTTTTGTCGATCAGGCCTTTGTGGCCGAGTTCGGACCTGTGCTCGCTCCGATGAGCGGGTTGCCGCCCGATCTCTCTCAGGGCTTCCGAGTCGTGCGCGTCGACGTGAACGATGGCACGGTTCACGACTTTGCCGTCAACCGCGGGGGCGGCCCGGCTTCGGTAAGCGGCGGAGGCGGCCTGGAGCGGCCCATCGAGGCCAAGTTCGGGCCGGACGGAAACCTCTACATCGTCGACCTCGGCATCCTGCGCTGGGAGGAGGGGGAGCGCACCTGGGAGGCGATCCCGGGCACCGGGGTCGTGTGGCAGGTATCGCGCACTGGCTAGAGGGCTGCGTCGGCCGGGCCGCAGACGTCCGGTCGCGGCCCGGCTGACCTCTGGCCGCGGGGCATCTCACCTGGACGGAAAGGAGTGCTGAGCCCATGTCGGCTGTCGAGGCGGTCAAGGCGCCGGCACGGCCGGTCCGCGCGGAGGAGGTCCGCCTCCCCGCCGGCTATCGCATCGAGCCGGTTGCCGCGGGCCTGAACTATCCTACCTCGGTGACCTGGGACGACGACGGGAACCTCCTCGTCGCAGAGAGCATCGTTCCCTTCGGCCGGGTCGCGCCGACAGAGATCCGCGTGGTGCGCGTCGACCGGGACGGCACGCGCGAGATGGTCGCCGGCCCCTTCCCCCGGCAGATCAACGACATCGCCTACTACCGGGGGACGCTGTACGTCTCCCGGCAGGGGGCCATATCGGTCGCGGGGAACGGCTGTATCCGTGACCTGATCTCGGGGCTTCCCTCCTGGGGGCTGCACGAAAACAACAGCCTCGCCTTTGGCCCCGACGGTCGGATGTACTTTGGCCAGGGGACGGTGTCGAATGCCGGTGTCGTCGATCTCTACGCCCTGGACCGGCTGCGCTCAACCGACCGCGTGACCGGGCACGATACCCCGGGGGCGGACGTCATCCTAACCGGCCAGAACTATGAGACGGAGGACATGGCCACCGGCGAGCGCCGGCTCACCGGTGCCTTCAGCCCCTGGGGTACGCCGACCTCCCCGGGTCAGCGCATCCCCGGCGCCCGGCCGGGGCAGGCCGCGAGCGGCTCCATCATGAGCGCCAACCCCGACGGATCGGACCTGCGCGTGTTCGCTTGGGGCTTTCGCAACCCGTACGGGCTCGCCTTCTCCCGGAACGGCCGCCTGTATGCGACGAACAACGGGGCCAACAGAGTCCCGCCGCGCGCGATCTCGGGCGATCCGGATACGCTGTGGGAGGTGCAGGAGGGCGTCTGGTACGGATGGCCGGACTATTACGCCGGGCAGCCGGTCACCGACCCGGCCTTCAAGCCGCCCGACGCGCTGCGACACGAGTTCCTCATCGCCAATCACGAGGAGCTGTTGCGAGGGAGACCCGCCCCGCCGGCGCCGGTTGCCTCCTTCGGGCTGCACGCTGCGCCAACCAAATTCGACTTTTGCCTGGACCCGGACTTTGGCTACCTGGACCGCGCCTTCGTGGCCGAGTTCGGTCCGCTGCTTGCGCCGCCCGAGGGCCTGCCGCCGATGCCCGGGATCGGGCACCGGGTGGTGGTTGTCGATGTGGGAACGGGCGCCGTCGAGGACTTTGCCGTCAACCGCAGCGGCCTGCCGGGCTCGTTGAGCGATCGGGGCGGGCTGGAGCGGCCCATACAGGCCCGGTTCGGTCCGGATGGCAGCCTGTACATTGTGGATTTCGGCGTCCTGGAGCTGGGCAAGGAGGGCTGGATAGGCGAGGCCGGTACCGGCACCATCTGGCGGGTCAAGCGCGCCCCGAGCCCCTAGAAGAAGCACCGGCACGGTTGTTGCTCGGCTCACCGGGTTGAGACCATGGGCAGTCAGCGCCTCGTCGCGGGCTGGCGTGACGCTGCTCGCAGGTGAGGCGTTCGCCGCCGGTCGAGGAGTCCGCCTGCCCTGATCTCGCAGATCAGCCGATCCCTTTGCTGCAGCAGAGGGGGAATGTTTCCGGAGGATGGAGAAGGATGAGGAATCGATTGCTGCAGCTTGCGGCGCTCGGCCTCGTGGGGTTGCTCATCCTGGGGGCCCTGCCCTGGACGTCGCTGGCGCAGACTGAGACGCCAACAACCCTGCCTACCGCAACGCCTCTGGCCTCCCCCACGGTCCGACCGACGAATACGCCCCGGCCAACCGTCACACGGACGCCGGTAGCCGCCACACCGACACGCACCCCCGTTGCGGCGCCAACGCCGACCCGCACCCGCGTGCCAGTGACCGCAACGGTGCCACCGACCGCAGTTGCGCCCACAGCCGTGGTCGAGGTGACCCCGACTCCGGTCGAGCTTCCGGTGACCGGCAACTATGGTGGGCTCAGCACTTACGTTGGCCTGGCGCCGCTGGTGGTGATGCTCTTGCTGGCGATCCCGGCCCTCATAGGGCTGAGGGCGCGCCTGAAGTAGCAGCACTGGTCATGCGTGGAAGATCGTCGGGGGCGGATGGCGAAAGTCCGCCCCCGTCTTTTGCTACGACTCGGGAAGGCGCAGCTCCGTCTCGGCGTCAAAGAGGTGCAACGCCTCCTCGGGAAAGGCCACAGGGAGCCAATCGCCCACCTGGAGGCGCACCTCCTCCGGTAGCTGGGCCACCAGCCGGCGGTCACCGAGCGTAAAGTGAGCCAGCTGCACCCGCTGCGAGAAGATCGGCTCGACCAGCTCGACCTGCACCTGCAGCGGGCTGGCCGCATCGTAGCGGATGTCCTCCGCGCGCACTCCCACAAGCACCCTCTGACCGGACTCCAGGCAGTGTCGCCAGCGTGCCGGGAGAGGCAGGGTAAGGCCCGCCGCACGCAGCTCCCCGCCGCTCACCTCGGCAGGAACAAGGTTGATCGGGGGCGTGCCGAGGAAGCCGGCGACATAGGCGTTTGCCGGGCGCGTGTACAGCTCGGCGTAGGTGCCGACCTGATCGACCCTGCCCTTGCGCATCACGGCGATGCGGTCCGCAAGGGCGATGGCCTCGGTCTGATCGTGCGTCACATACAGCGCGGTGATGGCAAAGCGCCGGAGGAGACGCTTGATCTCCACCCGGGTCTGTGCGCGCAGCTTGGCGTCGAGGTTCGAGAGGGGCTCGTCGAAGAGGAAAAGCCGCGGATCCCGTACGATGCAGCGTGCGATCGCCACCCGCTGCTGCTCGCCGCCCGAGAGGGTCGGCGGCTTGCGCGAGAGCAGCCGGTCGAAGCCGATCCCCATGATCTCGGAGGTGATGCGGACGCGCTCAGGAATCTCGTGCTCGCGCTTGCGCAGCCGGAAGAAGAAGCCTAGGTTCTCCTGCGACTCCCAGTGCGGGTACAAGGCATAGTTCTGAAAGACCATGCCGATGCCGCGGTCCTTCGGAGGCACGTCGGCCATGTCCTGCCCGTCGTACAGGACGCGCCCCTCCTGCGGCTGCAGCAGCCCCGCCACTACCCGGAGGAGCGTGGACTTGCCGCAGCCGGACGGCCCCACGATGGCGATGGTCTCGCCATCGCTGACGTCCAGGTAGCAGTGGTCGAGGGCGCGGGTCTTGCCTTCGCCCTCGTGGAGCTCTTCGACCGCGTCCGAGGGCGCGTGCCGGTCTCGGAACACGCTCCGCAGCGGGTCGCGCCCCTCGAACAGGAACGTTACGTTTTCCACGCGGATAGATGACATGGTCTATGCTCCGGGCCGCTAGCGGCCCGGCCCCCGAAAGGCGCCGGGCCTATAGTACGGGCGCAGCGTCCCCTCGCCCGTACAAGTCGTTCCCCTCCTGCCAATGGCCAACAGGGCTCGCCTGTCGGCCCCATCCCCCACCCCCCTTCCCCGCCGCTTGCGCGGCGGGGAAGGGGCGTGTTTTTCTATGGGGGGTGGAGTCTGGCCTCTTGAGGTCCTCGCCCTCCACGATTACCTCGATCGCCCC
>DYEI01000220.1 GCA_020725765.1 Anaerolinea sp. | reverse complement strand
GGCGAGTTCTGGACGGTACCGCGGGTCGTGCTCCGAAAGGCCAAAGTCGAGGGAGGGGAACTCTCTTTCCTGGGCGGTTTCGGGCGGTCGAGCGCGCCGTGGCGCGCGTGGCCCGCTCCTGCCAAGCTGAACCCTCGAGCTGGGGCAATTGCGACATCCTACCTGCTGGTTGTATACTGGTCACAACCAACCAGCACCAGGAGGTGAACTTGAACCAGGACGTGCCATCCAGCCCCAACCTGTGGATGCGCCTCAACCAGCCGAACCTCTCGCCAGCAGAGGCCCATATTGCTATCGTCGGAGCGCCCTACGATGGCTCGGTGACCCACGCCCGAGGCGCAGCGCTCGCTCCAGCAGAGCTGCGGGCACTCTCCGCAGACAGCTGGTTCTTCACCGAGGAGGGGCTCGACCTGCGCGGCCTGCGCATCTGCGACCTCGGGGATGCACCCGTCTCCCCAGAGGATGCCGAGGCGACCCAGCGCGCCATCACTGCTGCTATCCGTCCCATTGCGGAATCGGGTGCCGTACCCCTCGTGCTCGGCGGCGACCACAGCATCACCAGCGGGGCGGTCGCCGGTGTCGTCCGTGAGCATCCCCTCGGCGTGCTCTGGCTGGATGCCCACGCTGACCTGATGGATAGCTACCGGGGGATCGAAGGGCGCGAGGAGAGCCGGTGGAACCATGCCTGTGCCCTGCGGCGTATCTGCGAGCTGCCACAGGTCGGGCCGGAGCGCGTGCTCCTCGTGGGCCTGCGCGACCTCATGGCGCCCGAGGTCGCGTACATGCGCGAGCAGGGCATCCGCGCCATCTACGCCCACGAGCTATCGCACCTCACTCCCGACGCCGTCGCCGAGCGCATCCTGGGGACCCTTGGGTCGCTCCCGGGCGGAATCTACGTCAGCGTGGACATCGACTTTCTCGACCCGGCGGCTGCGCCGGGTACGGGCGTACCCGTTCCAGGAGGCCCCCCAAGCCGCTACCTGCTCGATCTCATCCATGCCCTCGCCCGGAGGCGCGCCGGTACGGCTCCCCTTCGTGTGGCTGGCTTTGATATCGTCGAGGTAGCTCCACCGCTGGACCACAACCACATCACGGGCTGGACGGCGGTGCGCATCATCCAGGAAATGTGTGGGCTCGTGCAGCGCGCCGCCGCCAACCGGTGAGCAGCCCCAAGGCCAGCCGCAGGACTCCTCTGAGCAGCTACGGCCTCTGCTCTGCCAGGAACGCCTCGACCCTCTCGGCTGTAGGCAGTGAGGGCTGGGCGCCCATGACCGTCGTCGCGAGGGCGGCCGTCGCGCTCGCGTAGCGCACCGCCTCGCGAAGCGGGCGACCCTGTGCCATGCCGCAGGCCAGCGCCCCGTTGAACGCATCCCCCGCGCCGGTCGTATCGACCGGCTGTACACGGAAAGCGGGCACGAGCTCGATCCCCTCCGGCCCGGCGATGAGGGCGCCTCTCCCTCCGAGAGTCATGACGACCATCCGCACCCCCCGGGCGAGGAGTGCCTGGGCCATCTCGGCGGGTTCTGCGCCCTGCATCCGCGCGAGCAGGGCCGCCTCGTGCTGGTTGGGCGTGAGCAGATCCACCTCCCGCAGCACTTCGTCCGGGAGCGGGGCTGCGGGAGCGGGGTTCAGGATCACCCGCACCCCGTGGCCACGTGCGATGTCCAGCGCCCGCCGCACCGCCGCAAGGGGCACCTCCAGCTGGAGCAACAGGACGTCCGCCGCGGCAATCGCCTCCTCCGCCCGCTCCACGTCGGCAGGCGTCATTTCGCCGTTGGCCCCCGGAGCCACGGCAATCGAGTTCTCGCCCTCGGCACTGACCATGATCAGCGCGATGCCGCTGGGGGTCGCTTCATCCCAGGCGATAAAGCGCGTATCGATCCCCTCGCGCCGCAGGTTCTCTTCCGTCTGCCGGCCGAACATATCCCGGCCGAGACGCCCCACAAAAGTCACCTCGGCGCCGAGGCGGGCTGCCGCCACCGCCTGATTGGCCCCCTTGCCGCCGGCCGCCATCACAAAGCGACCGCCGAGGACCGTCTCCCCAGGGCCCGGGATGCGCGGCACCTTGACGACCATGTCGGTGTTGGAGCTCCCGACCACCACTACCCGAGGCTGCTGCATCGCGTCTTCCTCCTGTCTCAGGCAAGCTCGAGCACCGCCCTCAGATCGCGGATCGACCGGCACTCGGGATGGCCGCCGGCGCCGGCACGGTCCAGCCAAAGCGCATCCATCCCGGCCGCCCGCGCGCCGAGGACGTCTGCCTCGTAGCTGTCCCCGACGTGGAGCGCACGTTCCGGAGGGACCCCAACCGCCTGCAGCGCCTCGCCGAATATGCGCGGATGTGGCTTCTCACAGCCCACGCGCGCCGAGCCGACGATCACATCAAAGTAGGGCGTGATCTCCAGCATGTGCACATACTCGTGCAGGTCCCAGCTCCAGTTCGAGACGATCCCCAGACGCAGGCCGCGGGCGCGCAGCGCCTTCAGGACGTCCGGCACCTCGTCGTACAGGCGCACGGCGCCGGGGGCCTTGAACACCGCCTTGCTGGCCTTGCACACAACGTCAACCAGGTCTTGATTGTGCACGCCACAGTGAGCGAGAGTCTGCGCCATGATCCAGGCCTCAGCCTTGCGGTCGCGCTCCTCGGTGGCCTCAAACGTGGTGCCCCCGATCGAGGCAAAGTACTCCCGCCAGACGGCGCTCCGCGCCTGCCGGACGGCTGCGGGGTCGAGCTCCAGCCCGACAGAGCGGAGCGCCCGCAGGAAGAGCTCTTCCTCCGAGGGATAAAAGTACGCGAGGGTGTAGCCCATGTCGAAGGTGATGAGGTCGTAGCGCTTCACGGGCGCCTCCCCTGGGTGTGGCCGATGCGTGCGGGCGCCCCTTCCTTCGGCATGGCGCCTCACACGCCACGGAAAGGCCGGGGCACGGCCCGGCCGGCGAGAGGAGCACACGGCCCCTAGCGACGTACCCCTCAGGTCGAGGTACCGCAGCTTACGTCGCTGGAAGCCGTGCCTCCCTGCGAGGCAAAGCGAGATAGCATCTTCTCCAGATGCTCCGATCCGGCAGCACCGCACTGCGGGCAGCGCAGCTCTTCGCGGCGCTCGGGCCCCTGCCACAGCCGCTCAAAGACCTGACCGCAGCGCCGACAACGGTACTCAAAGATGGGCATGTGTCAGACCTCCCATGTACTCCACCGGGGTATGGGCAGTATAGTACGGGAGCCCCGGCCTGTCAACGGGCCGTTGCCGGGCGCATCCCATGGGGGCCCGGGCATGGGCGATGCGCTGCACCGGCCTTGCTGAAACATAGCGCGCCACGGCCCTGTCTAACGGTGTAGGAGGAGCTATACCAGTCACTCTATGCGCGCGACAGGAGGCGAGGGTCAGCGCAATGTCCGGCCCGGAGCGCACAGGCGCAAGGCGCATCTTCGGTTATGTCGTGCAGCCTACTGGCGGCGGCATCGCTGGCGCCGTCGTTCGCGTCTACCGGAAGGTGGGGGGCAGATGGCAGCGCCTGGCGACCCTGGCGACCGACACCCTGGGCTACTGGGAGCTCCTTGCGCCCGACGAGCCGGTCGAGGCGCTGCGCATCACCGAAGAGAACCCGCCCGACCATGGCGATGGCGGCTGGCCCCGCGTCCCGCGCGGGGCACATGCCCGCGGGCTCAACGCCGTCCACTGGCCACACCCCGACCTCGGCAACTGTGGACCGGTGATCTTCTTTGACCTCTCCTTCAAAGCCGTCGCGCGCCTCTGCGGGCAGACGGCCGCCTCGTAGAGCCCGAGCCGAGATCTGAGCAGCCGCTGGATTGGGGTCCTTTGCCCGTGTTTCCCCCTGATGCTATAATCCTCCCATCTCACCTGCGGGAGGAGCTGATTTGGGAGATCTCCACCTTTATCTCGCCCCCCACCTCGACGATGGAGTGCTCTCCTGCGGCGGGCTGATCGCCCGCCAGGCCCAGGCCGGCGATCGCCCGACGGTGCTCACCATCTTTGCCGGCGACCCGCCGCCCGTGCCATCGACGGTATTCTCGGCCTGGCACACCGCGGGGCTTCCTTCCGCTGCCGACTATGTCGCCTTGCGGCGCTCCGAAGACCGGGCCGCCGCAGAGCGCCTCGGAGCCAGTTGGCTGCACTGGGAGATTCCCGATTGCATCTACCGCCTTGGCCCCGATGGGCAGCCGCTCTACGCAGAGCTCCCCGCCATCTTTGAGCAGATTCACCCCCTGGAGCGAAGAGTGCTCGTGGGCGCGCTCACCGTGCGGTTGCAGGCGCTATGCGACGCGCTCCGCCCCTCGGTGCTCTACGCGCCCCTGGGAGTCGGCCACCATGTGGACCACTACCTGGTCCAGTGGGCGGCCCGGCGGCTCACGCCGCGCGGCTGGACCCTGCGCTACTATGAGGACTATCCCTACGCCGAGGTGCCCGGCTTTGTACAGGCAGCGATCGAGATCGGCGGGCCCTGGGAGCCCGAGCTAGAGCCCCTCACCCCCCCGGCGCTGCAGGCCAAGATCGAAGCTATCCTCTGCTACCGCTCACAGGTTCGGGGGCTCTTTCAGGGTGAGGAAAACGTGGCCGCCAGGGTCAAGGCCTACGCCCACGGCCTCAGTCCGGACGGCCCCGCAGAGCGCTACTGGCGCCCGGTGAGACGGTGACACGCTCCACACTGCTCTCGGCCCTCGTCTTTTTCGCCGGCGCTGCGGGGATGGCCGTGGAGATGTGCGCCTCGCGGCTCCTCGCCCCGTACTTTGGCGACTCGCAGCTTGTGTGGGCCATCCTCATTGGTCTCATCCTCATCTATCTCACTGCCGGCGCCGCCCTCGGTGGCCGCTGGGCCGATCACTCCCCCCACGCGGGCACGCTGGCGCAGATTGTAACCTGGGCGGGACTGCTCACCGGGCTGGTCCCCGCGCTCAGCCGTCCCATCCTTGGACTCGCCGCAGCAGGGTTCTCGGACTTGCAGGCGGGTTGGGTGGCGGGAGCCTTCCTCGGGGTCCTCGCCCTCCTGGCGCCGCCGGTGCTTCTCCTGGGGATGGTTCCCCCCTTTGCCGTGCGTGTCGCCATACCTGGGCTCGACAAGGCAGGGCACACGGCAGGGCGAGTCTCGGCGCTCTCGGCGGGCGGCAGCATCATCGGGACTCTGGTGCCGGTCTTTGTGCTGATCCCCTGGCTCGGAACCCGCCGCTCCCTCCTCGCGATCGGCCTGCTGCTCGTCCTCCTCGGGGGCACGGCCTCCCTGGCCTGGAAGGGCCGCCGGGCCTGGCTCCCGGCGTGCATGCTGATTGCCCTGGTGTGCGTGGGCTTCCTCGATGGAGGCGGGCGCATCCGGAGCTCGGAGGGCCTGATCGACGAGCGCGAGTCCTCGTACAACTATATTCGCGTGGTCGAGGTCGGAGGCGAGCGGCATCTGCTGCTCAACGAGGGCCTGGGCATCCAGTCCATCTACCGCCCCGGGAGCATCCTCACCGGCCATCTCTATGACTATTTCCTGCTGGCGCCCTACTTCGCCGCCCGACCGGAGCCCAGGCCCGAGCCAAGCCTGGCCCTCATCGGGCTGGCCGGGGGGACGATTGCTCACCAGTACACGGCCGTATTCGGACCGGTCCCCATCGACGCCGCCGAGATCGACCCCGCCATCATCGAGGTCGCCCGGAGGCACTTTGACCTGCACGAGCGCAACGTGCGGACCTTTGCACAGGATGGGCGTCGCTTCCTGGCCGGTGCCGAGGCGCGCTATGACGTCATCGCCATAGACGCCTACCGGCCGCCCTACATCCCCTTCCACCTCACGACGCGCGAGTTCTTCGAGCTGGCACGCCAGCGTCTGGACGAGGACGGCGTGCTGGCCGTCAATGTGGGATACGCCGGCGACGACCGAACCCTCGTCGAAGCTATCGCCGATACGGTGCACACGGTGTTCCCCTCGGTCTATATCATCGAATCCGCGGAGGACTTTAACTCGCTGGTGCTGGCCTCGGTCCAGCCGACAGACCCCGGGACAGTACGTGCCCGCCTCGAGGGTCTCGATGATCCGCACCTTGGGCCGGTCGTTGCCCGAGCGCTTCCCGGACTCATGCGGTGGGAGCGGAGTAGGGCCGTGCTTACCGATGACCGGGCGCCCATTGAACAGATGGTGCACGGCATTATTCTGCGCTACGCCCTGGAGGCGGCGCGGGGCGAAAGGGGGGAGGCGGTGCCATGACACTTCGGAAGGTCACCATCGCGGTCGGGCGGCTCCTGGTGGTGCTGTCCACGCTCGTCCTGTTGCTAGCCACGAATGTGTTCCTCATTGCCACCCCTGCCTACATCGCCTTCGAGTACCGTCGCCCCGGAGTGCCCGGCTCTGACATCTACGACGCGCCGGTGCGGCTCGAGCTCTCGCAGGCTACCGTCCGCTGGCTGAACTCGGGCGAGGGCATCGAGGCCCTGGCAGCCCTGCAGCACGAGGGGAAGCCAGTCTACAACGCGCGCGAGCTGCGGCACATGGCGGACGTCAAGGCCGTGATGAATGGCCTGCGCTGGGCGTGGGGTGGAGCCGCCCTCGTGCTCCTCGCCGGCGTGGTCGCAGCCATCCGGCAGCGGCCATGGCGGCAGCAGTTCCTGCGAGGCACCTTCACCGGCGCCGCGCTCCTTATCGCAATGCTCCTGGGCATCCTGCTCAGCGCCGTGCTGAGCTTTGACTGGTTCTTCGTGCGCTTCCACCAGGTCTTTTTCGCCGCCGACACCTGGCTGTTCAACTACGAAGACTCGCTCATCCAGTTCT
Source organism: Anaerolinea sp. (assembly GCA_020725765.1). Lineage (GTDB taxonomy): Bacteria > Chloroflexota > Anaerolineae > SpSt-313 > SpSt-313 > SpSt-313. The sequence goes on along the minus strand of DYEI01000220.1, from coordinate 309 downwards.
ATCCCCTGGAGTTCTGGATCGACACGACCTTTCTGCTCGGGGCGGCGACCATGGGAGATGCGTTGATCGTCGGGGTGGCATCGCTGATCTGCCTGAAGCGGTTTGCAGGCACCTCAGCCGGGCGTGCCGTCCCCGCAGCGCGAGACCGGTGAACCCGGCGCAACTTCTGTGGGAGTGCCCCACCTCTCGGGGCATTCTCTGCTTTGCCGCTCCGGCCGGAAAGCAGGGGTTGATCCCTCGCCCTACCCCCGCCGCGCGCGGGGTTCAAGGGCGGACAGCCTTCTTCGGTCGTAGGGCGAGGGCATGGCC
>DYEI01000219.1 GCA_020725765.1 Anaerolinea sp. | reverse complement strand
GAAAGGGGACGGGGGGATGGGGTACCCTCCGGCAAGGGTGGAGGGACGGCGGCTAAAGTAGCCTGTCCGCCCCTGAACGGGGGAGGGAAGCGGGGTGGGGCAACACGTAGCAGCCGGCGCTGCCCGGAGGCGCGACTGGACAGTCACCCCCAGAGAATCCTTTGACATGCACTCTGCAGCGGGGTAGAATGGCAGATGTAGCCCCGGGCTGACCGCCGGCACCCGCCGCCGTGCTTGATCGGGCCATCGGGCATGCGCCTTAGTTGTCCGGGAGACGGTTGGAGGCGGGTTCCCCGGCATGCGGCAGGGGCTGAGGGGCCGGCATGGGCAGGGATGCATCTCGCGCCCGGGGAGCCGGGCGCTCGCTTTCGATGGGGGGCCTCTGTGGACTTGATCGGGCGTACTCTGGGGCTGTACGACATCGTGGAGGTGCTGGCGGCCGGACCCGAAGCTACCGTCTACAAGGCTTACCGGCCTGCCCTCGGGCTTCATGTCGCTCTGAAGGTGCTCTCCGACGAGGCCGGCAAGGACGAGGCCGCGGTAGAGCGCTTTCAGCGGGGTGCCCGTATCGCGGCTGCCCTCAAGCACCCCAACATCATCCGGGTCTATGAGGTTGGCAAGGGCCTTGGGCATCACTATGTGGCCATGGACTATGTCCCAGGCCCAAGCCTCGCGCGGAAGCTGGAGCAGGAGGGGCCTCTGCCGCTGGAGTCGGCGGTGGCCATTGTGGCGCAGGTGGGCTCAGCCCTGGATTTTGCCCACGCCGAGGGAGTGGTGCATGGCAACCTCTCTCCCTCGAACATCCTGCTCGCTCCGGATGGGCGGGCCATTGTCACCGATTTCGCCGTGCCGCAGCAGGGCGAAGCGTCCTCTGAAAGGAGGAGGCGGTTCGCTTCCCACGAGGAGCTTGAGGGGCACGCTCCCGGTGCGCGCTCGGACCTGTTTTCGCTTGGGGCGATCCTGTGCGAGATGCTCCTGGGAGCGGGGTCGTTTTCCGGCGATGTGCCCGCGAGCGGTCTTCCGCGGCGCGTGCGCAACGTGCTCAGGCGCGCGCTCCACAGGCGCAGGGAGAAGCGCTTCCGGAGCGGCTACGAGATGGCCCGGGCTCTGGCGCGCGCTGCAGGGCTGAGCCACACCGCCGTCAGCAGGTACCTTCAGATGGCACCGCAGGAAGGTTGGGCAGTGCCACTGGAGCGACCGGCGCCCTGGCGCCGGCTGTTGGTCTCAGGGGTCCTTGGTGCCACTCTGTTGACGGGTGTGGCGCTCGCGATAGCCAGCGTGTCGGACAGGCGAGTACCACAGCCAACGTCAACCGCCACCGTAGTTGAGCTGACCGCCTCGGCCACGCCCAGCCCAGAGCCCACCAGTGTCCCGTCTCCCACGCCGTCGGTCTTGCCGACACGCCACGCGACTCCGACCGCCTCCCCCGAGTTGACGCCCACGGGAGAGGCTACGGTGCCAGCGACTGTGGGGCCGCCCACCCGTGTTGCGCAGACGCGCACGACCCCCGCGCCCAGCGCGACTCCCACGTTGGAGCCGGCTCCGGTTCTTGAGGTACCGCAGGCAGGATCCTCGCACCAGGGGGCCCGCATCACCTTTCGCTGGCGCTGGTATCGGGCGTTGAGGCCGGGCGAGCACTTTGACTTGCGCGTGTCACGCGACGGGCAGCCTCACTGGGGCATCGCCTGGACGGAGGTACCCTGGTGCGAGACCTCGATGCTGCCGAGCGGCAGCTATCGCTGGAGTGTGGTTGTGATACGCGAGGCAGGGCTCCGCCCTGACGGCACCAGGGCGTGGGAGCCGGTCAGCGCTGAGAGCGAGATCTGGCGATTCGGGCTCTGGGTGCCGCCTACTCCCTCCGTGACCCCTCAATCGCCGTGACGAATCCCGTCGCCCCGGCCTGAGGCTCAACAGCTGTGCCTGAACATGGCTTGCCCTTCGGGGGGCCAGGGAAAGGCGGCGGTGGGGCTGCCTTGACACTGCTCTGGGCGCGGTCTATACTGCAGCCTGGCCGGGCAGACCGAGGCCACAGCAGGACGGCTGCAGCCAGAGGGAAGCAAGCGCCCGGGCCGTGTCTCACGAAAGGGGCCCACGGTTTGGCACACGACAACGACGACGCGCGGACCGAGGCCGTGACGCGCCTGCGGCGGATCGAGGGCCAGATCCGCGGCCTACAGCGTATGATCGAAGAGGGGCAGGACTGCGACGCTGTGCTGACCCAGCTCATGGCTGCACGGGCGGCCCTCGACAGCGTCGGCCTGTTCATTGTGCGGCCGTATCTGGACGAGTGCCTGCGCGGCACCGGGGATCCGAGGCTCAGAGAGCGCCTGCAGCGCGTGATCGAGCTGTTCCTACGCTATGGATTGTCCGGTGTAGCCGGAGAGAGGAGTACTGGAGATGGCTGTGGAACCGGTGGATGTGACTGACGCAACCTTTGACCAGGAAGTTCTGCAGTCCAAGCTGCCGACTCTGGTGGACTTTTGGGCTGCCTGGTGCGGACCGTGCCGCATGGTTGCTCCGGTTGTCAAGGAGATCGCCTCGGAGCAGGCGGGCGTCCTCAAGGTAGCCAAGGTCGATGTGGACCAGAACCCCGCTGTGGCCACTCGCTATGGGGTGCAGAGCATCCCGACGCTGATCGTGTTCAAGGACGGCAAGCCGGTCGAGCGCATCGTCGGCTACATGCCCAAAGAGAGGCTCCTCGAACGCGTGCGTCCGCATCTGGCGGCTGCCCCCGCCTGATTGGCCTGCGCCTTGAGCGGATAGCCGTTCGTTCACCCTGGAAGGCAATAACCGGTGGTCCAGCCGCGCATCACGGTGGATGGCGAGACGTTGCGGCTCGAGGACGTGGTCGCCGCAGCGGAGGCCTGGGCCGACCCTGACCGGGTGAGGGTCGAGTTGGCGCCCGAGGCTCGTGAGCGCATGGCCCGCGCTCGCCGGGCCGTCGAGCGTTTCCTGAGCTCGGGCGAGGTCGTCTACGGTGTTACCACTGGCTTTGGCCACTTTATGGACCGTCGCATTCCGCCTGGGGATGCAGAGCGGCTCCAGGAGAACATCCTCAAGAGCCACGCCGTGGGTGTGGGCCGGCCCGTTGACGAGGCAACCTCGCGGGCCGTGATGATCATCCGCGCCAATACCCTGGCCAAGGGCCATTCGGGTGTGCGCGTGGAAACGGTCGAGCGGCTGCTGAGTGCCCTCAACGCGGGCGTGCATCCCATCATCCCCGAAAAAGGCTCCCTTGGAGCCAGCGGCGATCTGGCACCCCTGGCGCACATGGCGCTGGTGCTGATCGGGCAGGGCGAGGCCCGGTACCGCGGCGAGGTGCTGCCGGGAGCGGAGGCGTTGCGCCGCGCAGGGATCGAGCCACTCGTGCTCGGGGCAAAAGAGGGGCTCGCGCTGACCAATGGCACCGCCTTCATGACGGCCATCGGCGTCCTGACCACCGCGCGGGCCGAGCGGGTGGCCCAGGTCGCCGACATTGCCGGTGCGCTGAGCTGCGAAGCGTTACATGCCACGCCACGGGCCTTTGACCCACGCATCCATGCGGCGCGTCCTCACCCCCGCCAGACTGCCTGCGCCGAGTACCTCCGGCGGCTCCTCGAAGGAAGCGAGTTCCTGCGACCCGATGATCCCCTGAATGTGCAGGATGCGTACACACTCCGGTGCATCCCGCAAGTGCATGGGGCAGCGCGCGATGCCATCGCCTACGCCCGGTGGGTCCTCGAGATCGAGCTCAACAGCGCGACCGACAACCCCCTCATCTTCTTCGACGAAAGCGGCGAGCCCGTGTGCCTGTCGGGCGGCAACTTTCACGGCGAGCCGGTAGCCATCGCGATGGACTATCTGTCGATCGCTCTTGCCGAGATCGGCAACATCTCTGAGCGCCGGCTGACGCGCCTCACTGACGATGCATCGAACCAGGGAACACTGCCGGCCTTCCTGATCAAACACGGAGGCCTGAACTCGGGCTTTATGCTGGCTCAGTACACGGCGGCGGCCCTGGCCTCGGAGAACAAGGTCCTCGCCCACCCCGCCAGCGTCGATACGGTGCCGACTTCGGCCAACACGGAGGACCACGTCAGCATGGGCCCGATCGCGGCGCGGCAGGCAGCGGAGATTCTGGCAAACGTCGAGACGATCCTCGCGATTGAGCTGCTTGCAGCAGCGCAGGGGATCGACTTTCGCCGCGAGGTGCTGGGCAGAGTGCGGCTTGGGAGGGGCACGGCAGCCGCCTACGCGCTGATCCGACAGCACGTGCCCTTTCTCGAGCAGGATGCCTACATGGCGCCGCTCATCGAGGCGGTGCGCCGCCTCGTGCATGAGGGGGACCTGGTCGGGGCGGTCAACGCGGCGCTCGAGGACTAGCGCTGCGACGCCTGGCAGGGCTGCCGACTGGTGTACAGTGAGGAGGTCATGCCGTGAGCGCTCGTGTGGTGCGCGCACCGCGAGGGAGTGAGCTGAGCTGCAAGGGCTGGGGGCAGGAAGCGGCCCTGCGCATGCTCATGAACAACCTCGACCCCGAGGTCGCCGAAAAGCCGGAGGACCTGATCGTCTACGGGGGCCGTGGCAGGGCCGCACGGAACTGGGCATGCTTTGATGCGCTGGTCCGCGCGCTGCGCGAGCTGGAGAACGATGAGACACTGCTCGTGCAGTCTGGCAAGCCGGTTGGCGTCTTCCGCACCCACCCGGACGGGCCCCGTGTGCTGATTGCCAACGCGAACCTGGTCCCGGCCTGGGCCACGCAGGCGACCTTTGATGCCCTCGATGCACAGGGGTTGACCATGTACGGGCAGATGACCGCCGGCTCCTGGATCTATATCGGGACGCAGGGCATCCTGCAGGGCACCTATGAGACGCTGGCTGCCGTGGCCCGGCGGCGCTTCGGAGGCTCGCTCAAGGGGCGCTTCGTGCTCTCTGCCGGGCTCGGCGGTATGGGCGGAGCCCAACCGCTGGCGGTCACGATGAACGAGGGTGTAGGGCTGATCGTCGAGGTCGACCCGGCGCGCGCCAGGCGCCGCCTCGGCACACGCTACCTGGACGTGGTCGTCGACAACCTCGAAGAGGCTATGACCCTGGTTGAGGAGGCACTGCAGCGTCGCGAGCCGCGCTCGGTCGGGCTCATCGCCAACGCGGCGGACGTCTACCCGGAGCTGGTGGCGCGGGGTGTTGTGCCCGACGTGGTCACCGACCAGACCCCAGCCCACGATCCTCTGAGCTATGTGCCGCGGGGGCTCTCGCTGGAGGAGGCGGACGAGCTGCGACGGAAGGACCCGGCAGCCTATCAGGAATGGGCGCTCGCTTCGATGGCGGCGCAGGTCGAGGCGATGCTGGCTCTGCAGAAGCGGGGCGCCGAGGTGTTTGACTATGGTAACAACCTCCGCCAGCGCGCCTTCGATGCCGGGGTCAGAGACGCCTTCAGCTTCCCGGGGTTTGTGCCCGCCTACATCCGGCCGCTGTTCTGCGAGGGGAAGGGCCCCTTCCGCTGGGTGGCCCTCTCTGGCGACCCGGAGGACATCTATGTGACCGATGAGGTCGTCCTGCACGAGTTTGCAGCGGACGAGCCTCTCTGCCGGTGGATCCGGCTGGCGAGGGAGCGCGTGGCCTTCCAGGGGCTGCCGGCGCGCATCTGCTGGCTGGGCTATGGCGAGCGGGCCCGCTTTGGCCTCATTATCAACGACCTGGTGCGCCAGGGCAAGATCAAGGCTCCCATCGTCATCGGCCGCGACCATCTGGACTGTGGCTCGGTTGCCTCGCCGCGGCGGGAGACGGAGGGCATGCGCGACGGGTCTGATGCCATCTCCGACTGGCCGATCCTGAACGCGCTATTGAATGCCGTCTGTGGGGCGACGTGGGTCTCCTTCCACCATGGCGGTGGGGTAGGGATTGGCTACAGCCAGCACGCCGGGCAGGTCATCGTGGCCGATGGCACGCCCGAGGCGGCGCGGCGCCTGGAGCGCGTGCTGACGGCGGACCCGGGTATCGGGATCGTGCGCCATGCCGATGCGGGCTATCCGGAGGCGCTCGCGGCGGCCAGGCGTCACGGTATCCGGCTGCCGATGGCCCCGGCAGAGTAGGGCGGAAGAGGGCCCCTTTTTGCGGGGTATTTGCTTCAGGTATGTCCTCTCTCCTGGGAGGCGCCCGGGCGTCTGGCTGAGGGCTATGAGCCCGCGTGACCGGGCGCGAACCGCCCTGAAGCTGAACTGCATCGCCATGGTCGGGGCGCAGCTCACCGTTGGGGCAGTTCGCACTGTGCCAGCCGCCACACCCCCAGCAAAAGGTCTTGCACCGGGCTTGTGCAAAGCGTAAGGCCCGGTCGCCGGCGGAGCGTCCCCGGCAG
>DYEI01000218.1 GCA_020725765.1 Anaerolinea sp. | reverse complement strand
TTCGGTCGTAGGGCGAGGGCATGGCCCATCGAGGGACCGCCACCCCTAACCCCGCCGCGCGCCGCGGGGGCAGGGAATCCAGAATGGGGGGTGTCCGCGGGCGGCTTTGCCGCCCGCGGACACCCCCCTCAAGAAAAGAAGCACCGGCTGAGACACACCGATTGGGGCGGCCTGTCCGCCCCCGCAGGGGCAGAGGGAACTCGGCGACGAGGCGAACCGCCGGCAGGTGGGGATGCCCTTCTCCGAGGCTTCCGGCCTCGACCGCCGCAGCGGCTCTTGACGCCGCTCCAGGGTCGTGTACACTGTGTGCTATCCCCGCTCTGTGGCGGGGCGGCGCCAGCCGGAGGGGTGCGGCTTTCGGACCGGGGGCAGGCCATGGGAGAGCAGTGGACCTTTGCGAGCGCGGGGCAGGTCATCTTTGGGATGCGAGCGGTGGAGCGGGTCGGCAGGCTGGCGCTCTGGCTGGGCGTGCGCCGCCCCCTGATCGTCAGCGACCGCATCCTCGTTGGCCTCGGCATCGTGGATAGCGTCCGCCGGATCCTTGCTGAGGCCGGCCTCTCGCCGGCGGTGTACGACGGCGGCGAGCCCGAGCCCTGTACGGGGACGGTCTACCGATGCGTCGAGGCGGCACGTGCTGGCGAGCACGACTCGCTGATCGCCGTAGGCGGCGGCAGCAACATCGACACCGCCAAGGCTGCGGCAGTGATTCTCTCCCATGGCGGGAGCCTGCCCGAGTACTATGGCATCAACCGGGTGCCCGGCCCGGTGCTCCCCCTGATCGCGGTGCCCACGACGGCGGGCACCGGCTCGGAGGTGAGTGCTGGCGCCGTCATCGCCGACGAGGCGCAGGGCCTGAAGATGGCACTCTTCAGCCCACACCTGCGGCCGCGAGCGGCCATCTGCGATCCGCTGCTGACCCTCACCTGCCCGCCCAAGGTCACAGCCGACTCGGGCATGGACGCGCTGACCCACGCCATCGAGGCCTACACCTGCCTGGACCACCGCTCTCTCCCCGAGGAGGATGATCCCTTCCCGGCCTACCCCGGAGCGAACCCACTATCGGCGTCCCTTGCCCTACAGGCGATCGGGCTGATCGGGCAGAGCCTGCGACAGGCCGTCTACCAGCCCCAGAACCTGGAGGCGCGTGAGATGATGCACCTGGCCGCGCTGTTGGCAGGTCTGGCCTTCTCCAACGGCGGTCTGACGATCACCCACGCCCTTCAGTACGCCCTCGCGGCGCGTGTGCACAACTCCCATGGCGAGGGTAACGGCCTGCTGCTGCCGTACGTGATGGCGTATAACCTCCCTGCCTGCCCGCAGGCCTTTGCCGAGATAGCCCGCCGTCTCGGCGAACAGGTCGGCGGGCTCTCCCCCATCGAGGCCGCACACCGAAGCGTCGAGGCGGTGCAGCGCCTCAAGGCCGATGTCGGCGTGCCGATGCGTCTCCGCGATGTCGGCGTCGGCGAGGCGGATATCCCCGATATGGCGCGGATCGCCGCCAGCATGAGGAGGCTGGTCGTCCTGAACCCGAGGCCCGTATCCGCGCCGGAAATGGAGGCGCTCCTGCGGGCGGCCTACTGAGCCCGCCGTACAGGCCATAGGATTGGCCGCTCGCTGCTCGGGACACGCCGAGCGGCAGCCGCGATGTGCTGCAACTGAGTACCCCCACCCCTGCCCCTTCAAGGGCGGACAGCCTTCTTCGGTCGTAGGGCGAGGGCATGGCC
>DYEI01000217.1 GCA_020725765.1 Anaerolinea sp. | reverse complement strand
GTGGGGGGCGAGGACCTCAAAAGGCCAAACTCCACCCCGCTTTCCCGATCTTCCCTCCCCATGCGGACGCCGCAGCGTCCGCCTGGGGAGGGGATAGGGGAGGGGCTGATGACGGCTGGCAGAGTGCAAAATGCGCCAATACTGAACTGCACCCGCGGTCAAGGGTCTCTATTGACTCCCCTCCCAAATCGCTGTATAGTAGGTATAGAATACAATCAGGAACGCTCAAGTCCTCCGTCGCGGGGGACGCGGGGGAACCGAGTATGCGGTGAATCTCGCGTTTGGCCTTCTCAAAGGCCAGACCCGAGTAGGGCTATCGCCTTCGGCCCGAACCGATAGCTAACCTCGCCAGCGTGAGAAAGGCCCGCAGCGCAAGACCCCTTGCGCTCCAGAGGCCTTTTTTGATTCCCGAGCGTTCGAGGACGGCGATGTCGATCAGAGAGCCCTTACCACCGGACATCATCGAGCTGCTCAGGGCCGGCGGGATCAGCGAGGATCAGGTCGAGATCGCGATCCCCTCCGACATTGACGAGAAGGGCCAGTTCGGCCAGGAATGGCTGGTGGTCGCCGGTGGCCATGTTTGGGTGTTCTCCCGGAATGGCCACGGCGCCGTGCCGGTGCGTAGCGTGCCCCTCCGTCAGATCGAAGGCACCGATACGCATGCCCTTGTGAGCAACGTCGCCCTGGAGGTGAACGTCGGCGGGCGACCGGTGCCGCTCCTGCGCTACTCCAACTCGGTTGCCGGGCGCTTCGCCCGGGCAGCCAAGGCCATTGAGCAGCTGAGTCAGGGACATCCCCTGTACGGCGAAGATACCGCCGACGACTATGACACCCGGCACTGCCGCAGCTGCGGCCGGGTCCTCCTCGATGGCTCGACCATCTGCCCGCGTTGCCTGAAGAAGGCGCACATCCTGCGGCGGCTGCTGGCCATGGCCCGGCCCTACTGGGGCAAGATGGGGCTCATCACCGTGCTCCTGATCGCGGGGGTTGCCGTCGACCTCTTCCCACCGTACCTGACCAAGACGCTGATCGACCAGGTCCTGCGGTCGGGGGCGCACCCGGAATGGCTGGCCTATCTCGTGGGCGGGCTCCTCGGCCTGCAGGTCGTTCGCATCGTCATCACCATCGCCACGGCACGGAGCACGACGGCCGTCTCGACCCGCTTTACCTTTGACCTGCGGGAGAGCATGTTTGCCAGGCTGCAGCAGCTCTCGCTGCGCTTCCACGACCGCAACTCGGTCGGGCGGCTGATGACGCGCGTCAGCCAGGATACGGAGGAGCTGAGCGGCTTCCTCGGCCAGATGAGCCACTTTGCCCTGAATATCATGCTCATCATCGGCATCGGGGCGGTGCTCTTTGCCATGAATCCGCGCCTCGGACTCTTTATCCTCGTGCCCGGGCCCCTGGTGATGCTGGCGACCTACCGGTTCTGGCGCTTTATCCGGCCCAAGTTCAACCGGTACTGGTACGCGCGCTGGCGCATCAACTCGACGCTGAACGCATCGCTCTCGGGCATCCGCGTGGTGAAGGCGTTCGCGCAGGAGGAGCGAGAGGCCCGGCGCTTTGGCGAGCGGAACCGCCAGCTGCTGCGGGTGCGGCTGGATGTGGACAACTCCTGGGCGACCTTTCACCCGCTGGTGTCCTTCGTCTTTGGCCTCGGAGGGCTCCTCGTCTGGTACGTGGGCGGGAAGGACGTCCTGGCCGGCGAGATCACCCTGGGTACGCTGATCGCCTTCATCAACTACCTGGGGATGTTCTACGGGCCGCTATCCTCCCTCACCCAGATCAGCCAGGCGCTGAACCGCTTCCTGACCGCGGCTCAGCGCATCCTGGAGATCCTCGACCAGGAGCCGGAGATCGTCGAGGCCGAGAAGCCGGTGCCGCTGCCACGGCTCAAGGGTGACATCCGCTTCGAGCATGTGTCCTTCGGCTACGACCGCTACAATCTGGTGCTAAGGGACGTCTCCTTCCACATCCGGCCCGGCGAGTTTATCGGCATCGTCGGCCAGTCGGGCGCGGGCAAGACGACGATAGTCAATCTGCTCTGCCGGTTCTACGATGCGGTCGATGGCGCTATCTACCTGGATGGCCTCGACATCCGCCAGATCCGCCAGGCGGACCTGCGGTCGCAGATCGGGCTGGTGCTGCAGGAGCCGTTCCTCTTCCGGGGGTCGCTGGCGGACAATATCGCCTATGCCAGGCCGCACGCTACCCGCGATGAGATCATCCGCGCCGCCAAGGCGGCCAACGCCCATGACTTTATCGTCCGGCGGCCGGAGGGATACGACACCCTCGTGGGTGAGCATGGGGCGGGGCTCTCCGGCGGGGAGAAGCAGCGTATCTCCATCGCACGGGCCATCCTGCACGACCCGCGGATACTGATCCTCGACGAGGCTACCTCGTCGGTGGACACCGAGACGGAGCGGCTGATCCAGGAGGCCCTGAACACCCTGGTGCGGGGCCGGACGACGATCGCCATCGCCCACCGGCTCTCGACGCTGGCCAACGCCGATCGCATCCTGGTCATCCAGCGTGGCCGCCTTGTCGAGGAGGGGACGCCGGCCGAGCTGATGCGCCTGCGGGGCGTGTTCTACAACTTTGTGCAGACGCAGACCCAGCTTGGCCTGATTGAGAAGGACCGCCAGGTCGCTGAGGCGCTCCTGGCCCACGTGTAGCAGGGTGCAGATGTTCCAGGCAACCGTCGAACCCAAGGCTTACGAGCTGTGCCTGCTCGATCCGCGCAGGCTTCGCTTCAGCTACTCGCCGGTCGGTAACGTGCGTCTGGAGATTGCCGGCGACCGGTGCTACCTGAGCGTCGATATCGCCCGCAGCTTTCCCATCGACCAGCAGGAGCGGTACCTATCCATCCGCAATGCGCTGGACGAGGAGCGGCCCGAGATCGGGATGATCGTGGACCCGGCCGAGTTGGACCCGGAGTCGCGCCTCGTCGTTGAGCAGGAGCTCTACCGGCGCTACTTTGTGCCGCGCATCCTGCGCATCGTGCGGCTCAAGGAAGAGTTCGGCGTCCTCAACTTTGATGTCGAGACCGACCGCGGCCCGCGCGAGTTCTCGGTGCGCAACCCGCAGGAGAACCTGCGCGAGATCGGCGATGAGCGCATGCTGATCATCGACATCGACGGCTGCCGGTACGAGATACCCGACCTGCGACAGGTCGATCGGAAGAGCGCCACGATCTTGAGGGATTACATGGATTGGTAGCCGGGTCTCGGGCTCCGCAGGCGCGGGAGCCCGAGACCCGTACGGATGGCGCGAGGCGCCGCGGCGGCTAGCGGTAGACGCCGTACTCGCGGCTGGCGTCGATCATGGCGCGCACGTTCTCTGGCCTGGCATGGTCCAGCACCGCGCCGTTGGCGAGGATGAACCCGCCGTCGCCGGCGACGTCGTCGATCAGGCGGCGGACGTAGTTGCGGACGTCCTCCGGCGTGCCGGCCTGCAGGAGCGAGGCCGGAACGTTCCCGCCAAAGCACGCCCAACCCGTGAACCGCTTCTTCACTTCCTTCATGTCCGTCCGGTCAAAGATCCAGACGGTGGTGCCGGCCGGGATGTCTCGGTCGGCGATGACGTCGAGGCGCTGGTTGTAGCCGCCCTCGACGAACAGCCAGGGCACCACACCCTCGTTGACCAGGCCGAGGATCAGGCCCTTGAGCGTGGGCCAGTAGAACGTCCTGAAATCCTCATCGGACATGAACCCGTCGGCGCCCTTGTGCAGCGGGATAAAGGCAAAGACGCCGTGCTGGTTCGTGGCCCACCGCACGCCCATCTCGATGGCCAGGGGGAGGATGCGGTCGAGGGCGGCGAGCAGCTTGGCCGGCTGGCGGAACTTGTCCAGCATGATGGCCCGCGTGCCGCGCAGCGTGTCGCCGAGGGTGTCGAAGGGCGCCTTGCTGATGCCGGCCCACAGCGGGGGCAGCCCGAGGTTGGCTGTGCTCCAGCCGTCGATGGCGCCTGCCGCCTGGATCCACTCCAGCGCCGCCTGCCCGGCCTCCAGGTATTTCCTGAACGCCTCTTGCACGGGCGGCAGGCCAACCGGGATCAGGCTCGCGCCGACGAACGGCAGCTCCAGAATGTCGGTGAGCGGCGGCAGCATCGACCAGGGCTGGAGCGCCCCAAAGATACGGGGCAGGTAGACGCGCAGGAAATAGTTGGACGGGTCGGCGATGAACTGGTCGTACTCATCGGCGCGCATGTACTCGTCCTCGACGCACTGGTAGGACGAGGTCGGAGATACCCCATGCCCGGGCCAGCGGTACAGCTTGTAGTCGAGGATGTCGAACACCTTGCCGGGCGCCCCAAAGATGCAGGTGCTCAGGGAGTCGGTCGTAAAGTCCTGGTTGAACTTTTTAAAGGCCAGGCCCAGCTTCTCATAGTCGTACATCACGTCCTGCACCGTGACGCCGGCATAGGCGTACGGAAAGATGCCGACGTTGAGGGCGATGGGCACCCGGACGGGCTTTTTGAGCTGCGTCGCATCCCTGAACATCTGCGTGCGCTCGTGGTAGGCGCGCTCAGCCTCGGGGGTCGCGAACTGCACGCCGGGGGCCGACGACCATTCGCTGAAGCGCGCTTCGAGCTTCTGAGCAGGGGTGAGCCTGGACCATTCCTCGTTCATCTTGCTTGCTCCTCTTCAGTACGCGCCTCGCTCGCGCGTGGCACAAGAACCTGTGCCTACCTGGTCCACTGCCTGGCCAGGGTCACTGCAGCCATGGCGTCCGCTCCAAAGGCATCGGCACCTGCATAGGTGCACACCTTCTCGTCGACCGTGCCGCCGCCGACCATGATCTTGACCCGGTCGCGCAGGCCGGCCGCCTTGAGCGCTTCGACCGTCTCCTTCATCGAATCGTAGGAGAGGGTGAGAAAGCCGCTCAGGGCCACGACCTGGGGCTGGACCTCGCGGACCTTCTCGACAAAGGCCTCGGGCGGCACGTCGATGCCGAGGTCGTAGACCTCAAAGCCGTTGGCGTCCAGCATAAAGCCCACGATGTTCTTGCCGATGTCGTGGATATCCCCCCTGACGGTGCCGAGGACGACCTTGCCGAGCTTTTTGACCTCGGCCTCCTGCTTGATGTGGGGCTTGACGAGGTCCGAGATGGCCTTGAGCATCTCGCCAGCCAGGATGAGCTCGGGTATAAAGTACTTCCCCTGCTCGAAGCGCTGGCCGACGATCTCCATGGCCGCCCGGCAGTCGTCGAGGATCTGGGTCGGAGGCGTGCCGGCGCCAAGCAGCTCTCTGGTGATCGCCAGCGCCTCCTCCTCTCGCATCTCTGCGATCGCGGTGACCAGCCTGTCTACCATGGTGCTCCTCCTTGGAAAGCGCGCCAGCCGCGGTGACCGCCACCGCCAGCCATCACCCTGGCCGGGCGGCTATCGCCCGGCCCACTACTACCGACGCAACGCCGCGGAAACCCCGGCACCCCGCCCGATGCTCCCGCTGTGCGGGGGCGTTGTCCGGGTCCCGCTGCGCGTTGTGCCTACTCCAGAAGCCCGGCCCGGAAGGCCCGCGTGTAGGCCAGGCAGTGCCGGTCCAGTCCCAGCACGACCTCGGCCGCCAGAAGCGCCTTGCGCAGCTCTCGGTCCAGCGGGTCGAGGATCGCCGTATCGAGCCCGGCTTCCAGCATCAGGATCAGAAACGCCCGGTTGATCAGGCTGCGCGCGGGCAGCCCGAAGGAGACGTTGCTCAGCCCCGAGGTGAAATGCACCCCGGGGAACTCGGCGCGCGCGGCGCGCAACGTGGCCAGGGCCACGCGGGCGCTGTCGCTGTTGGTCGCGACGCTCATGACGAGCGGATCAACATACACGTGCTCGTCCGGGATTCCGGCCGCGCGGGTGGCCTGGAGCAGGCGACGGATGATGGCCAGCCGCCCCTCTGCCGAGCCTGGGATGCCCTGGTCATCCATGGCCAGGGCAATCACCCCATCCGCAGCCCGCGCGGCAAGCGGCAGCACGCCCTCGAGCCGGGCCCGCTCTCCGGAGATCGAGTTGACGAGCGGGGGTTTGCGCACCTCCTCAAGGGCGGCAGCCAGCGCGGCGGGGTTGGCGCTATCCAGGCAGAGGGGCACATCGACCGCAGCCTGCACCGTGCGCACCAGCCATACCAGGTCCTCTGGCTCGCGATCGGCCGGCGTGCCGGCGTTCACGTCGATCCAGGCTGCGCCGGAGTCGGCCTGGGCGCGGGCGAGGGCGGCGATGGTCTCTGCATCCCGCTCAAGGACGGCCTTTCTCACCTGGCTGCGGGTGCCGTTGATCTTTTCACCGATGATCTTCATGGGGCAGCACCTCTGCGTCGCTCGCCGGCTCTACGGGGAAAAAGTGCTCGTAGCGGATCGTCCCGCCGGGTGGGATGACGACGAACTCGCCATCCCAAGGCCCGAAGAGCATCCTGCGGATCAGAGCGTCGGAGCCGGGGATCTCCTCGAAGCGCAGGCCAAAGCGCTCGGCCGTCCGCCGGGCGTAGGCGCGGTAGCGCTCGAGGTCGTGCCGGCCGGTGTTGATGAGGGCGAGGCGGGTGTAGTGGTTGAGCATCTGCCGGATGATCCGCTCGGCCCTCTCGGCGCCGTACTGCCGGGAGAGGCGCTCGTACTCGGCAAAGGGGGTATCGCCGACCTCGATCCAGCCCTTGGTCAGGTAGTAGGTGCCCGGTTCCTTGCGCGCCTGCTGGCGGTAGGCGGCGGCCGAGCCGAGGAAGATGCCGATGCAATCATCGACGCGGGGAACGACCAGGGTACAGCGCTTGGCCTGCAGGCCGATGACGGCCTTGCTGCAGGCGCCATAGCCGAGGATGACCTCCCCGGCTTCGGAGCGGTCAATCGCCTCCTGCAGAGCGCGCCGCAGCCGCGCCGGGTCGACGTGGAGGCCAAAGTCCAGCGTCTCGCAGGTCACGCCGGGCGGCACCAGCGGCAGCATCTCTTCGATTACGGTCGCACAGGCGATCACATGGCGGCTGGGAGGCACGGGTTGTCCGGTCCTTGGACATCCTATGGCAACGCTGCACTCTTCCCTAATTCTATAGTCCCCTAGGGGACTTGTCAAATCCGGAGATTCTGTGCTATCATGGAGCCAGAATGCCCCCTCGCCCTGCCGCCGTCGGGCCGTGCCCGCTCGGGCGAAGAGGCCGGGGGCATGACCCCGGTGGCAGCCAGGGGTGCCCCGGAATGCAAGACTGCGCAGCCACGGCGGCGAGGCGAGACGACGCCTCGCCCCCAAGAGGAGCTACTGATGCGCCGTGCGGACAGGCCCTCACGGGCCGGGACGCAAACCCAGATCGACCGCACCTCCTTTGAGCCGCCGTACCATCAGCTCGCCAGCATCCTGCGGCAGCAGATTGCCAGCGGCGTCCTGCGCGCCTATGACCGCCTGCCCTCCGAGGTCCAGCTCTGCGAGCGCTACGGCGTGAGCCCCATGACGGTGCGCCGTGCCATCGGCATTCTCCTCGATCAGGGGCTGGTGAGCACGGAGCAGGGCCGCGGAACCTTCGTCAGACCCCTCCTCCTCAGTGCCGCAACCTTTGACCTGAAGGAGCTCGAGGAGCTCTTCCGCGATGAGCGCACGAGGGTGGCGATCCTGGAGGCCCGTACCCTCCCGGCGGATGAGCGGATCGCGCGCCGGCTGCTCGTGACGCCGGGTGCCAGGGTCATCTTCCTCCGGCGGCTGCTCTCCGTCGCCGGCGAGCCGGCCGTCTATCATCGGGAGTATGTGGTGTGTGACCCGGAGCGGCCGGTAGTCGAGGCCGAGCTGGAAGTCACTACGCTGCGCGGGCTCTTTGACGGCAGCGGTGAGACCGGGTTGAAGCGGGGTGACCTGAGCATCCAGGCCACGGTCCTGAACGAGGAGGAGGCGGCGCTCCTCAGGGCGGTGCCGGGCGTGGCCGCCTTCAACATCGAGCACGTGTTCTACGACTTTGATGACCGCCCCGCCAGCTGGGGCTGGTTCATCTGCCGGGGCGACCGCCTCCGCTTCAGGACGACCGTAGGCGCACCTCCACGCGCATAAGCCGGGCAGGGCCGCCCGGCAGTACAAAGGGCTCGGAGGGAGGCAGGGATGGACGCGAGGTACACAGGCGAGGTCATGCCAGGCACCCTGGCCGCAGACGTCGCGGACCTGAAGGAAGCCGAGGTCCTGCGCGCCGTGCGGGAGCGCCTCGCCCGCGGCGACGATCCCGTCGGCGTGATCGAAGAGTGCCAGGCGGGCATGCGGCTCGTGGGCGAGCGCTACAGCCAGCGCCGCTACTACCTCGCCGGCCTGATCATGGCCGGCGATATCCTTCGTCAGGTGATGGATATCGTGCAGCCGTCCCTGGAGGAGCGCTTTTCCGGAGATACCGGGGCGCGGGTCCTCCTCGGCACGGTAGAGGGGGATATCCACGACCTTGGCAAGAACATCTTTGCCATGCTGGCCCGCTGCCATGGCCTGACGGTGCACGACCTGGGCGTGGACGTCCCGCCCGCCCGCTTTGCGGACGAGTTCGACCGGCTCAGGCCCGATATCGTCGGCCTATCGGGCCTCCTCACCGCCTCGTATGACCCCATGCGGGAGACGATCACCCTGCTGCGGCGCCGTGGCGCTACGGTTCCCGTCATCATTGGCGGGCAGATCGACGAGCAGGTCTGCCGGTACGTGGGCGCCGACCACTTTGTGACCGACGCCATGGAGGGCGTGCACCTCTGCCGGAGGCTGGCCGGCCGCCGCGGGGGCTAGGGCGGACGCCCGGCTCGGCCGGTCTTTGAGCAGGGGGCCGGAGACGCAGAGACGCGGGTGTAGTTTTCACCTTGGGGGCAGGCTCATCTGCGCTACTGGCGGGGCCCCCACTCCCGGCGCCCCCTCCCCCGGGTCGGCCTGCGGGCTGACCCGGGGGAGGGGGCCTTTCTCTATAGGGGTGGAGTCTGGCCCTTTGAGGTCCTCGCCCTTCACGATTACCTCCATCGCCCGTGAGCAGTCGTGTGGCGCGGCTCGTCTGTAATGCCCCCACCCCCGCCCTCCATAGGCGCTAGCTTTAGGAGCCGCGCTCCCGTCGCCCTCACCCGGCCAGACGCGGTAGCCGGCACTGCGCGCGGCTCACTCTCTTG
>DYEI01000216.1 GCA_020725765.1 Anaerolinea sp. | reverse complement strand
TACACGTCATTGCGAGCCAGCCCGCAGGGCTGGCGAAGCAATCCCCCCCTCCCGGCATGAGATTGCTTCGGCGGCTTGCGCGCGCCTCAGCTGCCGGCGGGCACCTGCGCCAGCGCCTGCTCCAGGTCGGCGATCAGGTCATCGGCATCCTCGATGCCCAGGGCATAGCGCACCAGCCCGTCGGTGACCCCGATGGCGGCCCGCTCGACCGGGTCCAGCTCATAGTGCGACATCAGCGCCGGCTGCTCGACCAGGCTCTCGACCCCCCCAAGGCTCGGGCCGATCAAGGGGACGCGCAGCGCATCGACGAGCGCTGCCGCCCCCTCCATGCCGCCCCGGACCTCAAAGCTCACAACGCCCCCAAAGCCCCGCAGCAGCCGCGTGGCGATGGCATGGTCCGGATGGCTCGCGAGCCCGGGATACCAGACGCGCTCCACCGCGGGCTGACTCTCCAGGAACCGCGCGACCCGAAGGCCGTTCTCGTTGTGCCGCTCCATGCGCAGCGCCAGGGTCTTGAGCCCACGCAGGAGGAGATAGGCGCAGCCAGGGTCAACCACTCCCCCTAGCATGCCCTGTACCTCGCGCAGCGGCCCGATAAGGCTCGACGGGCCCACCAGCACCCCGGCCAGCAGATCGTTGTGACCGCCCAGGTACTTGGTGGCCGAGTGCACCACCAGGTCCGCGCCGTGCTCCAGCGGACGCAGATTGTACGGCGTGGCAAAGGTGCTGTCAACGAACAGGCGTGCGCCCCGCGCGTGCACGAGGTCAGCGATGCGTCCGAGGTCCACAACCCGCAGGTACGGGTTGGTCGGTAGCTCGGTGAAGAGCAGCCGCGTCTGCGGGCGCAGGGCCGCCTCCAGCGCGGCAACGTCGCCGACAGGAACATAGCTCGTGGCGATCCCCATCCGCTGCAGGAGCGTGTTGCAGAACTGGCGCGTCTTGCGGTAGAGGTCCTGCGTGACGATAAGGTGATCGCCCGGAGAGAGCAAGGCCAGCAACGCCGTGGTCACCGCGTTCATGCCGCTGGAGAAGAGGAGGGCCTCCTCCGCTCCTTCGAGCGCAGCGATCTTGTCCTCCGCGGCCCACTGGGTCGGGTTGCCGTAGCGGCCGTACTCGCCGCGGCGCTGCGGGGCGCCCGACTGCTGCGCCTCTTTGAAGGCACGCACATCGGCCGTGCTCTCAAAGGTATAGGTCGAGGTCTGGACGATGGGGGTCGTCACCGCCCGGTAGGGATTGGGCCGTGCCTCGCCCCCGTGAACTGCCCGGGTTGAAAAGCCCCGCTGTAGCTGCGTCATAGGTTCCCTTTCCTGGCGCTGGAGGGGCGAGGGGGCCGTGAGGCATGGAGCAGTCCGGGGCTCGTACAACAACACGGCCCTTCGCCGTCAGATATGCGAAAGGCCGTGACACTGAGAAACGAAAACCCTCTCCGAAAGCGGGAGAGGGTGAGCTTCATCGCTGGCACTCGCCTCTCATCTTCCAGATCGCATCTGCCGGACTTGGCACCGAGACGCCACACCCCTCGCTCCCTTGCCGGGGGCATGGCCTGGTTGCCGAGGCTTCACAGGGCCGGTCCCTCCACCTCTCTGGATAAGAGCGCCGTGCAGGCTATTCAGTTGGCACAATGGTACCACACCTGGGAGCGGGAGTCAAATTGAATGCAATGGGTAGCTGTTCAGACTCGCATTCAGTGCATGGCACGAAGGCAGGCTGCTGGTAGCCCCGCCCATCGGGATCGGCTTTGCGCCGGCTCGTCGGGGAACCCCCTCCCCCTGTCCCCCTCCCCCAGGCGGACGCCGCGGCGTCCGCCTGGGGGAGGGGGAAGAGGGTTATGGGTGTCCTGGGCTCTGCTGGCGCGCCGCGGCGCGCCAG
>DYEI01000215.1 GCA_020725765.1 Anaerolinea sp. | reverse complement strand
GGCCTTCCGGGGACCCCACGGGCTGTCGGCTTCGCCGCAGCCCGTGGGGTCCCCGGAAGGCCAACCGTCGACCTTCGTCGACGGGGGAAC
The DNA here is from genome assembly GCA_020725765.1 of Anaerolinea sp. GTDB lineage: Bacteria > Chloroflexota > Anaerolineae > SpSt-313 > SpSt-313 > SpSt-313. The sequence continues at coordinate 2,333 of DYEI01000215.1, read as the reverse complement.
GGGCCCCGTCCGCGAAGGCGGACGGTTGGCGCCGAAGGCGCCTCTAGCGCGCAAAGCGCGCGCAACGCGATCTCAATCGCCAGCGCCGTTGCGCCTGCCACCGCGCGGCCTGCAACCCGCAACCGATATGTGGGTCACAATAGTCCGGACCGCTCACGCCACCTCTGCGCCCAGGGCCCGCAGTGCGGCGAAAAAGCGGGGAAAGGACTTGGTCACTGTCTCGGCGCCGCGGATGACCGTGTCCCCTCTGGCCACAAGCCCGGCGACGGCGAGGGCCATGGCCATGCGATGGTCGCCATGGGCGTCGACGGTCGCACCCCGGAGCGGGGTTGGTCCCTCCACGATAAAGCCGTCCGTCGTTGCCTGTATTCGGGCGCCCATGGCGCCAAGCTCCTGCACGACGGCGGCAATGCGGTCACTCTCCTTCACCCGCAGCTCAGCCGCGTCCCGCACCACGGTCACGCCCTCGGCCTGGGTCGCAGCGACGGCCAGAACCGGCAACTCGTCGATCAGATTCGGGATGAGGGCGCCCTGCAGGGTGATCGCACGGAGCGCGGCGGAACGCACCACCAGATCCGCCGTCGGCTCCGGACCGTCGGCGTCCCCACCGGACGGGGTCGGCATGGCCATCACGTCGGCCCCCATGTGCCGGAGCACCTCCAGCACGGCACTGCGCGTCGGGTTGAGGCCAACGGCACCGATAAAGACCTCCGAGCCCGGCACGAGGCTGGCAGCGACCAGAAAAAAGGCCGCCGCCGAGAGATCCCCCGGCAGCACGAAGGTCCTTCCGCTCCAGCGTGCCCCACCGGCGAGACGGATGGCACCGTTGGCAGCCTCGACCGACACGCCCAGCCAGCGGAGCATCCGCTCCGTATGGTCACGGCTCGGCACAGGCTCGCGGACGACCGTCTCCCCTTCGGCGTTCAGCCCCGCGAGGAGGATGGCCGACTTGACCTGCGCGCTGGGCACCGGGAGGGTGTACTCGATGCCACGGAGCCCTCCGCCCCGGATCGTCAGCGGCGCATGGCTCGCGGCATCCGCCGCCTCGATGCGGGCACCCATGCGCCGGAGCGGCTCAACCACGCGGTCCATCGGCCGACGGCGCAGGGCCGGGTCGCCGTCGAGAGTGGCGGCGAGGGGCTGCCCTGCGAGGACTCCGGCGAGAAGGCGCATGGTTGTGCCGGAGAGGCCGCAGTGCAGGACGCCTGTCGGCGCCCCGAGGCCCCTTGGGCCCCGGCCAACAACGCGCAGCATTCCCGGGGCTGCCATCTCCACGGGGGTGCCACAGGCGCGCAAAGCCTCGAGGGTGCGCAGGGGATCGTCAAGAAGGTCAAAGCCACGGATCTCGCTCTCCCCCTCGCCAAGCGCCGCAAGGATGAGCGCCCTATGGGCGATGGACTTGTCGCCCGGCACCCGGGCCTCACCCCGGAGCCTCCTGCCGGGCCCTATCCACACGTCCACTGCCGGCCTCCCGGATCAGACGGAGCACAGAGGATACCCCTCCCCTCGGGGCGTGATCCAGCGCGGTAGGGAGGATGCGCCAGCGCAAACCGGGGGAGGCCATAGAAAGCACGACGGAGCCGCGCCCTCGCGCCCGGCTCCGTCGCTCGTGGCGAGATTATAGGGGAGAAGGGGGACCGGGTCAAGCCAGACCAGGAGCCGCGTCCTCGCCCGCGGAGCTGCCCCGACGGCACACGACCGGCGCTCAACCTGGCCTACTGCGAATCAGCTGGCGGGGCGACCCTGTCAGGCAGCGGGGCGCTTCTCCCAAGCCGCAGCGCCTGCCCCACGCCTGCCGCTATCGTAAGCAGGTTGCAGAGGGATGACCGTGCGGGGTAGCCGCGCGAAACCAGGGCTCGCGGCCAACCCCCGACCAACGCCACAGCGCGCCCGCACAGCCTCAGCCGCCGCGCGATCCCCGGCGCCAGTAGGGCAGACTGTGAATGACCAGCGCGGCGATCAGGCTCACCAGCGCCCACTCCCACTGCCCCCTGAGAGCCAGGACGATCATCACCATTGCGACCACGATCGTCACCCAGAACCAGGGACGCACGCCCGGCTCGCTCAAGCTTCCTCCCATCTTTCGTGCGGATGGCCGAACCAGGACGATGGTAACGCAGTTGGCAGGGGCTGTCAAAGAGGGACACAACCCTGCAGGAGAGCCGCCCGCGCCTCGAAGACGCGCGCAGGGCGCCGTGTCCGTGCGACGCAGCAGGACAACCCGGCCGGGCACCAGCCTTTCCTGCCCGGGTGCGGTACGGGTTTCGGACAGCTCTCGCCCAGCCACGCCGCGCCCGGCTCCCCTCCCCGGGACGGACGCCGCGGCGTCCGTC
>DYEI01000214.1 GCA_020725765.1 Anaerolinea sp. | reverse complement strand
GAAATTCATCACGTAACGAGTGGTGGGAATGCAACTACTATTCTGGCAAGGGAGAACGCTAAGATAAAGGGAGGGACTTCCACCCATAGCGGGCAGTATCTCCTGGATGGCGTCTTTATCGAAATGTCCCAATACCGAACTGCACCCCCGATGGCGCTATTGCTTGAGGAGCCTTTTCCCTTGTGGTATAATGTAAGTGCGCAACTGGCGCAGCCGGCGGTCTGTAGTGCGAGTTCCACGCCGGGGCGGCCGCGATCCCTGTCCGTCTCGTCCCACGGTGGGCGTCCCCTGGCCGCATCGATGTCACCCTTCCGTCGCCAGGCCAGCCTGTTGCGGCATTCTGCCCGCCGGGTTGCGTGGGCGGAGAGGAGAGGATGTCCATGATACCGGTGGCGATCCACAGCATTCAGGTCAGCCTGATGTCGAACCACCGCGTCATCGTTCTCAAAGACCTCACGGCCAAGGAGGAGCGGCTCCTGCCCATCTGGATTGGACCTTTCGAGGCGGAGGCCATTGCCATCCAGCTGCAGGGCGCGCAGGTCCCACGGCCGTTGACGCACGATCTGCTCAAGTCCGTGATCGGCACCCTGGGTGCGAGGGTCTCGCACATCTACATAAACGAGCTAAGCGACAGCACCTTTTACTCGCGCATCATCGTCCAGCACAATGGGCGAGAGCTCGAGATCGACTCGCGCCCGAGCGACGCGATTGCGCTCGCCGTGCGCGTGCAGGCGCCCATCTATGTCTCCGAGAGCGTCATGGAGCAAGCCGGCATCACGCCCAGCCCCGACATCTCCAGCAGCTCCCTGCCCAGCGATGAGGAGACCGACCTCGGCGTGTTCCGCGACTTTGTCGAGGGGCTGGATCTGGACGGTCTCGGAGACCGCTGAGGCGTATCTATGGAGCGCCTCCCGCCGCAGAACATCGAAGCCGAGCAGGCTGTGCTGGGCAGCCTGCTGATCGACCGCGAGGCGATCACCCAGGTCGCCGGCTTTTTGCGCGCAGAAGACTTTTACCGCGAGAGCCACGCCCAGATTTACCGCGCAATCCTCGACCTCTTTGAGCGGCGCGAGCCCGCTGATTTCCTCACCCTCTGCAACGCCCTCGAGCAGCGGGGGGAGCTCGAGGCCGTCGGCGGGCCAGCCTATATCACCGCTCTGATCGGCGCCGTCCCGACGGCTATTCACGTGGAGCACTATGCCCGTATCGTGGAGCTGGCCGCCCTGCGACGCCGCCTGATCGACGCCGCCGGCCAGATTGCCCGGCTGGCCTATGAAGAAGAGCGCGACATCGAGGAGGTGGTCGACCGCGCCGAGGCTCTGCTCTTCGAGGTCACCGAGCGCCGCGAGAAGCGGGACCTTGTCCCCGTGAAGCGTCTGCTCTCCAGCTATCTGGACCGCATCGAGTACCTGCAGGCGCATCGGGACGAGATGATCGGCCTGCCGACCGGCTTTATTGATCTCGACAAGCTCCTCGGTGGCCTGCAAAAGTCGGACCTGATCATCATCGCCGGGCGTCCGGGCATGGGCAAGACCTCTTTTGGCATGAGCATCGCCCAGAATGCTGCCCTCAAGCATCGAGCGGTGGTTGCCTTCTTCACCCTCGAGATGTCGGGCGAGCAGCTCGTCCAGCGCATGATCGCGAGCGAGACCGGCATCGACTCGCGGCGCCTCATGGTGGCTGATATCCGCGACATCGAGTGGGACCGCTTTGTCAAGGCTACGGGCGAGCTCTCTGAGACGCTGATCTTTATCGACGATACGCCTTCGCCCACTCCCCTGGAGATTCGCTCCAAGTGCCGGCGCCTCGCCGCCGAATACGAGCTGGACCTCGTGGTCATCGACTACCTGCAACTCATGAGCGCGGGCGTGCGCGTCGAGAACCGCCAGCAGGAGATATCCTACATCTCGCGCTCGCTCAAGGGGCTGGCGCGGGAGCTTCGCGTGCCGGTGGTGGCGCTCTCCCAGCTCTCTCGGGCGGTCGAGGCCCGGTCGGAGAAGATTCCGGTCCTCTCGGACCTGCGGGAGTCTGGCTCTATCGAGCAGGATGCCGACGTGGTCATGTTCATCTACCGCGACGAGGTCTACGATCCGCTCAGCGACCGGCGCAACATTGCCGACATCATCGTTGCCAAGCACCGCAACGGCCCGATTGGCCAGGTGCCGCTGCGCTTTGTCGCCGAGCAGACCCGCTTCATGGACCTGGTCCATGAGGACTATGGCAGAGGGCGATAGAGATGCGCACCTTCGCAGGCTTTCCGGGCGGGCGCCTGCGGATGACCGGGGTGCCCGATCTCTTTTTCAGCGAGCTCTTGCCGGCCATCGATGACCTCGCGGAGCTCAAGCTGACTCTGCATGTGATCTGGCGGCTGGCGCGACTGCAGCGTGAGCCCCGGCACCTTTCCCTGAGTGAGCTGGAGGAGGATGGCGTCCTGCTTGGCAGCCTCGATCCTGAAGGTGCGCGCGGTCGGGAGGTCCTTCAGGAGGCGCTGGCCCGCTGTGTGACACGGGGCACGCTGCTTCGCCTGCAGGACGCACAAGGCGGCCAGGTCTGGTACTTTCTGAACAGCGAGCAGGGCCGCAACGCCTACCAGGCGGCGCTTCGGGGCGAGGTGCAACTCGCCGGTGCACCATCGGGTCAGCCGGTGCGGCCCGTTGTGGAGCGGCCCAACATCTATCAGCTCTACGAGCAGAATATCGGTCTCCTCCAGCCACTGATCGCCGACCAACTGCGAGAGGCTGAAGCGACCTACCCGGCAGCGTGGATCGAGGAGGCGTTCCGCATCGCTGCCGAGCGCAACGCCCGAAGCTGGGCGTATGTGCGCAAGGTTCTCGAGCGATGGGCCCGCGAGGGCAAGGACGGCGGGCCGCCGCTGGAGCGCGACCGGACGCGCTACATCAGGGGGAAGTATGCCGACCGCATCAAGCACTGACAGCTCCGCCGGCAGGTGCCCCCGCTGCGATGGCGCCGGCTTTTACTGCCGGGACGTGCCGGTCGGTCACCCCGATTTCGGCAGGCTGATCCCCTGTGAGTGCCAGTCGGCTGCGCGGCAGGAGCAGCGCCTGCGGGGCCTGAGGCGTGCGAGCAACCTCGGGCAGCTCAGCCGGATGACCTTTGAGAGCTTTGTGCCCGAGGGCTATGGGCTCGCCCCGCACCTGCGCGAGAACCTGCGTAGCGCCTATGAGACCGCCCGGGCCTACGCCCGGCAGCCCCGCGGGTGGCTCGTGCTCAAGGGGCGCTACGGCTGCGGCAAGACGCACCTCGCCGCCGCCATCGCCAACTATCAGGTTGACCAGGGGTGCCCCGTGCTCTTCATGGTCGTGCCGGACCTGCTCGACTATTTGCGCGCAGCCTACCGGCCCGATGCCGATTCGCCCTACGATGAGCAGTTCGAGGCGGTGCGCAATGCGCCTCTCCTCGTCCTCGATGACCTGGGGACTCAGAGCTCGACCGCCTGGGCGCAGGAAAAGCTCTTCCAGCTCCTCAATCACCGCTACAACGCCCAGCTGCCCACGGTGATCACCACCAACCGCGAGCTGGAGGAGATCGACCCGCGCCTGCGCTCGCGCCTCGCCGACACGGAGCTGTGCCAGGTCATCACCATCCTCGCGCCGGACTTTAGGCAGGCGGGCGCTGACCGCTCCGAGCTTAGCAGCCTGGACCACCACACCGACCAGACCTTTGAGACTTTTGACCTGCAGGGCTGGCATCTGGACGCCGAGCAGCGGGACAACCTCCGCCAGGCCTATGAGACCGCCCGGAGCTATGCCACAGACCCCGATGGCTGGCTGGTCTATATGGGCGACTATGGCTGTGGCAAGACCCACCTGGCGGCTGCTATCGCCAACTATCGCGTTGCACAGGGCGAGCGCGCCCTCTTTGTCGTCGTGCCCGATCTCCTCGACCACCTGCGGGCGGCCTTTTCCCCTTCCAGCAACGTATCCCTGGACCGACGCTTCGAGGAGGTCCGCAACGCGCCGCTCCTCGTGCTGGATGACCTCGGCACGCAGAGCTCCACGCCCTGGGCCCAGGAAAAGCTGTATCAGTTGCTGAACCATCGCTACAACGCCCGGCTCCCGACCGTGATCACCACGAGCCTCACCCTCGAGGAGCTGGACCCGCGCCTCCGCGCCCGCATCCTGGATCCGCGCCGCGTGACGGTCGTGGCCATCCTCGCGCCGAGCTACCTCGACCGTCTCTCGACGCGCAGCCGCACCAACGGCAAGGAGAGCGTCGGACCGCGCCGGCCTGCCCGGCGCGGCGGCCGCTCCCTCGGCTGAGCGCGTGCCCCTTTCCTCGACGATTGCCCATCGCGCCTGCCCTTCGCTTTGGGGCTGTTCGCGGGCGGCGACGCCGCCCGCGAACAGCCCCATACCGGACTCCCCGCCCGCGCGGCGGGCTATCCATTACCCACAAGTGACCTGGGGGAAGCGCAGACGCCCACGGCCTGCGCAGCACCTCGCGAAGCTGCCCCCTCCCCTGGCCCCTCCCCCACGCGGACGCATTGCGTCCGCGTGGGGGAGGGGAACATTCTCTTGGGGCGGTTTCGGGCGGTCGAGCGCGCCGCGGCGCGCTCGACCGCCCGAAACCGCCCATCTG
>DYEI01000213.1 GCA_020725765.1 Anaerolinea sp. | reverse complement strand
GTGGTCCGCTGGGATGGGCGCCAGGGCGCTATCTCATGCCCCCTGATGCTGTGCAGCCTGACTTGTGGGTAATGCATGGCGCCGCGGCGGGGGCGGGGTGAGGGGGACGGGAGTGGCGGCAGCGCAGGTCCTGCCAGGCAGCGGGTCGCCGGGCCTGGGCTCCGGACGCGGCAGCAAATGCACGAGCCGGGCCAGGTACATGGCCGGCAACCTGGGACGGGCAGATGCCCCTCACACGGACTCCCTCAACAGCCGCGGGTGTCCCGCATGGGGTCGGCGAGCGGGCCGCGGGTCGGCCCATCGGGAAAGAGCGCCACAGGGCAGCGGCCACCCACATCCTCCCGGAAAAGCTGGGGTGGCAGGACGGGGCAATGAATGCCCTCCGCTATGAGTCGGCGGCAGAGGTGACACAGTGGCAGCCCCACGACGTTCTGATAGCAGCCGCGAATGCGCGCCACGGGGTGAAAGCCGGCGTGCTGCACGGCGTAGGCTCCGGCCTTGTCCATAGGGTCGCCAGAAGCGACGTAGGCGGCGATCTCGGCGTCCGAGTAGCGGCGCATGCAGACAAGCGTCGATACCACGTCCACCACGGTGTGCCCGCCGGCCCGCACGGCCACCGCCGTCAGGACGTGGTGCCGCCGGCCGCGCAGCCGCCGCAGCATCGCCTCCGCCTCTTCCGCCGAGCGTGGCTTACCGAGCCTCTCGCCTCGCAGGACCACGGCCGTGTCGGCGGCTATCACGACGGCCTCCGGCCGGTCGACCGCCTCGGCCTTGGCGGCGGCCACCCGTGCGGTGACCTCAGCCGGCGTATCGCCGCCGATGGCCTCCTCGTCGATGTCGGCCGCCTCGACGGTGACCATGAGGCCGAGCCGCCGCAGCAGCTCGAGCCGCCTCGGCGATGCCGAGGCCAGGATGATGGGCGGTTTCCTCATTGCGCCTTACCTGTGCTGCCCCTGGGGCCCGCAGGGCTCGGCTGGCGCCCCCGACGCCGCCTGAGGCTGGTCGGAGGGCAGCCTCTCTTCCGGGTGTAGTTCACCCCGGGGGCAGGCTCGTCTCCACTGTTGGCGGGCCCCCACCCCCGGCCCCCCTCCTCCGGGTCGGCCCGCAGGCCGACCCGGAGGAGGAGGCCCTTTTTCTATGGGGCTCGACTTTGGCCTTTTGGAGCCCAAAACACCCATTGGGAATGATCCCCTCCCCCAGGCGGGCACG
>DYEI01000212.1 GCA_020725765.1 Anaerolinea sp. | reverse complement strand
TTGGCCTTTCGGAGCGCAACTCGCGGTATCGTCCAGGGCTCGCCGAGATGACCTCCAGCCATGTTGCGTCCGAGGTGCCCCTCCCCCTCGCCCCCTCCCCGGGACGGACGCCCCGGCGTCCGTCCCGGGGGGGGGGAAGACATTACGTGGGAATGACCCCTCCCCCGGGCGGGCACGACGTGCCCGCCCGGGGGAGGGGTCGGGGGTGGGGGCATTACAGCACGAGTTGCGCCACACGACTATTGGCGGCCGACGGATGCAGTAGTGCGGGGCGAGGACCTCAAAAAGGCAAGACTCCATCCCCGTAGAGAAAGGGCCGCCGCCCCCCGGGTCGGCCTGCGGGCCGACCCGGGGGGGCGGCGGCGGGGGTGGGGCCCTGCCAACAGTGCAGATGAGCCTGCTCCCAAGGCGAACTACACCCCTTGGGCAGGCGCGCTTGCGCGGGCCGCGGCGTCGCCCTATAATGCTGGTAGCACGCCCGGACCCTCACTTTGGGTCGGGCGTGTTGCCCAAAGAGGGGGGAGTGCGCTGTGCCGCGACCGGTGAGGGTCTGCGGTGCAGGCGGGAGAAGCGGTTGCCGTGCGGAACTTTATTGCCGTCCGATGGGTGCTCATCTACACCATGGTCCTAAACCTCCTGGTGACAGGGGTCAAGCTGGTCGTAGGCTATCTCACCGGCTCGCTGAGCCTGATCGCAGACGGGTTCGACTCGCTCTTTGACAGCGCCTCCAACGTCGTCGGGCTGGTTGGCATCTATGTGGCGCGGCGGCCGCCGGACCCCAGCCACCCCTACGGACACCGCAAGTTCGAGACCCTTTCGGCAGCGAGCATTACCATCTTGCTCTTCCTCACCACCATCGAGCTGGTGCGGGGCGCCATCAACCGCCTGCGCAACCCGGTCACTCCGGAGGTGACCGTCTGGACCTTTGTGGCGCTCGGGCTCAGCGTGGCCGTTCACCTGTATGTGGCCTGGTACGAGCGCCGCCGCGGCCGGGAGTTGAAGAGCCAGTTCCTGCTCGCCGACGCAGCACACACGCAGGCCGATGTGCTGGTCTCGATCTCAGTGGCAGCGGGGCTCGTGCTGGTGCGACTGGGCCTGCCCATCGTTGACGCCATCCTCGCCCTCGGCATCGCCATCTTGATCGCCAGGATCGGCGTCGAGATCATTCGAGACACCTCCAAGGTCCTCGCCGATGCCGCCGCCCTCGACGTAGCCGAAGTGGAACGCATCGCCCGCGAGGTGCCGGGCGTTGAGACGCTCCACCATGTCCGTAGCCGCGGGCAGGAGGACGACATCCACCTCGATCTGCATGTCCGGGTCCGCGAGGATATGCCCGTGGCGCAGGCGCACGAGATTGCCCACGAGGTCGAACGCCGGCTGCTCTCCGAGGTCGACGGGCTGCGGGACGTGATCGTGCACGTCGAGCCGGAGCGTGGCGCCGCGCCGCGCGAGCACCTCCTCGACCGGCGCATACGCGCCATAGCCCGGCGGCTTCCGGGCACGGCGGTGCACAGCATCCAGGCACACGAGGTCGAGGGCCGCTTCTTCGTGACGCTGCACCTCGAGGTCGACCGGACGCTGACGGTCGAGGAGGCCCACGGCCTGGCCAGTCAGCTCGAGGACATGCTGCGAGGGGAGCTCCCTGCCACGGCCTCGGTGGAGGTGCACGTCGAGCCCAGCGACCGCGGCGACGCGCGAGCCGCGGCCGCAGACGAGGCGGCCTATCAGACGGTCCGCGCTGCCGTCGATGAGGCCACACGGTCGGTGCCCGGCCTGAGCGGCTGCCACGACCTTGTTGTGCAGCGCATTCACGGCGAGCTCCACGTCAGTGCTCACTGGGAGTGCGATGGAGCGCTCTCCGTCGAGGAGGCCCACGGTCTGACCCGCGAGCTGGAGCGGCGCATCCAGCAAACCCTGCCCGAGGTCGGGCGCGTGGTCGTCCATGTCGAGCCGCGGCCGCTGCAGTGAGGCACCATCTGGGATAAGGCGGTCGGCGGCAAGTCTGTGCAGTGGGCCACCCCGCCGTTCGGCATCCCCTGCCGCGCCCTCCGCCTTTTGTGCGTTACCCACGAGTCGGGCAGCAAAGCATCAAGGCGGATGACATAGCGCCCCGGTGCGCATCCCATCGGAGGCTGGGCCACGCTGCTCGCAGGTTCCGCGACCCGCCGCAACCGACGCCCCTGCGCGGCTGGCTGACCTTCCGGAGGGGTCGCCCCGGCCTCAGCCCGACTCCGCGGCCAGACACTCCCTGGCGCGCTGAAGTTGCGCGGCCACGGCCGAGGGCGCCGTGCCTCCATGCACGCGGCGGCGGGCGAGGGCCGCGTCAACGTCCAGCACCTCATAGAGGTCCGCACCAAAGGCGGGCGAGAGGGATCGGTAGTGCTCCAGGCTCAGATCGCGCAGGCCGACGCCACGCTGCAGTGCCAGGCGCACGGCCTGTCCGACAAGATCGTGCGCTTTGCGGAAGGGCACGCCGCGGCCGGCCAGATAGTCCGCCAGCTCGGTCGCCAGCAGGAGGTCATCCAGTGCCGCCGCCATGCGCTCAGGCCTGACGCTGAGGGTGCCGACCGCCCCCGCCGCAACTTTCAGCGCCAGCTCTAGCGTGTCGAGGGAGTCGAAGAGTGGCTCCTTATCCTCCTGCAGATCCTTGTTGTATCCCGAGGGAAGGCCCTTGAGGACGGTTAGCAGTGCCACCAGGTTGCCGAGCAGGCGCCCTGCCCTGGCCCGGATGAGCTCGAGAGAGTCGGGGTTCTTCTTCTGCGGCATGATGCTCGAGCCGGTGGCATACGCGTCATCCAGCTCGACAAAGCCGTACTCGGGGGCCGACCAGGTCACCAGGTCTGCCGCCAGGCGAGAGAGGTGGCTTGCCGTGAGCGCCGCCCAGGCCAGAAGCTCGACGACAAAGTCTCGGTCCGCGACCGCATCCAGGCTGTTGTCGGAGGCGCGGTCAAAGCCCAGGGCACGCGCCACAGCCTCGCGGTCGATGGGAAGGGGCGTCCCGGCCAGGGCGGCGGACCCGAGTGGGCAGATGGCGACACGACGGCGGATCTCGCTCAGGCGCTCGAGGTCCCGCTCCAACGGCCAAAAGTGCGACAGGAACCAGTGCGCCAGCAAGAGGGGTTGCGCCGGCTGGCCATGAGTGTATCCAGGCAGCGCCACGCCCGGGTGCGCTTCAGCCTGCGCCACCAGTGCCTCCTGCACGCCACGCACAGCCCGATGCAGCCCCGGAATCCGATCCAGGACGTACAGCCGCAGGTCGGTCGCCACCTGGTCGTTGCGGCTCCGGCCGGTGTGCAGCTTGCCAGCGACCGGCCCGACCAGCTCGCCCAGGCGGCGCTCGATGGCCGTGTGGATGTCCTCGTCGGAGGGCTGAAAAGCAAAGCTTCCCTCCGCCAGCTCGCGACGGATCCGCAGGAGCCCCTCCCGGATACAGGCACCCTCCTCGGCCGTCAGCACGCCCGCGGCGGTGATGGCTTCCGCCCAGGCCAGGCTGCCCCGGACGTCGGCATCGGCCAGGCGCCGGTCGAAGGATAGCGAATCGCCAAAGGCTGCCATCTCCTCTGCCGTGTTGCCGGCGAAACGGCCACCCCACAGCTTCATGCCACGTGCCTCCAGAGGCCTTCAGGTCCGGTAGTGGGCATTTATGTCAACATAGCGATGGGTCAGATCGCACGTCCACACCGTCGCCTCGCCATCACCAAGGCCAAGGTCGATGGTGACTGTAACCTCGGGTTGACGGAGGATCTCTGCGGCGCGTGCCTCGTCATAGTCCCGCGGTTGCCCACCCCAAACGAGCACGAGGTCGGCGAAGCGCAGGGACACCCGCTCTGGCTCTACCTCCGCCCCGCTGTACCCCACCGCACAGAGCACCCTTCCCCAGTTCGGGTCACCGCCATAGATCGCTGTCTTGACGAGCGGAGAGTTGGCCACCGCCCTGGCTGCGCGCTCTGCGTCGGCGTCACTGGAAGCGCCGCGGACACATATGGTCACAAAGCGGCTGGCCCCCTCCCCGTCCCTGACGATGGCCTGCGCAAGGTGCGTGGCCACCGCCGTCACCGCCTCGGCGAGCGCCTCGCCGGCCGGCGAGGCCGCGTCGGTCACGGGTGGGTTGCCGGCGCCGCCGCTGGCGAGGAGCAGGACGGTATCGTTGGTGCTGGTATCTCCGTCTACGGTGATGGCGTTGAAGGAGCGGGCGACGGCGCGCCGCAGAATCGCCTGGAGCGCGCCCGGGCTGGCCGCCGCGTCGGTGCCGATCAGGGCCAGCATGGTGGCCATGTTCGGGTGGATCATCCCGGCACCCTTGGCCATGCCGGCGACGGTTACCGGGCGCCCCCCCAGCGCGGTGCGTACGGCACAGGCCTTGGGCCTGGTGTCGGTCGTCATGATGGCCCTCGCCGCATCGAGGCCACCCTCTGGGGAGAGGCTGCGGGCCGCAACGGGGATGCCCTCCCGCAGCCGATCCATCGGCAGCCGGACCCCGATGACGCCAGTGGACATGACGAGCACGGCCTGCGCCGGGCAGCCGAGGGCGTTGGCGGCAAGCGCGGCCATCTCCGCTGCGTCTCTCAGCCCCTCCTCGCCGGTGCAGGCGTTGGCGCAGCCGCTGTTGATCAGCACGGCCCGCATGCCCGAGGCATTCTCCGCCAGCACCGCCCGGTCGTAGCGTACCGGCGCCGCGGCGAAGCGGTTGGTCGTAAAGACCCCCGCGGCGCTTGCCCGGCGGTCGACGCAGACGAGCGCCAGATCGAGGGCTTCGCCGCCCTTGAGTCCACAGGAGACGCCGGCCGCCAGGAATCCGGGCACACTTGTGATCGTCCCCTCAGAGAGCCATTGCCACGCCATGGCAGACCTCACTTCAGTCACGCTTGAAGCTGGTATAGTCGGGGGCGCGGTAGCGGGAGACGCCGAGTCCCTCGATATCGAGCAGCGCCCGTACCTTCATGGGGAGGCCGAAGAGGCGGATAAAGCCTTCGGCATCCTTCTGATCGTAGACATCGTCGGCCCCAAAGGTCGCATAGTCCTCCCGGTATAGCGAGTTGGGAGATCTGCGGCCTACCACGGTGCAGGACCCCTTGTAGAGCTTGCACCGCACGGTGCCGGTGACGCGAGCCTGGGTGTGGGCCACGAAGGCATCGAGCGCCTCCCTGAGCGGAGTGAACCACTGCCCGTAGTAGACCAGCTCGGCATAGCGGCAGGCCACAAGCTCCTTGTAGTGCATCGTCTCACGGTCGAGGGTGAGGGTCTCGAGGGCGTGATGGGCGGCGTACAGCACGGTGCCTCCGGGCGTCTCGTAGACCCCGCGGGACTTGATGCCCACGAGGCGGTTCTCGACGATGTCCACCCGGCCGACGCCATGCTTTCCGGCAAGGCGGTTCAGCTCGGTGAGCAGCTCCACGGGGCCGCAGGCCACGCCGTTGAGCCGGTGGGGCACGCCGGAGCGAAAGTCGATCTCGACGTACTCGGGCTCATCGGGGGCGCGCTCGGGGGCGACGGTGCGGAGGAACATCTCCTCATCCGGCTCGTACCAGGGGTCCTCGAGGGGTCCGCCCTCATGGCTGACGTGCCAGATGTTGGCGTCGCGGCTGTAGATGGAGTGCGGGGTCTGCCGGATGGGCACGTTGTGGGCGGCGGCGTAGGCCATGGCATCCTCGCGGGAGCGGATGTGCCACTCGCGCCACGGGGCGATGATGCGCAGGTGCGGGTTCAGCGCCTGCACGGTGAGCTCGAAGCGCACCTGATCATTCCCCTTGCCCGTGCATCCATGGGCGACGGCGTCGGCACCCTCCAGCTCGGCGATCTCGACCTGCCGGCGCGCGATCAGCGGGCGGGCGAAGGAAGTGCCGAGCAGATACTCACGCTCGTAGACTGCACCGGCCATCATGGTGGGAAAGACAAAGTCGGTCAGGAACACCTGGCGCAGGTCCTCGATGTAGGCCTTGCTGGCACCTGAGGCGAGGGCCTTGGCCTCGAGCCCTTCGAGCTCATGATCCCCCTGACCGAGATCGGCGGTGAAGGTGATCACCTCACAGCCATAGTTCTCTCGCAGCCAGGGCACGATCACCGAGGTGTCGAGGCCACCGGAGTAGGCGAGGACGACTTTTTTTACCGGCTTGCGTTCCATGGCTCACCTCCGTATTAACAGGCCCGCCGCTGGCTCCCCATAGACCCAGGGAAGCCAACGGCGGGCGTGATCAACGGGGCCAGCGACGACCCCGTGGCATATCGAGGCCCGGTGCCCTCCGGCAGAGGGCCGTCTCGGCCTGGCCCGGAGAGCGTGCCTGAGATGGTCCTGATCCTGCTATCGCCCCTCGTGCCGCCTGCCGGGGTCGGCAAGGGCCCGGGGACGGCGAAGGTGTTCAGAAACGGGTTCGCAGCCCCAGCAATCGGGCTTGCGCAAGCCCCTTCGCGACAGGCTTTGACATCGCATCAGCCGCAGGCTATACTCTGCCCCCGCCATGCCTAGCCAACAGAGGCCATATGGCAGGTGTCGTTCAGGGTCACGATCTCGTATCGCTGGGGTCCCAGGCGACGGAAGATGTTCAGGCTGCACGTGTCCTGGCGGAGGTCGAAGTAGTGATTGAGGTCGAGGCCAAGGACGGTGCAGAGCAGGACCCTGTTGACCACCATGTGGGCGACGAGCACGACCGTCTCCTCGGGATGACGCGCAGTGACCGTCTCCAGTGCCTCCATGGCGCGGCGCTGGACGTCCTCGAGGCCCTCGCCGCCAGGGAAGCGGATCGTGCCGGGCGTGGCAAGCCACTGGCGATAGACCTCCGGGTCGCGGGCCGCGGCCTCTTCCGGCGTGAGGCCCCGCCATGCGCCAAAGTCGATATCGAGGAGGCCAGGCAACACCTCCGGCCGAAGCCCGAGGCGCGCGGCACAGATCTCGCCGGTGCGGACTGCGCGCTGGAGCGGGCTGGTGTAGAGCGCCGTGACCGGAAAGGTCGAAAGGCGCTCGGCGAGGGCAGCCGCCTGCCGCTCGCCGGTAGCGTTCAGCGGAATGTCGGCTCGGCCGCGGTATCGCTCCTCGCGGTTCCACTCAGTCTGGCCATGGCGGGTCAGCAAGATGGTGGTCATGAGGGTTCTCCGATGAGGCAAGCCGTTGCGGAGCCCATTCTAAGCGAGGGAAGAAGAGCTGTCAACTGGCGCAGGAAGGAGTGTTTCACGTGAAACACTCCGCGCCTCAACTGCGGCCAGTCGGGAGTGTTTCACGTGAAACAGGATGAGGGACCGCAAGCCATGACCCAACAGCCCCCTGTCCTCGACTATGGGGAGAGCACCTACGAGCAGGACTTTTGGCGAGGCAAGGGCAGGGACTATGAGGACGCCGCGGAGCGTCGCGCACTGCGCCGCCTGCTCCCCGCCTCCGGCGACCGCCTGATCGACGTCGGTGCCGGCTTCGGCCGCCTCGCCAACCTGTACCGGGGGCACCGCGAGATCATCCTGCTCGACTACTCACCCGACCTCCTGCGGGACGCCCGTGCCCGCCTCGCTCCCGAGCCGCCACTCACCGTGGCCGCCAGCTTTTACGACATCCCCCTCGCCGATGGCGCCTGCGACACCGCCGTGATGGTGCGCGTCCTCCACCACGCAGCGGATGTCCCGGCGGTGCTGCGCGAGCTGCGGCGCATCCTGCGCCCCGGCGGCACCCTCATCCTCGAGCACGCCAGCAAGCGCCATCTCAAGGCCATACTCCGCTACGCCCTGCGCCGGGGTCCCAGCCCCTTCACCCTCGGGCCCTACGAGTTCGCCCGCCTCAACTATGCCTTTCACCCGGCCTACGTGCGCCAGCAGCTCGCTGCCGCAGGCTTTGCCATCGAGCAGGAGCGCGCCGTCTCGTTCTTCCGCGTCGAGCTGCTCAAGCGGACCCTCCCGCCGCAGCTCCTCGCCGACCTCGACGGCCTCCTGCAGCGCCCCCTTGCACCGCTGCGCCTTACCCCCAGCATCTTCCTGCGCTGCCGCGCCATCGGCGATCCCGGCCAGCCACGGCCCGGCCGACCCCTGTTCCGCTGCCTGCGCTGCCATGGGACCGACCTCCAGCCCGACGCCGATCGCAACCTCGCCTGCCCGGCCTGCGGCACGGTCTGGCCGGTCATTGATGGGATACCCCGGTTCCGCTCCTGACCCCCGCTCTCGTCTGCCGGCCATGCGCCGCGCCCCCCCCCGGCCCGACTGCGCGGCCGCTGCTCGCCCGGGCACCGCCCCGACACCGCCGGCCCCAACGACGTGCCACCCGGCCAGGGTGCCTCAAGATCACTCAGCAGATTCGCGATCAGCCAGCCTGCCCCGGACGCTCTGCCGGCCACCCGGCCTTACGCTTTGCACAAGCCCGGTGCAGGACCTTCTGCGAGCGTAGGGCCGGACTGTGGCGGAGCAAAAGACCCCTCCGAGGCGCCGGCAGCGGCGCCCCATGGATGTCCCCTTTCAGAGGCGGACAGCCTTCTTCGGCCGGAGGGCGAGGGCATGGCCCATCGGGCCCCCACCACTAACCCCGCCCCCGCGGCGCGCTATGCACTACCCACAAGTCGGGCTGCACACCATCACGGGGCATGAGATAGCGCCCTGGCTCCCATCCCAGCGGACCACGCGCCGTACAAACCGCTCCTCGGGACACGCCGGCCGCCAGACGCGATGCGCCGCAACTGCCTACCCCCACCCCTGCCCGTGGAGTTTGGCCTTTTGTGGTCCTGGCCCCTCACTAGTGCCACCATCGCCCGTGAGCAGTCGTGTAGCGCGGCTCGTGCTGTAATGCCCCCGCCCCCGACCCCCTCCCCCAGGCGGGCACG
>DYEI01000211.1 GCA_020725765.1 Anaerolinea sp. | reverse complement strand
GACGGACGCCGCGGCGTCCGTCCGGGGGAGGGGGCGAGGGGGAGGGGCACCGCGGACGCGGCATGGCTGGAGGTCATCTTGGCAAGTTCTGGAGGGTACCGCGAGTTGCGCTCCGAAAGGCCAAAGCCAAGCCCTTACAGGAAGAAACTCCCCCGTTCCCCGCCGCGCAAGCGGCGGGGAACGGGGCAGTGGGATGGGGCTTCCCTATGCGAGATAGGCCAGTGTCGCCCTCCGCCGACCGGCGCGCCCTGAGGGAACCGGCGGTTCAAGCCCCTAGAACTGCCACCCCGGCACGGGCGTCGGCAGGCGAAGTGTGTCATCCAGCTGCGAGAGTAGCTCGTCCGGCCCACTCAGGTCATCGGTCATGGCCAGGCTGGTGGCGCGGGCGATCCCCATCCAGAGGCGGGTGAAGGCATTCACCGTCGCCGTCAGCGTCGGCAGCGAGGGATTGGAC
Source organism: Anaerolinea sp. (assembly GCA_020725765.1). GTDB lineage: Bacteria > Chloroflexota > Anaerolineae > SpSt-313 > SpSt-313 > SpSt-313. Next base: position 2,356 of record DYEI01000211.1, on the reverse strand, counting down.
CCGCGCTCGGCCCCCGAGGATTGTCCGAGCTCGACGACATAGTCCCCGCCTACCCCCCGCCAGGGGGCGGCGGGCTCCAGGTAACGCTCGACCGGGTCCTGAAGGCGCAGGTTGAAGCGCACCGAGGGTCCGGCCAGGTGCGTCCGGCCGAGGCAGCCGGGCACGTCGAGGATCCGTACCTGCCACCAGGCCACGGCATGGACGCCCGCCTCATAGCTCGAGCGCTCGCTGATGCGGCGCCGCTTGAGGGGCTGTTCGAGGAGGTCCTGCATCTGAATCCCGGGCGGCTCGAACATGCGTATGAGGTGCACCTGATCCCCCAGGCTGCGCAAGAGGGCCATCAGCTCGAGGAACTGCTCCCGCGTGCGGTAGGCAATCACGCGCACCAAGTAGGGCCCGTGCTCGCCTCCCTCATTGGCCATGCAGACGCAGTGGGACAGGGTGCCCCCGGGGCCATCCCGGTAGCCGTAGCCGAGGATGCCTTTGGGGTGATAGAGCGCTCCCCGGGTCACCCCGCCCTCCAGGATGTTGATGGAGCCGTGCATGCGCATGCGGGCAAGGCGTGCGGCGTGCACCTCCTGCCAGTCGTCTTCGCCCAGGCGCGCTGGGACGCGATGGTCGGCCTTCACCCGGAGGCTGGCCGGATCAAAGGCCACGATGTGCTCGTAGGCGCCCGTCCCAAAGCCAAGGCGATTGTAGTAGCCCTGCTCGAACATGCCCAGCGCAGCGAGGAGGGCGCCATCGGCGGCGCCGCGTGCCAGCTGCAGGGCGGTGAGGCGCGACGCCAGCCTCTGCTTGCGGGCGACGTGGCTGGTGAGGACGTCCATCACCGCACAGACGGGGAGGTCCTCCTCGAGATAACGGAAGGTGGCCGGTGCGGCAGATACCAGACACTCGGCGCTCCCGTCAAGGTCAGCGACCATGGTGTTGTAGGCGGCAAGCACGGCGCCGGCTACCTGCTCTTCCTCGGGGCTGCGGCCCATCCAACCTGCCTCGCGGAACAAGCGGAACGCGGCCTGTCGGTCCTTCTCTGGATCGTAGGGGCGGAACGTCATGGAATCGCCTCCGTATCAGGATGGGAGCCAATAGCGACGACCACTCTGGCGGCGCCGACAGGGCTTCATCCCTTCGGCCGCCGGCGCAATCAACCCTGGGGACGCTCGCAAACGAGAAAACCCCGCCTCTCCACCCGGAACAGGCCGGCCTCGACGGCGCCGAGGAGCCCGGCCTTGAGCGAGCGCTCGTCGGCAAGCGAAAGGCCCTCGATCATGGTGGGAGTGAGCACGGCCACGCGCCGCACCCGGTCGAGCCGGGCGGCGATCTGCTCGGCGGCCTCGTCGCTTACCGTCCAGTGCAGCCGGTCAAAAGCCGACAGGTTCAGCGGCAGCGTGGACCCCCGCAGAGTCTTCTCGCCGAGGGCGTTGAAAAAGACCTCAAAGTAGGACATGATCAGCTCGCGCAGGCTGCGGTACACCGGCTCCCGGTAGCGCAGCCCTACAAAGTTGGACTTGGCCACGGCGCCCCAGCAGCGGTCCTTCTTGTAGACCGCGAGCAGGTGATCATCGTCCCGCTCGTTGGGCAGCATCTCCACGATAAGGGGCGGGTAGCCGATGCGCCGCAGCGCCGCCGCCGCAAAGAGGGCGCCGTCGAAGCAGTGCGCCACGCGCTCCCGCAGGACGCGCAGCGGCGAGCGGTAGATGGAGTCTGTGCTGTAAGGGATCGAGTCCAGGAACGCCTGGATGCGCGGCGGGCTGTTCAGGCCGTCGAGCAGGGCGCGCTCCTCGGCCGTCAGCCGGGCCTCCAGCTCATCCACCAGCGAACACCTCCCACGGGGACGGGCAGACAACGCACGCGGGCCGTAGGGCTGGGCCCTGTGCCCTCCGCCTGCGGCCCGCGGCGGGTATTATACTACGGAAGGCGAGCCGTGCACAGCGGCGGGGGCTGGATCGCGAAGACGCGAAGGAGGCGAGGACGCGAAAAGGGCTGCTCGGCCCCGCGCCTCCTCTGGAGACCTCTGCGCTACCCATGAATCGGGCTGCATAGTGTCACGGCGGATGAGACTGCCCTGCGGTGTCCATCCGACGGGACCGTCCGCCGCCCACACTCGTGCTCGGAACACGCCGAACGGCAGCCGCGATGGGCCGCAACTCCAGAGTGCCCCCACCCCTGCCCCGCCCTCTCGCGGACGCATTGCGTCCGCGAGAGGGCGGGGCAGGGGTGGGGGCGGCGTCGCGAGGTGCTGCGCAGGCCGCGGGCACCTGCGCTCCCCCAGATCACTTGTGGGTAATGAATAGCCGGCACGGGGGGATAGGTTCCTTCCGCCCTCTGCGGCCATCTCGCCGCCGGTGACGCCTCG
>DYEI01000018.1 GCA_020725765.1 Anaerolinea sp. | reverse complement strand
GGGACCAGGACCTGAAAAGGCCAAACTCGAGCCCCTCCCCAACATAAGACGCCCCCTTCCCCGCCGCTTCGGCGGCGCAGGAAGCGAGGACCGGGGGCATGGCGTACCCTCCGGCAAGGGCCGAGGGACGGCGGCCAGAGTGGCCAGTCCGCCCCTCTCCCGAGCGGGCACGGCATGCCCGCTCGGGAGAGGGGAGCGGGCGTGGAGGCGACTTGTAGCAGCCGGCGCCGCCCGGAGGCGAGACTGAACAGCTATCTCAACGCTTGCCTTTGGCCTGTGGCTACCGTATAATCCCACCCCGGAGGTAGTGATGCCAAACGCGCAAGCCGGAGACCTGGCCCTCCTCTACGGGCCGGACGGCAAACGGTTTCTGATTCGCCTGCAGCCTGGCGAGGTGCTCCACACGCACCGGGGGATGATCCCCCACGACGCCCTCATCGGTACGCCGCTAGGGCGCACGGTGTACACGCACCTCGACATGCCCTTCCTCGCGCTCGAGCCGTCGCTGCATGACCTCTTGCTAAAGCTGCGCCGGGCCTCCCAGATCATGTACCCCAAGGACATCGGCTACGTCCTGCTCAAGCTGAACATCAGCAGCGGCAAGAGGGTCATCGAAGCAGGCTCCGGCTCGGGCGCCATGACCATCGCCCTTGCCAACGCCATCCGTCCCCATGGCTGCGTCGTCTCCTACGAGGTACGGCCTGACATGCTCAGCCTCGCCCGTAAGAACGTCGACTCGCTGGGGCTCCTTCCTTATGTAGACTTTAAGCTAAGGGATATTGCCGCTGGCTTTGATGAGACCGATGTGGATGCCTGCTTCCTGGACCTGCGCGAGCCATGGGAGTACCTCGAACAGGTGCGACAGGCGGTCAAACCGGGAGGCTTCTTTGGCGCCCTCGTACCGACGGCCAATCAGGTGATCGACACGCTGACGGGCCTGCAACGGCTGGGCTTTGGGGCCATCGAGGTTGAGGAGTTGCTGCTGAGGCCTTACAAGCCGGTGCCGGGGCGGCTACGCCCGGTAGATCGCATCGTAGCCCATACCGGCTACCTGATCTTTGCGCGTACACCCACCCTCGGCGAGGCCACCCTCCCCGCCGAGGGAGCCCCCCTCGCGAACGCGGTAACCATCCCCGACGAGCCCCTTCAACCGGAGAGCGAGAGCGATCCGCCCGGGACGTAGGCAGTCTGGGCAAGGCTACCTGCCGAACTGGGGATCCTCGGCCAGTGTGCGCCGCAGGCCCTCGTCGAGAGAGATTCGAGGCCGGAAGCCCAGCTTTTCGCGCGCCTTGCGCACGTCCGCGACCAGCCGCGACACTCCGCCGCTCTCCGCGCTGGAGTAGAGCACGTGGGGTGTGCGTCCCACGGCCTCTCCCACCTTGCGCGCCAGCTCGTTGATGCTGACCTCCATGCCGGACCCGATGTTGATCACGGCACGATCCACCCCGGCCGCCGTTCCGGCGGCCTGCAAGGCCTCAACCACGTCCAGTACGTAGACAAAGTCCCGGGTCTGCTCGCCGTTGCCGTAGACGACGAGTGAGCCCCCGCCGAGGGCCTGCTTGAGGAACTGGGGGATGACCGGAGCATGCGTAGGCGGGATCGGCTGGCCGGGTCCATAGGCGTTAAAGATGCGCAGGATGACCGTCTCGATCCCCCACAGCGCACCCAGAGCCAGGACGTACTGTTCCGCGGCCAGCTTGCTGACGGCATAGGGCGTCTGCGGACGGGGGACAGCCTCCTCCGAGACCGGCTGGGCCGCCTGCTCGCCATAGACGGCACCGGATGAGGCCAGGACCACGCGCTTGACCTGGGCATCGCGCACCGCGGTCATGAGCGCGACCGTTCCGCCCACATTGACCGCATTGTACTCGACGGGATAGAGGACCGACTCGGGAACCGACACGCGGGCGGCGAGGTGGTAGACGCAGTCCACGCCGCGCAGCAGCGTCCAGAGCTTGGGAATGTCGCGCGTGTCGCCCCGCGTGAGGGCCACTCGCCGGTCGAGGCGCTCGCGGTCGCCAGCGCTCAGGTCATCCAAGACACGAACATGGTGCCCCTGAGCGGCGAGCTGGTTGGCCAGCGGCACGCCCAAAAAGCCCGCGCCGCCGGTGATCAGTACGTGCATCGATCTCCCTTCCTCGTCACTCCCGCAGCTCGGCATCGACTTGCAGGCCAGGGGCATTATATGGCCCGGGCTCGGGCGTGTCAATGTCGGTTGGCCGCGCTAGAAGCACCCAAGCTGACACCGCGAAATGCGTATGCCCAGGGCCTCCGCTGCCCCGCTGACCTCGAGCCGTGTGAGGCCAAACCGCCGCGCCAGGGACCAGGCAACGGCGCAGGGAAGCCGCCCCTCGACCAGCCGCTCCCGCATCGCTTCCGAGAGGTGTGGCGGCACCTCCGCCAGCGGCTGCACGATCCGATGCTTCCCTTCGGCTTTGGGCCCATAGCCAAACAGCCCCAACTGACAACGGGAGATGCGCACACCCATCTCGTCCGCCACCTTCCCAACATCGGCGGGGCTGACGCGCACCTCCCGCGCGATGCGAAAGGCCTCCTCACAGGGAAGCTGGCCCTCGACCAGCGCCTCTTCTATCCTCATCCGGAGCAACTCGCTCGCCACCGCCCGTCACCTCCCGGTATGATCCAGCCCCTGCAGGGCGCCGCGCATTGTACTGCCATCGCTACGCCGATGCAAGGGCTCTTGTCCGCTTTCATTATTATGGGTGTTATTGGCTCCGCTGGCGCGCCGCGGGGGCGGGGTTAGGCGTCGGGGTCCCTCGTTGGGCCATGCCCTCGCCCTACGACCGAAGAAGGCTGTCCGCCCCTGAACGGGCACGGTACCGCGGATCGCGCTCTCAAAGGCCAGAGTCGAGTGCTTGATGACCCCCTACCTCAAGCTTTGGCCGAGAGGTGAAAGCAGGATGCCGGGCTGCCACCCGGAGCCTGTGCCCGGCAGACGTGCCGGTCAGCTATCTCCGACCGGCCGCAGCGATGCCGCTATCGCATCAAAGAGCACGAGATCGCCGTAGCCCTGCAGGCTCAGGCTCTGCCCGTTGATGACGACGCACAGCAGCGCTGCCTCGCCCGCAACCTCGCTCCGGACCTGCAGGCGTACGGCCGGAACCCCGCCCGAGAGCGTCCAGCGCTCCTCCCAGAGGACGCCATCCCCCGAGCCTACCTCGCTCACCATTTGCTCCAGGGATCGGCTGTGCCAGGCCTTGTCAGGGAGGAGGTCAACCTTGGCCTGCCCCGGCCGGAGGCCCCCGATACCCGGTCCCGAGGCATCGAACGAGGTGAGGATTACCGTCCAGCCCGGCTCGGCCCGGATGTACCACTCGGCCGGATAGTCGAGGGCATAGCCGATCTGGGTGTCCGTATGTGTGGCGGTCTCACCGGGCAGCGCCGGCAGGCTGACGACGGGGTCAAGCCTGGTCCACATCTGGCCGCCATCGTCGGTCCTGAAGACGCCCCCGTCGGCCAGAGCCCAGCCGCGCTCGCCAGCGAACTCGATGTGCCGCGCGTCACGCGCCGGCAGGTCCGCCTTCAGCCCCCGCCAGGTCCGGCCGCCGTCGCGAGTGTGATACAGCACGGGGATCCCTCCATCGGCGCCCTCACCCAGCACCCACACCTCATCCACGCTGAGCACCGCCACGGCCTTCTGCGTCCACCCATCCGAGGGCCAGTCCAACACACTCCAGGTCTGGCCTCCGTCCCGCGTCCGGTAGAGCACGATTCCATTGCGCTCGCCCGCGACCCTCACGGGGAGCGCCCCTTCCATCGGCCCAAAGAAGATCGGCGCGGAAGGGACGCCCTCGGCCCCCTCCCAACCCTCCGGCAGCTCAAGGGATTGTTCGCGCCAGGTGCGACCTCCGTCGCGCGTGACGTAGAGAGGGACCTTTCCGGGAACGGGCTCTGAGGCCACCAGCCAGCCAGTTCTCTCGTCGGCAAAGGTGATCCCCTGCTTCAGGCCACCGAAGGGCAGGCCACCTGCCGCCGGGTTCTGGGGATCGGAGTGTGCCACTTCCCGCCACGTGCGCCCGCCATCGGCGCTGCTCAGGAGCGTCACCCCCTCGCTGCCCGCAGCGACCCCCTGGTGCACCAGCGCCCAGCCGCGGCCACCATCGATGAAGCACAGGTTCACCCCCATCCCGGCTGCCGGCAGCTCTGAGCGCTGCCAGGTCTCCCCTCCATCCGCTGTGGACCAGACGCTGAGCCGCCCCGAGGGCTGATCCCAGCACGCCACCCAAGCGCTCGCTCCCTCGAAGGCGCTGCCGACCACCCAGGTGCCTGCGGCGCGGGCACCGTCGGGGGTCACGTCCTGCCAGGTCCGGGCGCCGTCGGCCGTGCGCAGGATACGCCGCTCCGACACGGCCCACCCCGCTGAGGAGTCCTCCATCTCGAGCGACATGATGCTGACCATGGCCGTCGCTCCCGACTGCGGGGTCGGGGCGCTGACCGGTTCGGCCGGCTCAAAGGGATCCATGGTCAGCGCCGAGGCGGGGGCCTCGGTGTTGCAGCGGGGCAGTTCCGCCACCGGCTTGCCCGACGCGTCCAGCACCGGCGCGTCGAGCCAGTCGCCGGCTGGCAGCCTCAACCTGAAGGTGAGCGGACCGGGCGGGGCCGCGCCGCAGTAGTTAGCCCACGTGAACCTCGCCTGTGCCTGCCCGCCGGGCTCGAGCGTGACCGGGCGATCGGGCACCGAGTTGGGGTCCTGCCACTCCCCTCGCAGCGTAGGCAACTCGTTTCCCGCCCCGTCGACAATCGCCACGATAGGCGAGCCCTGCAACGTGACCGGCATGCTGCCGGTGTTGGTGATGAGGATCCGCCCGACCAGCGCGCCCGCTGGCCCCCGCTCCGAGGTCGCGATGGCCTCGAGGCCAGGTGCGCGGGTCGGGACGGGCGTTTGGGTCGGCACAGCCGTCGGCTGCTCCTCCACCTCCACCAGCGGCAGGAGCCGCAGGGTGACACCGGCGCGCTGCTCCGGACGCTCAGCGGCGTAGGCCAGACCCTTGCCCGGCAGCCATACCGGCGCCGCCGCCCACTCGCCCTCGGGGCTCAGGCGCAGAGGCGAGACCCCTCCATCGACCGCCCCGAGGAAGAGCACACCCCTCTGCGCGTACGCCACCCATCGGTCGCCAACCCAGGCCACACCCGCGGCATCCACGCCCTCAGCCAGCAGCCTCGGCCCGCCGGCCAGCGGCCAGGAGCTCACCGTGAGCTCCGTCGACCCGTTGCGCTCGGCGGGCTCTCGCAACCACAGAGCCCGCATGCCGTCGGGCGACCAGCCGGCCAGGCGCCGCTGCGACAGGAGGAGCCGGGGCTCGCCGCCGTCGATCGACACCGCATAGGCATCGCCGTCGTCGGGCGGTGTGCCGCCCTTGCCCTTGAAGTACACAATCTCACGGCCGTCTGGCGTCCAGGCCAGCTGTCCGATAAAGTGATCCGGCTCCACGATCTGTCGCCGCCCCGACCCATCGACGGCCACAACCTCGACGCCGATTCTTGGGACGGGCGCGGGATCGGCCGGATGGAGGCAGGTGAAGGCGACGAGCTCACCGTCCGGAGAGGGCACCGCCTCGCCAAGGCCATACACCTCGTCCGCCGTAACCAGGGCGGTCGCAGGCGCATCGTCGAGGCCCTTGACGAGCAGGCGCGCTCGGAGCCCGGGCTCTGCCGGTACCAGCAGGAGCACGCGGCGGCTATCCGGGAACCAGGATATCTGCGCGCCGGGCCCACCTTCGGTGAGGTCGGGAACGAGCGTCACCATCTGGCCGCTTTGCAGGTTCATGGCCACGGCCTGATACGGGCGAGAGTCGTCCCCCGCGCCCTCCTTGAGTGCGATACAGGCCACCCAGCGACCATCCGGTGAGATGGCCCACTGCCCCAGTCCCACATCCGGAGGCAGATCGATGAGGTCCCGGGCCGGCCCGAACCTGGGTGCCGGCACGCCTGGCGTGGGCGTTGCCCTGCCCAACCTCTGCATCATCGGACGCCAGGACACGGCCAACGCCAGCACGAGAAGCGCGGCCACCGTCGCTACCGTCGCCCACGCGGTCACGTTACCCACACGCTCCGCCATCCGCCATAGCGGCTGCCAGCGCCGCTCCCTGCGCACCTCCGCCATAACCCTCTCCCGCAGGGAGCGTTCCATCTCGGCCAGACGCTCGGGCGGCGTAAGGTCGGTCAGGAGAGCGGCCAGAGTGCAGTCGACCTCGAGGCGTCTGGCGCACTCCGCGCAGAGAGCCAGGTGCTCGGCAACTGCCTTCTGCTCACCGTTCCCGAGATCTCCGTCGGCATAGAGGGGCAGCAGATCGCGTATCTCCCTGCAGTTCATCGCTTCTCCTCCTCGGAGAGCCGGAGATAGGCCTCACGGAAGGCCGCCCGGGCGCGCGACACGCGCATCCTCGCGGCAGGGATCGACGTGCCCAGCATCTCGGCCAGTTCACCATAGGAGAGCCCCTGCTGCAGCCGCAGCAGCAGGCAGGCGGCATCGCCAGGCGCCAGCCTGCCGAGGGCCAGCCGCACCAGCTCCTGCTGACCGAGGCGCGCATCGTGGTCGAGCTCTGGCGACGCAGCCCTTTCCGCCTGAGGACCGAAGGGCAGCCACCGGACAAGCCTGCGCCGCCGCAGAGCCGAGAGGGCCGTGTTCGTGGCAATGGCGTAGAGCCAGGCCTGCAGGTTATCCGGGGAGGAGCCACGGCCCAGGGCCCGATAGGCCTTGAGGAAGGTCTGTTGGGCGAGGTCCTCGGCGAGGTCCAGATCATTGACCAGCGACGACAGGTAGCGGCAGATACGCTGATGATACGCTTCAAAGATCGCCTCAAAGGAGGCCATATCGCCGTCCCTCACTCTCCGAAGGGGCGCGGAGCAATACTGCGTCGCCACGGGTCACCTCCCTCCCACTTCTATGACGCACGCCGGGGAGTGTTTGTGACACCGTGACACGCACAAACTAGCACAATTCGCCTTGAAGACGAAATGGCCGCCTCCGGGTACGTGTTCAGACTCGCGTTCAGCGCATGGCATGGAGGCAGGCTGCTGGGAGCCCTGCCCATCGGGATCGGCCTGGCGCCAACTGGTCGGGGAATCCCCTCCGCCGTGCCCCTTCAGAGGCGGCCAGGCTGCTTTAGCCGCCGTCGCTCGGCCCCTGCCGGAGGATATCCCATGCCCCCGTGCCCCTTCCCCGCCGCTCGGCGGCGGGGAAGGGGCGTCTCATTTCTCGAGGGGCTCGAGTTTGGCCTTTTCAGGTCCTGGTCCCT
>DYEI01000210.1 GCA_020725765.1 Anaerolinea sp. | reverse complement strand
CGTGCCCGCCTGGGGGAGGGGTCGGGGGTGGGGGAGTTGCAGCACGAGCCGCGCCACACGACTGCTGACAGGCGATGGAGGTGATGGCGAGCGGCCAGGGCCTCAGAAAGGCCAAACTCCACGTCAGGGGTGGGGGCCATGCCAGCAGCACAGATGAGCCTGCCCCCAGGGTGAACTACACCCCAATCCGCCTGCGCCTTTGCACCCCGGGCGGGTCGTACTATAATCCAAATCCGCCGTGTCGCCGCCTGATCGGCGACGGAGTGTGATGGTGATGAGGATACTTAGCGTCTTCGGCACCCGTCCGGAGGCCATCAAGATGGCCCCGGTCATCCGCGAGCTCGAGCGCCGCAGCGGCTCAGGGGTCGAGTCGCTCGTCTGTGTCACGGGCCAGCACCGGCAGATGCTGGATCAGGTGCTCGAGCTTTTCGGCATCACCCCCGACTATGACCTGGCCGTCATGGAGGAAAACCAGACCCTCGCGGGGGTCGCGGCAGCCGTGCTGGCTCGTCTCGAGCCCGTCCTGCGGGAGCTCAAGCCGGACTGGGTGCTCGTGCAGGGGGACACGACCACCGTGGCCGCCGCCTCTCTCGCCGCCTTCTACGCGCATGCGAGGGTGGGCCACGTCGAGGCGGGGCTGCGCACCTACGACAAGTGGCAGCCCTTTCCGGAGGAGATCAACCGTCGCGTCGCGGGCGTGGTCGCGGACCTGCACTTTGCGCCAACCGAGCGTTCACGCCAGAACCTGCTCCGGGAGGGCGTACCAGCGGAGCAGATACTGGTGACCGGCAACCCGGTGATCGACGCCCTGCATTGGGTGGCCTCGCTGCCCTTTGACGGGACGCTGCCGGGAGGAGACCTCCCCACAGTCGCGCCGCCGCACACCCGGGTTATCCTGGTCACGGCGCACCGCCGCGAGAACCTCGGGAGGCCTCTGGAGAGCATCTGCCTGGCCCTGCGGGAGCTGGCCGAGCGCTATGGCGATGAGCTACGCATCATCTATCCGGTGCACCTCAACCCCAACGTCTGGGGGCCGGTGCGCCAGCTCCTTGGTGAGGTGCCGAACGTTATCCTGCTGCCGCCCCTGGACTATCTGCCCCTCGTGCACCTCATGCAGCGGGCGCACCTGGTGCTGACCGACTCTGGGGGTATTCAGGAAGAGGCGCCGGGGCTGGGCAAGCCGGTCCTCGTGCTCCGCGACGTGACCGAGAGGCCGGAAGCCGTAGAGGCAGGAACCGTGCGCCTTGTCGGCACGGAGCGCTCCCGCATCGTCGCAGAGACGGTGCGGCTGCTCGAAGACCCCGCCGAGTACCAGCGCATGGCGCGGGCCGTGAACCCCTATGGCGATGGACATGCCGCAAAGCGGATCGTTGACGCCCTGATGGGGCAGGGCGCGGGGGTTGCCGCACCCGCGCAGTCACACGCTGCCGAAGGCTGAAGCCCCGCCGCCTTCGCCCCTTACTGGACCTCGGCCTTCGCGTCGAGGGGCAGGATGTCGATCCAGGTCTGCCCAGGCTTCAGGGGGATCTCCTTGCCATCTTTGTCCAGAAAGGCGAACATCTGGTCCTTGCCGTCGCGGCGCCACGTCCCCTCGACCATCACGCCATCGCGGAAGACCTGCACGCGCCCCTCGCCGACGAGCGTCACGAAGAAGGCTGTGTTCCCCAGCGTGTCCTCGACAATGTCCGATACCTTGTACTCGGCATAGAGGACGATCACGTTGGCCGGAGCGAGCTGTTTGCCGGTCAAGGCATCCGTGTGGGGCACCCTCTCCACGAAGCGCAGATAGGTGCCCGATGCTTCGTCATAGGTATAGTCAGCGACGGCCATCCAGGGGTGCGGCACATGGATGCGCGTGGCAGGTGTGCCGGCAGGCGCCTCCGTGCTGAACCGCCAGCCCCTCAGCTCCTGCGGGATGTCGATCCCCTCCTCGACCATGCGCTGACGCACCTCAGCAGGCCGTACGTACAGGTTGTGCGGCGAGGGCTTGCTGCTCGATCGGAAGAAGAGGTCCGCCCCGTGGCCCACGTGCCAGTAGAGTGGGCACGGCTGCTCGTTGATGAGAAGCCACTGGGTTCCCCCGGAAGCTCCGGCGTAGACGAGGACCCCGTTCAGCTGCCAGACCATGTCGATCACCGCCGGGCGTGCACTGCGGACCGGACCCGCGACCTCCGGAAGCCTGCCGAGGAACACGCCCGTGATGCGAGTGATGAATCCGCCCTCCGCCGCCTCCTCGAACACCACATCCGCGCTGCCGAGCCCTGATGGCGGGCGGGCGACCCGGTCATGCCCGTACCGGATGAGAATCGGCCGGTGGCGGAGCACCTCAGGATCGGACACCTCCTCGCCCGTCAGCGGATTGATGTTGGGGTTGCGCGTTGGGGTGGGCTCGGGCGTGTGGGTCGCGGTTGCCTCGGGCGTTGCGCTCGCTGTCGGCATCTCAGTGAACACGGGCCTCGGGGTTGGCTCACTGGTGGGGGTGGCGGTCGGCGGGGCACTGCAGGCAGTGACGGCAAGGAGAGGGAGCAAAGCGACCAGGGCGAACACGGACAGACACCGGCGTCTCATCAGCGCCATCCTTCCTTCGGCCAAGACGGAAGATTGTGGAAACAACGACCCTGTGTGCAATTATAGCATGGAGCCGAAACGGCCCGCAAAGTGCACAGGGGAGTTGACGGTCTGAGGCGCGGGCGGCACGACGCGGAGCGCGGCGTGGCTCAGCTCTGACCGGCCTGCGGCGCACATGAGGAGGCTCTTGCCGCACACTGCCAGGCAGGATCAGACGCCGGTCACCCGCCGAAACGTACGCGCAGGAGGCCCTTGATGTCTTCCCAGGCCGTCTTCACGATCTTGACGCGCGTGCCCGGGTCATCGACCCACTTTACCGGCACTTCGTGGATGCGGTAGCCGCGGGCCTCAGCCTTGAGCAGGAGCTCCGAGTCAAAGAACCAGGCCTGGTCCTTCACGAGGGGCAGGAGCTCCCTGGCGGCGTTCTGAGTGATGGCCTTGAAGCCACACTGGGCGTCGGTGAAGCGTTTCCGGGGGAAGAGCACCCTGATCATGAGGTTGTAGATGCGCGAGATGACCTCGCGCTTGAGGCCTCGCTTCACCTTGGCGCCCGGGGCCAGGCGGGACCCAATGGCCACCCCATGGCGGCCGTTGGCCAGAGGCTCGATGAGGGGCATGAAGCAGCTCAGGTCCGTGGAGAGGTCCACATCCATGTAGCTCAGCACATCGGCGCTGCTGTGGCTCCAGGCGTAGCGCAGGGCGCGGCCGCGTCCCTTCTGCTCGAGGCGGATATAGTCCACCCGCTCGCTCTGCTCCGCGAGGCGGCGGCCGATCTCAGGCGTCCGGTCGGTTGAGGCGTTGTCCGCGATGACGATACGCCACCGGTAGGGACAGTTCGCCTCGAGAAAGGCCGACAGCGTCGCGATGCTGTGCTCGAGGGCCTCTTCCTCGTTGTAGACAGGGATGACGACGTCTACCAGCGTGCTCGAGGACATGCTTCCCCTCTTCCCTGATCATCTCTTGGCTGGGCGCTACTCTAGCAGCACAAGGGCGCTCTGTCAAACAGATGCGGATTGGTTGCTCGGGACTCGCCGAGCGGCAGCCGCGATGTGCTGCAACTGAGTGCCCCGACCCCTACCCCTCTCCCAGGCAGGCGCCGGGCGCCTGCCTGGGAGAGGGGTGATGACAGATGGGCGGTTTCGGGCGGGCGAGCGCGCCACGGCGCGCTCGACCGCCCGAAACCGCCTACGAAAGAGAGTTCCCCTCCCCCCGGCGGACGCGACGCCTCCGCCAGGGGGAGGGG
>DYEI01000209.1 GCA_020725765.1 Anaerolinea sp. | reverse complement strand
CGTGCCCGCCTGGGGGAGGGGTTGGGGGTGGGGGCATTAGAGCACGAGCCGCGGTACACGACTGCTGACGGGCGGTGGAGGTAATAGTGAGGGGCGAGTACCTCAAAAGGCCAAACTCCACCCCCTCCAGAAACAAGACGCCCCCTTCCCCGCCGCCTCGGCGGCGGAGGAAGCGGGGGCCGGGGGGATGGGGTACCCTCCGACAAGGGCCGAGGGACGGCGGAAAAGCGGCCTGTCCGCCCCTGAAGCTGCTTCTACAGCGGGAGGGTGATGCCAAGACGAGCCGCCAGATCCCGCAGACTCTGGAGCACCGGAGGAGGGACCGGAATACCATTGGCGAGCCGGTCCCTCGCCCGCTCGAGCTCTGGCTCGCCCGGCAGATAGATGCGGGATACGCCCTCCGCGCGCCTGGACCCTCTGATCTCGGCGATCAACTGCTGAATGCGGGCGAAAAAGCTGTCGAGCGGGAGGTACGCCTGGATGTCGATGGCCTGGAGATAGAACCCGACCGCGGAGGGGCGGGTCAGATCGTGTACCGAGGGGATGCTGGGGCCGAAGGGGGCGCCGGTGAGCACGCCGGCCAGTACGTCGTTCACCAGCGAGAGGCCATACCCTTTGGGCCCGCCGACGGGGAGCAGTGTGCCCTTGAGGGCTGCTGCGGCGTCTTCCGTGGGCCGGCCGGCGTCATCCAGCGCCCAGGTGGCCGGGATCTTTTCCCCCTTTTCTGCCGCCAGGCGGATCTTGCCCCGGGCAACCACGCTGGTCGCCATGTCCAGCACGATCGGCATGTCGGTTCCGGTGGGGATGGCCACGCACAGCGGGTTGCTGCCGAGGATGGCGTCTATGCCGCCCCAGGGAGCCATGGAGGGTGCTGCGTTGGAGATGACGATGCCGATGGCGTCGTGGGGCAGGGCCATCATCGCATAGTAAGCGGCCATGCCAAAGTGGCTGGCGTTGCGCACGCCGACCGCACCCAGGCCGTGCTCTCTTGCCTTGTGTATCGCGTGGCGCATCCCCTCGGCTGCTGCGACCTGGCCGAACCCGCCGTTGCCGTCCAGCAGGGCCGTTGCCCTGTGATCGCGCACGACGTCGACGCGCGTATCGGCGGCCAGGAGGCCGTGCGTCACCTGGTGGATATAGGCCGGCAAGCGCAGCACGCCGTGGGACTCGACCCCGCGCAGGTCCGCCTGGACGCAGACGTCGGCTATCAGCGCGGCCTGCCCGGCTGGGACGCCGGCCTGCTGCAGAAGATGCACGCACGCTTCTGTGAGCGCCACCACGGGGATGCGACGACCCTCGGGCTCAGCCATAGCACGCACCTACCCGCCGGAAAGCAACCCAAAGATGCAGAGTCGGCAGGTCTGCGGGACGACAGCGTCGTCCTCGCACTGCCGGCCGTCGATGGTGACGATGCCGACCTCGTCGGGGTTGAGGCCCAGGCTGGCGATGAGCTCATGCACGCGCACCTGACGCCCACCCAGGTCGAGCTCTTGATCCCGCATGTCGGCGGGCCACAGCGGAAGAAAGATGTGCACCTCTACCATGGCAGCTCCCAACAGCCGGGACCCCGTCTGGCGCCTGCAGTGCTATGCCCTCCGAGATGATGGCTGGCGGACACGCCTCACAGGCCCGCGAGCGCTGCGTGGAGGTCGTCCTGCGGGACGTCAAACACCGCGTTGTGAGGCGGGAGCGGCTCGCACATCATGAACTCGGGCAGGCGGTCGTGGGCTGCGGTGAAGCCGGCGCGGCGGTTGAACTCGAGCTCGTCGCGCAGAATCTGCCGGCAGAAACGGTCGAGGTCCTCGACCGTCCAGCCCCAGCCGTAGCAGCCGTTGATCAGGTCCACCATCAGCTGGGGGTCGGCCCACACTGGAGGCCGGGCGAAGAGGCAGAGGCCGGTTGCATCGAGCATGGCGGCGCCGAGCTGCAGCCTGCGCGTGAGGGCGGGATGGCCTTCAATGGCGAGGGGCGCGACCTCGTTGCGGGCGCCGAAGGCATTGCCTGCCGTGTGGTCGGCTCCCATGGGGGAAGTGGCATAGGTCACACCGTTGCCCTTGAGCGCACGTGGGTCGTAGGCCGGCATGCCCTGCCCCTTGCAGGCAGGCACCCGGCTGACGCCTAGGACTCGCCCCGTCACCACCACGCCCTGCCCGAGGGTCCGCCCCAAGACTGTGTCCCGAGCGATCTCATGGATCAGAGCGGCAAAGCCCTCCTTGTCGCCGAACCTGGCGAGGCCGGCCTCGGCCGCCACACCGAGGGCAGCGCCTATCTCAATGGTGTCGAGGCCGAGGTCATTGCAGAGGTAGTTCAGCTCGGCCACGTCGTCGAGGGTGCCGAGGCCAAGGTTCGAGCCGAGGAGGCCGATCGTCTCGTATTGGAGGGTAGCGACGATTGGCTTGCCGGTCGGGTCGACAAACACGTTGCTGCAGGCTATCACGCAGCCGGGCATACAGCGCGTACCCATCTCGCCGCCCCGGCTCAGGGTGATCTCACGGTTGGTCTCGCCCCGCAGGTTCTCGGCCTGTTCGAACCGACCCTCGCGAAAGTTGCGCGTTGGCAGTGCCCCCAGCTCGTTCACGGCGCTGACGATGGAGGCGGTGCCGTACAGGTGGCTGGAGCCCTTCTTGCCGGTCTTCGGGCTCTCGATGAGCTCCCGGGCAAAGCGCCGGCTGGCGCGGCGGAAGAGCTCGGGCTCGGCGAGGGGAACAACTGGGGCCCCGCGAGCGTCGAGGACGACGGCCTTGAGGCCCCTGGAGCCCATCAGCGCGCCGAGGCCGCCGCGGGCCGCATGGCGGCTGTTCTGGCGCCCTTCGCCGGTCACGGCGATGCCAGCCGCCGCGAGGCGCCGCTCGCCGGCGGGTCCGATGCAGATGACCGTGCAATGGGCGCCCCATCGCGCTTTCAGCGCTTCGGCTGTGGCATAGGTGCCGAGGCCACGCAGCTCGTGGGCTGGCACGAGCTCTGCCCGGTCGGCCGAGACGTGCAGCACATACAGCTCGCCAGGCGGGGCCTGGCCCTCGACAATCACGCCGCGGATGCCGAGGCGGCCCAGATCCCCGCCAGCGTTTCCACCGGCGTTGGCCTCCTTCACGCCGCCGGTCAGGGGGCTCTTGCCACCCGCAGACAGACGCCCCGAGCATGTCGCGGCAGTGCCGCCCAGGAGGCCCGGGGCGAGGATGAGCTTGTTGGCGGGCCCGAGGGGCTCGGAGGTCGCGGGCACCTCTTCGAGGAGGATGCGGGCAATCAGCGCCCGGCCACCCAGCCGCTCGTATACGGGCGGCACGGGCTCCCAGGTGGCCTGCTGCCGGGCCATATCCACGCGAAGCATCTTCATAGCATCACCCTCCATGCAGACCAGCCCGGCTGCAGATTCTGCAGCCGGGGGAGGCCATGGGCGGCAGGCGTGGTCACGGGGGATAGGCGACGGTGTAGAGGTGCTTGCCGCCCCGCAGGGGGCCTCTCAGGAGTGCCTCGATCTCGTCCCTGTCCCGCATGGTAACCTTGTCGGTCGGGGGCAGCACGCCGGGCGGGAAGCGCTGCAGGATGTCGCCGATCAGCCGCTCCATGTAGTCGAGGAGGGCCTCCAAGCCGGGGATGGCCTTGTCGGCGCTGGCCAGCGATGGCCGACCGATGACACCCTCCGGGTAGACGACCACTTCGATGCCGCCAAAGCCCACCTGCTCGTGGCCCTTGATCGGGGCGTGGTACACCTCGCCTCCCTTGTCGACGTGGCCGGGCGGCATAAAGCCCTCAGGCTTTGTGTCGACCACGTGCTCCATCTGCATCAGCTCGGGAAAGAGAGCGAGGGAGTAGGAGGCCTCGACCTCGCAGGCATGCTGGAAGGGCGTCTCGAAGGGTCCGCCATGCGCCCTGTCCTTGAGGTAGTCGTGGATGACGGTAGGCCAATGCAGCGAGACGAGGATCGCCGGCACCTGGTACTTTTTGGTGAACTGGTGCAGGGCCAGTGGGATCACTTCCTCCTGGCCGTGACCGTTGAGCAAGATCTGCTTGCGGAAGCCGGCGTTCCACAGGCCGGCGATGATGCCGCGGAGGTAGGCAAGAAAGCTCTCTTCGGGGATCACCACAGTGCCCGGCATGCCGAGGTGCGGGTAAGGATGCGAGCCGTACCAGACCGGCTGGGCCACCGTGCAACCGGTGCGCAACGCCACCGCCTCGGCCATGCGGGTGACAAGGAACGTGTCCTCACCGAGGGGTTGCCCCGCCCCGTGGCACTCGGTGCTACCAACCGGGACGATGATGACGTCGTTCTTCTGCAGGCGCTCATTGACCTGGGCCATCGTCATGTTCTGCAGATAGACCCCGCTGGCCCGGTCCATATGCCCTCCGGTAGGGGGAAGCTGCCATTTGCCCATGGTTTCTCCTCGCCCCATCTTCTGCTGTGGGAGACCGACCGAAAGACCAGTCCCCATCGCTAGGGAGAGTCGGACGCGCGGCGGGACCCCCCGTCGCTGCGGGGCACGGTCACCGGCACCCGGCCCTACGACCCTACACGACGGGGATCCTCAGGTCAGACGAGCCACGCGGACTCTGGATCGCCTCTGGATAGTATCTGTTGACCATTTCGACCACGATGGAGGCCTGGTCGGCCATCTTGCGGCCGTCGGCCGCAGAGGTGATCTGACCGTGGGCGCTCACGACTGAATTGCCAGTCTTGAGGTGCACCGGCGCGGCGACCCGCACGATATCGGGCGCCTCGTAGACCCGGATGAACCCACCGGAAGCCGGCGGGTTATCCGTGTGGATGTCGAGAGGCACCCGGACGGCCGCACGGAGGGCGGCATGCATGCCCACAGCGAGGTCGCGGACCGGGTTGATGCTATCGGCCCCAAGGCTCTCCAGCACCTTGAAGGAGGCCGGGTTGCAGTGTCCGAGGTGGGCCGAGGTCTTGAAGATGATCTCCCTGGGGAGCTCGCCATCCTTGCGCATCTGGCCGACGACCCAGAGCATGCCCTCGTCGTAGATGAGGAAGCCGCGGACGCCGAGGTCGATGCCGCGCTTGACGTCTTCGATGGCACGGAGGAGCTGCTCCATGCCACGCAGGCGATAGCTGATGCGCACACCCTGCGGCGAGAGGACGGTAGCGCCGGTGTCGTAGGTCGCCCGCGGTCCGACCGACATGAGGAGCTCGCAGCCATAGTCGCGGCACAGGTGGCAAAAGTCCTTGATTTCCTGCCGCGTGTGGCGGAACATGCCGTAGGTCTCGGTGATGCGGTTGATGGTGATGCCGTTCTTGTCGGCTCTCTCGAGCAGCGCGGCGGCTGCCTCGGCCGAGTTGATCGTCGGCACCTCGATGCGGAAGTGGGCGCCGTCCGGAAATCGGAGGCTGGAGGCGGGCAGATCATAGAGGTCGCCCTCTGGCAGTCCGAGCTTTTTCACGTACTGTCGAGTTTCCTCGAACATGGCTCTCCTCCCCATCTCAGCCTGAGGGACGCGGCCTAGTAGTGCGTGGGCAGGGGTGGGACGTAGCACCACACGAGCTTGAGCGGCTCGTCGCCTATGTTCTCGAGGCGGTGCTTCTTGCCCAGCGGCGAGTAGATGGCCGTGTCGGGGCCTACCTCCCACTCGCCCATACCTTCGATCACCAGCCTGGCGCGGCCGCTGATGATGAACATCAGCTCTTCAGAGTCCTCGTGGACATGGTCGGGGATCATGCTGCCGACGGCCGTCACGTTGAGGCCCATGGAGGCGCCCCTGGTCCCCATGTTCTTGGGGCTCAACAGCAGCTTGGAGACGCGCCTGGGGATTCTCTCCTCCCCCACCACATCCGATGCTTTGACGAACGGCAGCTTGTCCAACGCAATCACGCTCCCTTCTGATCTGCGGGCGAACTCGGCTGCTCCTCGACACGGCAGAGGAGGATGGCGAGCCCTTCGCGCTCCCTCGGCCCGGCTGCATCGAACACGATCCGTGCGCCGGAGCGGGACGAAGCCTCTTGCGTCTGCCCGGGCAGAGCCTCTGGCCGCCAGGGTGAAGGTGCCAGAGCTGCAGGGTGCCGTCTCACATCCTGAAACAGCGTTTCATTGCTACTATAGCGCAGATTCCGGCTCTTGTCAACCGCACGAACAGCCTGAAATGAGAGCGCAGAGGCCGCAAATAAGGCAGCCTCAGGTCTTGACAAAGATCCCGAAACATGATATGCTGGCAGTACCAGGATACGAGATGTAGTTTCATAGTACAAGACCAACGCAGCAGTCCTCGGACGTGAGCGGCCGCTGGCGGACGCCATCGTGCGGCTTTCGCCGCGCGTGGACCATCGCTACCCGGCACCAAGTGTGGGAGGCCTATGCAGGGAATGCGTGCCTCGTGAGCCCTATCGTGCGTCATTGGCGCTCGGAGGGAGGACGCCATCGCCAATCGGACAGGCGGGGAGAGCCGGAGGCCCGGATGACGAAGGGGTTGTGTCTCGCGGAGGCTCCTGCGGAGGTCATACTCGACTGGGGTGTCGGCCGCGAGTCTGCCGATGAACTACTGAGCCCAGAGGACGTGCAGGCGATCCTCGAATACATGCGCCAGGTGCCGTCAGACCAGAACGGGCGGCCCTGGCGCTTTTTTCGTCAAGGGCCCTGTCGGGCGCAGGGCGGTCGCTGGCGGCAGCGGATGCAGGGCGACCGGGTCCGTCGTCGGGAGTCTGCAGTGGCGCTTTTCTGCGCCTATCAATCCCTGAGAGGAGGATGCAATGTCAGACAGGCTGGTCGCTGCTATCGCTGACATGAGGGAGGAGGAGGCCCTCGGGCTGGTCAGGGAGATGCTGGAAAGGGGTGTCGCGCCCATGGCCATCCTGGACGCGGCCAGGGAGGCCATGGCCATCGTGGGCCAGCGCTATCAGGAAGGGAGATACTTCCTGCCGGAGCTGCTCCTTTCCGGCGAGATGCTGAGCCAGATCACCGACATCCTCAAGCCCGAACTGGCCAGGCTGCCGGAGGTGAAGCGTCACGGCAAGGTCGTGATCGGCACAGTCAAGGGGGACATACACGACATCGGCAAGAACATTGTGTCGTTCATGCTCGATGTCAACGGCTTTGACGTCCTCGACCTGGGGGTGGACGTCTCGCCGGAGGCGTTCGTGGCGGCCATCAAGGACTCTCAGGCGCAGGTCGTCGGCCTGAGCGGCTTCCTGACCCTGGCCTTTGACGCCATGAGGGAGACCGTCCGGGCTATCGAGAAGGCCGGGCTGCGGGAGGGCGTCAAGATCATGATCGGCGGCGGTCAGGTCGGTGAGGAGATACGGCAGTATGTCGGCGCCGATGCCTATGGCCAGGATGCCATGGCTGCAGTGGCCCTGGCTCGCGGATGGGTCGGAGCCAGGTAGGGATCCTCGAGGATACGGAGGTAACAGCAATGGGAAAGCAGTTGTCGCCGGATGAGAAGCGGGAGGCGCTGTGGCAGGGGCGGCTCTCGCCGAAGGATCCCCAGGGGAACGCCCTGCAGTTCCAGAGCCCCGAGGCCGAGAAGGCGTACAGGGAGAGGGTCCAGCGGGTCAAAGACGCCATCGAGATGGAAAAGCTGCCGGACAGGGTGCCGGTCACCATATTCCCGAGCATGTTCCCCTGGGCCTACGCCGGGATGACCGTCGAAGAGGCCATGCGCGACTATGGCAAGTGCGCCGCTGCCTTCAAACAGTTCGTCCTCGACTTTGAGCCAGACATCCATTGGGGCGCGGCAGCGCCGGGTCCGAGCAAGTGCTACGAGATCCTGGACTACAGGCTGTACTCCTGGCCCGGCCATGGGGTCGCGCCTGAGCACTGCTACCAGTGTAACGAGGGCGAGTACATGAAGGCGGATGAGTACGACGCCCTGATCCAGGACCCGTCTGGCTACTTCAGCCACGTGTATCTGCCGCGCGTGTTCGGGGCATTGGCAGGTCTCCCGATGCTCCCGTTCTTGCCCGGGATTGTGGAGATCTATGGGGTCGCCTTCAACTTTATTCCCTTCGCGCTGCCTCCCGTGCAGGAGACGTTCCGGGCCCTGTTCGAGGCCGGGGCCGAGGCTCTGAAGTGGGCAGGCGCCATCGCCAGCGCAGATGCAGAGCTGGCGACGTTGGGGTTCCCTACCCTCCTCGGCGGGTTCACCAAGGCGCCGTTCGACTTTATCGGTGACACGCTGCGGGGCACCAGGGGGATCATGCTGGACATGTACCGTCGCCCCGAGAAGCTCCAGGAGGCCATGGAAGCGCTGACCCCGCTCATGATCAAGATGGGAGTGGCCTCGGCGCAGATGACCGGAAACCCGCTCATCTTTGTCCCATTGCACAAAGGCGCCGATGGCTTTATCTCCGATGAGCAGTTCAGAGAGTTCTACTGGCCAACTCTGAAGGAGGTCATCCTCGGATTGATCGAAGGCGGATGCGTGCCGCTGCCGGCGGCCGAGGGCAGGTATGCCTCTCGTCTGGAGATCATCCAGGACCTGCCGAGGGGCAAGACGGTGTGGATGATCGATCTCACCGATATGGCGATGGTCAAGGAGACCCTGGGCCAGAACGCCTGTCTCCTCGGCAACGTGCCTTCCGCCCTGCTGAAGGTGGGCACGCCTGAGGAAGTCACAGAGTATTGCAGAAAGCTCATAGAGACGGCGGGGAGAGGTGGTGGGTTCATCCTGGCCAACGGCTCGTTCTTTGACGAGGCCAGGCCGGAGAACGTGAAGGCGATGGTTGAGGCCGCCAGGAAGTATGGCGCCTACTGACCCACCTCTCACACGCAGTGTGGGAGGCCACGCCAAGAGACCAGGCGCACCGGCAGCCTGCTGTGATGCAGGTCTCAGGGAGCGAGCATGGAGATCAGGGCCGCTGTTGTCTCCGAGACGTCGGGCGAGTTCCGCATTGAGCGGCTGCAGCTCTGCGACCCCAACGACGATGAGGTCGTGGTTCGCATCGTCAGCGTGGGCGTCTGCCACACAGACCTCGCCGGGCGGGATGGGCACCTGCCCATCCCGCCCCCGCCCTTTGTCTTTGGTCATGAAGGGGCAGGGGTCGTGGAAAGGGTGGGGCGGCGGGTAACCAGGGTGAGGCCCGGCGACCACGTCGTGTTGACCTGGGACTACTGTGGGGCGTGCAAGTCCTGCAAGTCCGGCAAGGAGCTCTACTGCCTGAGCTTTTTCCTGCACAACTTTCATGGCGCTCGCCCTGATGGGAGCACCACCCTGCTCAGGGGCGACGAGGCTATCCATGGCTGCTTTTTTGGTCAGTCCTCCTTTGCTGATTTCGCACTGGCTAACGAGCGGAACGTGGTCAGGGTTCGGGAGGACGTGCCCCTTGAGGTCCTCGGGCCTATGGGATGCGGCGTGATGACGGGCGCCGGGGCGGTGATGAACTCGCTACAGCCGAGGCCCGGGTCTTCCATCGCCGTGTTCGGCGTTGGGCCCGTCGGGATGAGTGCCGTTCTCGCCGCAGTCGTGTGCGGGTGTACGACCATCATCGCCGTGGACGTCAGGGCGGACCGCCTGCGGGCCGCCAGGGAGTTGGGAGCTACCCACACGATCAACGCCCGTGAGGTGGACCCGGTGGAGGCGATCCGGGATCTGACGGGGGGAGGCGTAGAGTTCAGCCTGGAGTGCGTGGGCAGCCCCAGGGTCCTGCGTCAGGCTGTGGACGTCCTGCCCCGGCTGGGTGTGTGTGGTCTCGTTGGAGTTGTGCCGCCGGGCACGGAAGTGGCCCTGGACATGGACCTGCTGATGAACGGCCGGACGGTCAGGGGGATCCTGGGGGGCGATGCCGTGCCCGCGCTGTTCATCCCCAGGTTGATCGAGCTGTATCGCCAGGGGCGGTTTCCTTTTGACCGCCTGATCACCTTCTATCCCTTTGAGGCAATCAACCGGGCGGCCGAGGATATGGAGGCAGGACGGGTGATCAAACCGGTGCTGCGATTGTAGGATCCTGGAGCTCGGGGGCGAAAGGCGGCGAGAACGCGGTTCACGCGTGAGCGTATGCTCCAGGAGGCAACGGGTAAGGAGAGGAGGTGTGCCGGGGAAGCAGGTGTGATTGACCTCATCGCAGTGTGACATGTCGGGTGAGACGAAGGTCAGCCGTACCATGACGCCGCGATGTGCCCGGTGTATCCATAAGGAGGCGAAAGGACATGGGCAGCAACCGTTGGACCCGCCGTCAGTTCCTTCGAGGTGCAGCGGTAGCCGGCGTTGGGCTGGCTGCTGCGGCCTGTGCCAGGCCCACGCCGCAACCGACGCCGGCCGTGGCGCCCACGAAGGCGGCCACTACCGCGCCCACTGCAGCGCCCACCCCGGTGCCGACCACAAAACCGACCAAGGACAAGATCGTCGTTGGTATGGCAAGGCCTCTCTCCGGCTGGAACGCCACGGTCGGAGATGCAGCATTCAGACCCGTCTATGAGACGTGGGTTCCACGGGTCAACGCTGAGGGTGGGGTC
Organism: Anaerolinea sp.; assembly: GCA_020725765.1. Classification (GTDB taxonomy): domain Bacteria; phylum Chloroflexota; class Anaerolineae; order SpSt-313; family SpSt-313; genus SpSt-313. Next base: position 16,060 of record DYEI01000209.1, on the reverse strand, counting down.
TATGTCGAGGAGTATGGCAAGAAGCTGCCTATCGAGCTGATCATCTACGACGACACGAGCGACGTTGGCACGATGGCCAGGCTCACGGAGAAGCTGATTCTGGAGGACAAGGTAGACTTTCTCTGGCCGGCCTCTGGCACCAGCTTTATCTTCGCCCAGGCCCCCATTGCGAACAAGTACGGATACCTGCTGATCACAGCCGAGGGCGGCGCGACGCAGATCAAGGATATGCTCCCCAGCCTGCCCTACGTGTTCGTAACCCTGAGCTTCTCCGACTGGTACCAGTTGCCCGTCCTGGCCGACATCCTGTCCGCCAAGGGTGCAAAAACGGCCTACGTGACCTACATCGCCGACCTCCACGGCATCGAGTACTCCGGTGTGGCGGGCATCGAGTTTCCCAAGAAGGGGATTGAGATCGTCGGCAGCAAGAGCCTGCCGCCTGACATCAAGGACCTCTCGCCCGTCATCAAGGATGCGCAGGCCTCCGGGGCCGACATCTTCTGCTGCTTCGCGTATCCGGACCAGATCATGCCTGCGACCGGAACGTCCATCGAGCTCGGCTACAACCCCAAGGCGTGGGTCGGCGGGCCCGGGGTGAACTTTGGCTTCTATCACACGGCCTTTGGCCCGGCGGTCGAGGGGGTGCTTGGATTCACCTGCTTCGCCCGGGGGTCCTCGCCGGCGCTCGACGAGATGGCCGACATCCTGTATACGGGCAAGCCCGAAGAGATCCAGGACTGGTGGGGCCACCCGTTCTACTGGGCCTCGCTGGACATCTGGAAAACGGCCATAGAGACGGCCGGGACACTGGACCAGGACAAGGTCCGGGATGTCATCGCGTCCGCGTCGCCTGAGAAGCCACTGCAGACGGTTCTGGGTCCGACCTGGTTCACCAACGGGCTCCTGGCCAAGGAGTGCCACATGGGCGAGATTGGCCAGTGGATCAACGGAGTGTACGAGGTTGTCGGGCCTGTGGACAAGGCCACGGCTGAGCTGGTCTATCCCAAGCCACACTGGCCAACGGCCTGAGCGGCAGGGGTTGGTCCGGCAACGGCGGCGAGGAGTTGAGCAGGCTGCCCAGACGGGGAAGGGCTGCCACTGGTCGAGAGTGGCCCTTCTCTTTGGGGGGCCTGGCGGGGTCTCCCGGGCAGCCTGCGCTGCTCTTGGTGCCGAGGCAAGGAGGTGTCAGCATCCTCCATGGTCACATTCCTGAACGTGGTGATCGCCGGTCTGCTGCTGGGCGGGCTCTATGCCCTGATTGCGATGGGGCTGGGCCTGCAGTACGGCGTCGCCCGGGTGGCGAACTTTTCCCACGGCGAGTTCATCATGCTGGCGGGGATGACCACCTGGACTCTACGTACGGTGTTTGGCATCAACCCGCTGCTTAGCCTGGCCGTCTGTGGCCCTGTCGCCTTTGTTGTCGGGTATCTCCTTCACCGGACTCTGTTCAGGCGGCTCTCGGCCTCGTCGCCATCGCCGGGGGTATTTGAGAGCAGATCCATGCTCGCTTCCTTCGCTCTCCTGTTCATCATTCAGAACATCGCCTCCATCGGCTGGGGCCCCGAGATGAGGGGGTACTCCTATCTTCACATACCGGTCAACCTGGGGGGAGCCGTCTTTGGTGCCAACCGCCTGCTGACCCTGGCGCTCGCCCTGGTGATCGGCCTGGCCTTCTACCTCTTTGTCGCGCGCACGCGCATGGGCAAGGCAATCAGGGCGGCAGCCCAGGATCCGGCGACCGCGGGGCTCATGGGGGTGAACATCGATCTGGTGCTTGCCCTGTGCTTCGGCTTTGGCGCCGCGCTGGCCGGTGTGGCCGGCATGTTCATCAGCATGTGCTATCCCGTCCGCGTCGTGATGGGTCAGGAGTACACGGTCATTGCCATGATCGTGGTTGTCCTGGGCGGTCTGGGCAGCATTCCGGGGAGCTTTATCGGAGGCTTTCTGCTGGGCCTCGTCGGCAGCGTGGTCACCACGGTAGACCCGAGCCTGTCGCTGGTCGCCTACTATCTCATCTTCGTGCTCCTGCTGCTGGTGAGGCCAAAGGGCATCATGGGAAAGTAGGGACATGAAGACCCCGTGGCCTGATCCGAGGAAGGTGTGGGTACCTGCGCTGCTCCTTCTTTTCTTCCTCCTGCTGGCCGTGCTGCCTCGGGCGCGTCCGGGCTACACGGTCGTGCTCGTGTATACGATCGTGATGTACGTCATCCTGACGGTGAGCTGGGCGCTTTTCTCGGGCCCCACCGGGTACATATCGCTGGCGCCGGCGGCGTTCTTCGGGGTGGGCATATACGCTTCGGCCATACTGGGCAGGTCGCTGCCGCTGCCTGCTCTGGTCTGCGTTGGCGGTCTGATCAGCGCGTGCGTCGCCCTAGTGGTCGGTGCTGTGACTCTGCGACTGAGGGGTATCTACTTTGCCTTTTTCACCTTCGGGCTCGTCGAGCTCCTGAAGAATGCGGTCTTGTGGTACGAGGTCAGGTACACCGGCACGCGGGGCCGTTTCCTCATTCCGGTTTCCAACAACACCGTCTACTACGTCTTGCTCGGCATTCTCGTGGCCCTGCTTCTCACTGCCTACCTGATCAGGCGCTCCAGGTACGGCCTGGCTCTGCAGAGCATCGGCGAAGACGAGGAGGCCGCAGCCCACGCCGGCGTCAACGTGACCCTGCTGAAGGTCATGACCTTTGCCGTCAGCGCGGTCTTTATCGGAGCGGCCGGCGCGATTTGGGCCGTGCGCCTGACGTACATAGACCCGTACATCGCCTTTGACCCGCTCAACTCCTTTCTGCCGGTGCTCATGGCGATCTTTGGCGGCCTGGGGGAGCTCTACGGCCCGATCCTGGGTGCGGCTGCTTTCTCCTACCTGAGGGAAATCCTGATCACCAGGTTTGCCTATCACTACATGCTGCTAATGGGCATCATCCTGCTGGTGGCTATCCTCTATCTCCCCAATGGGCTCGTGGGCCTGGTCCAGAGGTGGCACCAGAGAGCTTGGAGAGGGCGACATGCCAATACTTGAGGGCCGGGGCGTCACCAGGTATTTCGGCGGGCTCGCCGCGGTGTCTGGCGTGGACTTTACTGTGGAGCCCGGTGAGGTTGTCGGCCTGATTGGCCCCAATGGTGCCGGGAAGACGACGCTCTTCAACCTGGTTTCGGGGGCTCTGGCTCCCAACGCCGGGACCATCAGGTTCAAAGGACAGAAGGTCAATGGGCTGAAGCCGGACCGGATCTGCAAGATGGGGGTGGCGAGGACGTTCCAGTCGGTGAAGGTTTTTGGCAACATGCCGGTCCTGCACAATGTCACGCTGGGAGCTCTGTTTGGGACGCCCGGCAGCGTATCGGCAGCGGAGGCGGCGCGCGAGGCGATGGAGTTGCTCCGGTTTGTGGGTTTGTCGGCCGCCTGGAGGGCTCCCGCCAGGGACCTGACCCTGGCCAGGCAGAAGCGTCTGGAGGTCGCACGCGCGCTCGCCACCAGGCCGCAGCTCCTGCTGCTCGACGAGCTGATGGCCGGGCTCAACCCGAGCGAGATCGCCGAGGCCATGGAATTGGTGGCCGGAATCCGGGAGCGGGGGATCACCATCTTTATGATCGAGCATGTGATGAAGGCGATCATGAGCGTGTGTGACCGGATCATCGTCCTCGACCATGGGAAAAAGATTGCCGAGGGAACGCCGCGGGAGATCGCCACGAGCAAGGCGGTGGTTGAGGTCTATCTGGGAGAGTAGCCGCATGCTGAAGGTGTGCGACGTAGCCAGCCTCTATGGCAAAGTGCAGGTGCTGTGGGATGTCTCCATCCAGGTCGGCGAGGCGGAGATCGTCGCGCTCGTTGGCTCGAACGGAGCCGGGAAGACCACGCTGCTCAAGACCATTACCGGCCTGTTGCCTCCTGCGTCGGGCACTGTCGAGTTCCTTGGCCGGAGGATCGACGGTCTGCCGCCTCATGCCATCGTGGAGCTGGGCATCTCTCACGTGCCCGAGGGGGGCAGGGTCTTCCCGGACATGACGGTACGCGAGAACCTGGAGATGGGAGCCTATGCCCTCAAGGCATGGAGGGAGAGACGCAGGACGCTTGAGGAGGTGTATCAGCTCTTTCCATTGCTGAAAGAGAGGGAAAGGCAGCTTGCCAGGACCCTGAGCGGCGGCGAGAGGCAGATGCTCGCCATGGCGCGGGGCCTCATGTCCAAGCCGAAGCTGTGCCTGTTCGACGAGCCCTCGTACGGCCTGGCGCCGCGGGTGGTGGCAGAGGTCTTTCGCATCATCTGCGACCTGCGCGAGCGGGGGATTACCGTCCTCCTGGTCGAGCAGAACGTGCGACACAGCCTGGAGATTGCCGACCGGGCCTATGTGCTGGAGAACGGCCGGGTCTGCCTGGAGGGGGCATGCGGCGAGCTCCTGCGCAGCGACTTTGTGAGGCAGGCCTATCTGGGGCTGTAGCCCAGAGTCCAAGACTGGCGCCAGGTGCTCCACGCGGCCAGCGGGTTCAGACGAGCCAGTGTTGCCAGGGAGGTCAGTGCAGAGATGTCGGATGGCGTTTGGAAGGACTACAAGGAGAAAAAACACTCCAGGCCGTTACCGCTGAAGGGCATCCGGGTACTCGAGGTCTGCACCCTCCTGATGGGTCCTTCCGGGCCGGGGTTCCTGTCGAGACTGGGGGCCGAGGTCATCAAGTGCGAGATGCCCCCTCTGGGCGACACATTGCGCAGCCTGGGTCCCTTTGGCTACTTCTTCAGAGAGCAGAGCACGTCGTTCATCCGGCCCAACCCCAACAAGTACTGGCTGGGATTGGACCTGCACAAGCCCGAAGCGCAGCAACTGTTCCTGGAGCTCGCGGCCAAAGCTGACATAATCGAGGAGAACCTGAGGCCCGGGGTGATGGAGCGCTGGAACGTGGGCTACCGGCAGGTCAGGGAGGTCAACCCGAGCATCATCTACATCTCCAAGACGGGTTTCGGCCAGTGGGGCCAGTACGCCAGGGAGAACAGGCCCAGCAACGACGGCGCGGCGCAGGCCATGTCGGGCTACGCGTGGATGTCGAGCTTCCCGGGGCAGCGCCCGCTCAAGAGCCGGCTGTATATCTGCGACAGCTATGGTGCCCTGATGGGCGAGGTGGCCGTGCTGGCTGCCCTCCACTACCGCAAGAGGACCGGGAAGGGGCAGTATATCGAGCTCTCGCAGAACGAGAGCATCATGAGGACGATGTCCTGGATCTGGCCCTACCTGCATCTCACCGGCGGGCCAGCGGCCCCGGCGGGGAACCGGGATGTGTCGATCTGCCCTGCCGACACGTTCCGCTGTGCCGATGACACGTTCGTGGCAGTGGCCGCGCCAGCTCCCGAGGAGTTCCGGGGCCTGTGCACCGCGATGGGCAGGCCGGAGCTCGCTGAGGACCGCAGGTTCAAGGACCACCTCACCCGGCTGAAGGAGGAGAACGCCACCGAGATTCTTCGGATCATTGGCGAGTGGGTGAGGACCAAGACGCCGGCCGAGGTCGAGGCGCTGGCGGAGCAGCACGGTTTTGCCGCTTCCCGTGTCTGCAACGTCAGGGATGTACTGGAGGACAGGCACCTCCGGGAGCGCGGCTTTATCACAGAGATCGATGATCCCATCCTCGGTCAGTTCCTGGACTATGAGTTTCCCGTGATGATGTCCAGGACGCCGCCGAGAGTGCGTTGGACGATCAGGCCCGTGGGCTTTGACAATGAGTACGTGATGACCAACATCCTCGGCAAGACCGAGGACGAGATCCGTCAGCTGTACGCGTGCGGCGCGTTGGGCAAATGGGCGGATGTGCTGGGGCGCCGACCACCTTCTGACTGGGACGGCAAGGCCGGGCTGATCATGGCGAGAGAGTGAACCCGGCTTCCACAGGCTGCGTCAAGGGGGGCCAGATGATGGACGACAGGAAAACAGCCTGGGAAGACTGGATCAGGGAGAGGGATGATCCCAGGTTCGCGCGGCTCAAGCCGGAGGCTCTGGATGACCTCACCGTGCTCGACCTGAGCTACAAGAGCTATGCGGGGTGCTACTGCTCTTCGATGCTGGCCGAGTTTGGCGCCGAGGTCTTGAGGGTGGAGCCTCCCGGGGGTGATTTCCTCAGGACCTGTACTCCCTATGGAATACTCTATGGGGGCGAAGGCCTCAACTACCTGAGCGAGGGGAGGAACAAGTTCCATATCACTCTGAACCTCGAAAAGCCGGAGGGCAGGGAGATACTCAAGGGACTCGCAAGCCAGGCGGATGTGCTCATAGAGACCTTCAGACCGGGGGTCATGGACGAGTGGGGGATCGGCTATGAGCAGCTGAGCAAGATCAATCCCAGGCTGATCTTTGCCTCCATCACGGCGTACGGGCAGTTCGGCCCCATGAGCCGCAGCCGGATGCCCGACTATGACAACATCATCCAGGCCAGATCGGGAGCGCAGTACGACACGGGGGAGATCCTGCCCGAAGGCATGTCCTACGACGACTGCCCCTGGGCAGTGCCAACCAAGGCGGGACCATGGATTGGCTGGGTCCAGGCGGGGACGTTCATGGCTGTGGGCATCCTGGCCGCTTTGTACTGGCGAGATCTGACTGGGGAGGGGCAGGCGCTCGATGTCGCGTCGGCGGAAGCTTACGCCTGCATAGAGGACTGGGCCGCGGTGTGGTATCAGGGGGCAGGAGTCATCAGTGAGCGCTTTGGCAACCTGAACACGGCCGGGTGGCTGTACTGCTTTGCGCCGACGAGGGATGGTGCCGTCTTCCTGGGCGCCCTGAGACTGGAGATGTGGCAGGCCTTTGCCGACATGATGGGCAAGTGGGATGAGTGGGGTGCGGCGAGTTGGAAGGACCTTGCGACGTTTTCGACCAGAGAGGAGCAGCTAAAGTGGGCGCCGCTGGTCTTTGCCGAGACGCGCAAGTACACCAGCGAGGAGCTGGTGGCCATGTCGGTCGAGTATGGGAAGAGGGGCCGGCTGGCGCCCATTACCCCAGTGGTCGCACCCGTGTGTACGCCCGAGGAGGCCCTGCGCGATCCCAACTGGGCGGACAGGGGCATCTTTACCCCGATCAAAGACCCTGTGTATGGTGAGCTCGTCGTTGCGCAGGCGCAGCACAAGATGACCGAAACGCCCATACGGACCAAGTGGGTGTGTCGGCCGGTGGGCTATGACAACGAGCACATTTACCTCAAGTACATGGGCATCGGGCCCCGTAGGCTGAAGGAGCTCAAAGAGGCCGGCATTGTCTAGCGCTCAAGGGGAGGGCGAACATGTATGCGGGAGGCTATGCAGGCAGGATACTGCGCATCGATCTGACCCGAAAGACGTGGACAGAAGAGCCGCTATCGGAAGAGATGGCGCGGGCCTTTATCGGTGGGGCGGGCTTTGGCATCAAGCACCTCTTCGATGAGGTCAAGCCAGGCATAGATCCTCTCGGACCCGAGAACATACTCGTCTTCGCGCCGGGGCCCTTCACGGGCGCTGGCGTCCCCTGTGCGAGCAGGATGGCGGTCACGGGCAAGTCTCCCCTCACGGGTGCCGTGGGGATGGCCCTTTCAGGAGGTCACTTTCCCAGCGAGATCAAGCTCGCCGGCTGGGATGCCATCATCGTAGAGGGCAAGGCGGAGAGCCCGACGTATGTGGCGATCATGGGAAGCGATGTGCGCTTCCGTGACGCAAGGCACTGCTGGGGCACGCTCACCTTCGACTGCCAGCAGATCATCAAGAACGAACTGCACGACCAGAACGTGCGTGTCTGCTGCATCGGCCCTGCCGGGGAGCGTCTGAGCAGGATAGCGTGCATGATCAACGAGCGCAGGGCCGTTGGCCGCAAGGGCCTCGGTGCAGTGATGGGATCGAAGAATCTGAAGGCCATTGCGATCCGGGGCACTCAGCCCGTCGCCATCGCTTCGGAGGAAAAGTACAGGGTCGCGCGTGCCGTGCTGCTCAAGGCGTTCAAGGATAGCCCGGTCCTCTATCCCGAGTTCTCTCGATGCGGCACTTCTATGGTGACGGACCTCACCGGGGCCATGGGCGTCCTTCCGGCGAAGAACTGGTCGGCGACGGGCGAGTTTGTGCCCATCGAGGGCATCGGCAGAGACGCGCATGCCAGCCGGACCATTGGCCGGGAGCACTGCTACGATTGCCCGGTCGGCTGCAGCCAACTGAGGTTGGCGAGGACGGGTCCATACGCCGGCATCCTCAGCGAGGGCCCGGATTTTGAGACCATCTACTCCTTTGGCAGCTGCGTGGGCATGACCGAGGTCGATCCCGTCATTGCTGCCGACCGCCTGGCCGACGAGTTGGGACTGGACAGCATCTCCTCGGGCGTCACCATCGCCTTTGCCATGGAGCTCTTTGAGAGGGGCATCATCACGATTGAGGAGACTGACGGCATTGAGGTGCGCTTTGGCAATGACGAGGCCCTGATCAAGCTCCTGCGCAAGATGGCCTTCCGTGACGGGTTCGGCGGCGTCCTCGCCGACGGCACTGCAGCAGCGGCGAGAAGGATAGGCAGAGGGTCCGAGAAGTACGCCATGCACGTGAAGGGGCTGGAGCTTCCCGGCTACGATGTGCGAGCATTGAAGGCGCACGGGCTCGGCTATGCGACCTCTTACACGGGTGCTGATCACTGCCGGGGCTATGCCTTCCAGGAGGTCTTTGGCGTCCCCATCCCATGGCCGGTGGACCGCTTTGCCGCCGAAGGCAAAGGCAAGCTCACGATCTGGAACCAGGATACCCGGGCGTCGACCCTCGATTCCGCCCCGATGTGTGCCTTCCTCCTCGATATGGCGGTGCCGGACACGGCCTGCCAGAACACATCCGCGCTGATGGAGGCGGTGACGGGCCTGGACCTGACCCCTCAGGAGGTGCTGCGGGTGGGCGAGCGGATCAACAACCTCGCCCGGGCCTTCAACGTCCGCGAAGGGTTCACCCGCGCCGACGATACCCTGCCGGAAAGGCTGCTAACGGAGCCTCTGAAGGCTGGCGGCTCAAAAGGGCACCTGGTCAGCAGGGAAGAGCTGGACAAGATGCTGGACGAGTACTACTCGCTGCGGGGCTGGGACGTGAGCAGCGGAGTCCCCACCCGCGCCAAGCTGGCAGAGCTGGGGCTGGGCTACGTCGCGGATGCGCTGGGAGTGTAGGTTTTGGGCCATGTGGGTCACGCTTCGCACTATCCTGGGGATCAAGCAGGCCATCGGCCACGGAACGATGGAGATCGAGCTCGCTCCTGGGTCGACCGTAGGGGATCTGCTGACATACCTGAAGGAGCGATGGGGAGACAGGCTGCTCACCCACGTCTTCGATCCTGGGGGCGGCGCCGTTCTTCCCTATGTAAGGATCATGGTCAACGGCCGGGCGATCGAGTTCCTGCAGGGCGCGGCGACACTGCTGAAGGAGGGCGACGAGGTCCTGATCCTGCCGCCCGTCTCTGGGGGATAGGAACGTCTGGCTCGAGGGAGGTGCGGTTCTGCCGGTGGCTCTGGCAAGGCTGGTCGCCGCAGGGACCTGGCGAGCAGGCCATAGGAGAGGATGAGGCGATGGCGGTTATCGGCGGAGAGATCGACAAGAACATCGTCCGGCTGGAGTACGACAGGGGGGTGGCCTGGGTCACCCTGAACCGGCCGGAGAAGCGAAACGCCATGAACCCGGCGATGAGCCTCCGCATGCTCGAGATCCTCGACGAGGTCGAGGCGGACGATCGCTGTGGCGTGATGGTCCTGACGGGGGAAGGCTCGGCCTTCTCAGCGGGCATGGACATCAAGGAGTACTTTCGGGACATGAAGGACCAGCCGCGCATCGTGACCATCAAAGTGCGGCGGCTGAACTATGAGTGGCAGTGGCGCCGGTTGAGGTACTTTGCCAAGCCGACGATCGCGATGGTGAACGGCTGGTGCCTGGGCGGAGCTTTTCTGCCGGTGGTGTCCTGCGATCTGGCCATCGCCGCGGAGGACGCGCAGTTTGGCCTGTCTGAGGTGAACTGGGGCATCATCCCCGCCGGCAATGTGAGCCGAGCTGTGGCCGAGACGATGCGGACGCGCGATGCGCTCTACTACATCATGACTGGCGAGCTGTTCGACGGCCGCAAGGCGGCGGAGATGGGGTTGGTCAACGAAGCGGTGCCGCGAGAGAGGCTGCGCGAGCGTGTTCGTGAGCTGGCCGATGTGCTTCTCGCGAGGAGCCCCGAGGTCCTCAAGGCAGCGAGAGATGCCTTCAAGAGGGTGCGACTGCTGGACTGGGACCTGTCGGAAGACTATCTCATCTCCAAGCAGGAGCAACTCTGGTACATTGCAGGAGAAGAGCGCGAGGAGGCTTTCAGGCAGTTCCTCGATGAGAAAAGCTTCAAGCCCGGGCTAGGGGTGTACAAGAGGCCTCGGAAGGAGTAGGACGCAGACACTGCGAGGGGTCTATGCGCCAGCCGGGTCCGTGCTGAGCGAGCCACATGAGGAGGAAGCGGCGAGTGGCAGACTGTGCAGCGCTGAGGGCAAGGGTGCAGGAACTGGCGGAAAGGGAGTGGGACATTCCGATCATCGAGGCCAGGGTCAGGAAGCTGGCCGCGGAGGGGCTGCCGAGGAAGCAGCTTGATCGGGTAAAGATCCTGGCGGACAGGGGACAGGTCCTGGATCGGGTTCAGCGGCGCGCTGAGGAGTACAACCTCATCGGCCGCAACTGCGCCAAGAGCACTGCCCTGGCGGTGATGGAGGAGTTTGGACTGGGCACAATGGAGATCGTGAAGGCCCTGTCTCCCTTTCCGGGGTTTGGGGGTACCGGTTGGATGTGCGGGGGTGTGACCGGGGGGCTGATTGCGCTGGGGCTCTTCCTGGGCAGTGAGGACATGCTCGACTATGAAGCAGTGGCCAGGACGATTGCGGCCGCCCGCCGGTTCATGGTCCGTTTCGAGGAGCAGGTTGGCTCTGTGCTGTGCCCTGGGATTCAGGAGGACGTGGTCTTTGGCCGGTATATGGACCCGGCGGCCAGCCCGGAGAACATGGATGCCTTTGCACGGGCGAAGGGATTCGAGAAGTGTGGGCTCCTGCCAGGGATCGGCGCAAGGCTTGCGGCCGAGCTTGTCATCGAGAGCATGGAGTAGAGTGTTGGTCGCGGGCGCGGCAAGCATGGCGCCGGTTGCGTGATGCGACGGCAAGAGCGGCTGTGAGGGGGGGGTGCCAGGAGGCAATGAAGAGAGGCCGTCAACCGTAGCGGTCGGAGGTCGGCGGAAAGGGTGTGACATGGCTTTTCGTGAGGGCGGTCGGAGTTGGAGGCCAAGATGACGGAGACGTACTCGCTCGCGGAGGCGACGATGAAGGTTATCCTCGACCGGCGCAGCATCCGCGAGTTTACCGACGAGCCGGTGAGCGAAGAGGACCTGCAGGCCATTCTCGAGTGTGCGCGTCAGGCGCCATCGGGGGAGAACGCACAGCCCTGGCGCTTCATCATCGTCAAGGACCCCGCCAGGCGCAAGGCGATCGCCGCCATCGCCGGGGGTGGCAGTGGGCGCCGGTTCACTGCCGAGTTCGTCACCAAAAAGATGCAGGAGCGCTTTGCGACGCTCCAGGATGAAGCCAAGAAGAAGGCGGCGTTCGAGAAGCTGACGTCGGGGCAGGTGTCCGCGTTTGTTGGCGATGCCCCCGTCATCATTGTGGTCTGCGGCAAGAAGGACACGTGGGACATGCCCTACGACACCTCCGCAGCGATTGAGAACATGTTGCTGATGATCACGGCTCTCGGGCTCGGAGGCTGCTGGGTGATCGCGCCGTGCATCGACGTGCGCGATGAAGAGCGCATGCAGGAGCTGCTCGGCGTGCCTGCGGGCTACAAGGTGGTCAGCGCCATCTCTGTGGGGCATCCCGTGCGACCACACCGCCCTCGCCCCCGCCTGCCGCTCCACGAGCTGGTCTACTCGGAGGAGTGGGGGACCCCTTACTACGAGGCGAAGCAATGAGCGAGCGAACGGTTTCCCTGGAGTATGCCAACAGCATTGCCTTTGACCTGCAGAAGGCGTTCTGGGACGAGCGGGGCAAAGGGGCGCGATTCCGCATGACCACAGTCGGGCGTGCCTACTTCCTGCAGCGCTGCCTCGAGCGCATCACCGGCACGGAGGTGGGGGTTATCGCGCGAGAGGTGGGGAGCATTCTGCAGGGCGAGGGGATCATCGGCTCCCTCTCGGCGGCCGAAGATGGGAACCTGCTGCGGCTCAGGGTAGAGGGCTGCCTGCATCGCAGCCTAGAGGAAAGGGTGCTTGCCCTGGGCACCGAGCCCCTGGCCTGCGTTCCGGCAAACATCGTGGCGCTGAGCGTGGAAAAGAGGCTGAACCGGCCTGTGGAACTGGCCGAGGCCAGGCTTGTCGACGGTGGCTGCGAGTTGCTGCTGGTCGTCTTCGAGCGCCCGCTTCCGGGCGGAGGAACGAAGTGAAGGTCTGCGAGCTCTCGGAAGCTGTCTCCTCGATACCTTCCGGCGCCCACGTGGCGCTCTCGGGTTTCGCCATCACGCGTTGCGCCATGGCATTCGCCCGTGAGGCGATCCGACAGGGGCTGCGGGGGCTGACAGTCTCCCAGTGCGTCGGCGCAATGGACGCCGACCTGCTGGTCGGGGCGGGCGTGGCGGATCGCCTCATCTATGGCGGCGGCTCACTCGACCGATTTGGCCGGCTGGCCTGCATCAACCGGCGCATCGAGGATGGCACGCTCAAGGTCGAGGAGCACAGCAGCCTGTCGATGGTGTTTCGCTATCTGGCGGGCTCGCTGGGCCTGCCGTTCATCCCCATCCGCTCTCTGAGGGGATCGGATGTGCTGAAGCGGCTCGCGGAGACGGCCCCGGGCGACCATGCGGAGGTGGTCGATCCCTTCACAGGCGAGCGGTGCCTGGTGCTCAGGCCGCTGGTACCCGACGTGGCCGTGGTGCAGGTGCAGGTTGCCGATGCCGAGGGCAACGCGTGGATCTACGGTCCACGCTGGGACAATGGCGAGCAGGTACGGTCGGCCGAGCGGGCCATCGTCATCACGGAGCGTCTCGTGCCTACGGAGGTCATCCGGCGGCATCCGGAGCAGACGGTCATTCCGGGGTTTCGCGTCTCCCATGTCGTGCAGCTGCCGTTCGGCGCCCATCCGACCTCGGTCTACCGGGCCTACGACTATGACGCCGAGGAGATCCGGCGCTACGCCGAGGCGGCCAAGACGCCGGCCGGGCTGCGGGCGTACCTGGACGCGCACGTCTATGGCGTGCGCGACCACTGGGAGTACCTGGCACGGATCGGCGGCGCCGAGCGGCTGAACCGTCTCGCTGCCGACCCGATACTGGGCTACTGAGGAGCAGGGTGGAGCATGACCGACGGCGTGGAGTACTCGCTCTCCGAGCTGATGGCCGTAGCGGGAGCCCGCGAGCTGAAGGACGGCCAGATTGTGGCGGTCGGACTCGGGCTGCCGGTTGTGGCTGCTTTCCTGGCCAAGCGCACCCATGCGCCACACATGACCATCCTGTTCGAGCTGGGGGTGGTGGACCCGGAGCCGGTGGCGCCCGGCGTTGGCCTGGCGGACCCACGGGTGTGGTACCGGGCGACGATGCTGAGCTCTTTCGTCGACATGCTCGGCACGGTGCTGCATCGGGGGCTGGTTGACGTCGGCTTTCTGGGCGGCCTGGAGGTCGACGCCTACGGCAATGTCAATACGACCCTGCTGGGCGATCCGAGGGGGGCGTTCCGGCACTTTGTGGGGTCGGGCGGCGCCAACGACATCGCCTCGCTGGCCCGAGAGACGATCATCATCATCCGCCACGAGGCGCGCAAGCTCAAGGAATCGATCGCACACATCACGAGCCCCGGGTATCTCTGCGGCGGAGACAGCCGGCGCGAGGCCGGGCTATCGGGGGGGCCTCGTCGGGTGATCACCGACAAGGCGATCTTTGGCTTTCACCCCGAGAGCAGGCGCATGCAGTTGCTGTCCGTACATCCCGGCACCACCCTCGAGGACGTGGTCGCCAACCTGGGCTTTGAGCCGATCGTGCCCCGCGACCTGCCTACAACCGAGCCGCCGACTGCGGAACAGATCCGCCTGATCCGCGAAGAGATCGACCCGGAGGGGATGTATACCGGGTAGCCGGGCTTGCAGGTTGGCCGGGGAGAAGAAAGATACGATGCCGTACAGGATCACGGATAGCTGCCTTCTGTGTGGGGCCTGTGTGGCCGGGTGCCCGAGCCAGGCGATCACCGAAGGCGAGACGAGGTGTGTGATCGACGTTAGCCTCTGTATCGAGTGCGGAACGTGCGAGCAGAACTGCCCGTCGGGCGCGGTGGTCTTTGTCGAGGAGGAGGAGGAAGAGGTAGCTCCATCCGGATAGAGTCGGGGGCGGAGCTTGATCCCCGAGGCTCGGGACCGCACGGATATCACCCAGAGCATCCGGCACTTGCCGGATTGGCCGCGACGGCGGATAATAGGGGACTGACTTGCTCGGTGTACCGATCGACGTCGACCGGTCCGTTGGCCCGTTGCGGTTGTTGAGGATGGCAGGCGATGAAGCGTCAGAGCGACTATAACGTGCGCGCCGTCGAGCGTGCCCTGCAGATACTTTCTTCCTTTGACAACGAGCATCCGGAGCGTGGTGTGTCGGAGGTCGCGCAGCTCCTCGGCCTGCACAAGGCCACCGCTCACCGCATGATGGTGACCCTGCTGAACTGTGGCTACCTCGAGCGCAGCTCTGACGGCGAGCGCTACCGGCTAGGTTTGCATGTGGCCGAGCTGGGAATGCGCGTGCTGCGGCGCCTCGATCTCCGGCGCGAGGCACGGCCGTACATGAGGGAACTGGTCGCTCGCTTCGAGGAGACGTGCGACCTGGGTATCTTTGACCAGGGCGAGGTGTTCTGCGTGGAGGTCATCCGCAGCAACCGGACCCTGACCATCGCCTCGCAGGTGGCGCAGCGCCTGCCTGCTCACTGCACAGCCAGTGGGAAGGTACTGCTCGCGTTCCAGCCGCCCGAGGAGCTCGAAGCCCTTCTGTCGCGCCCCCTGAAGCGCTACACTGAGTGCACGATCTGCGACCCGGTACGTCTGCGCGCTGAGCTGCAGCAGATCCGCCGGCTCGGCTACGGTGTCGATGATCAGGAGCATGAGCCGGGGGTCCGCGCGGTTGCGGCGCCGATCCGAGACGGGCAGGGCAGGGTTGTCGCCGCGCTGGCCATGCTGGGCCCCATCAGCCGTGTCGATACGGGACGCTTCCCCGAGATCGGCGAGGCGCTGGTAGCGGCTGCCAACGCCATTGCCCGGCGGATGGGCTGGTAGGATACGCCTTCTGCGCCCCGTCGCCAACCGCGTCCGAGGCGTCTGGCGGCAGGCTCATCTGAACAGTGATTCTTCAGCGGCCGCTTGCGCACGGCGTCCATCCGTGCTAGAATCCCCTTGCGCGCGCCCGTAGCTCAACGGACAGAGCGTCTGACTTCGAATCAGCAGGCTGTGGGTTCGAATCCCGCCGGGCGCGCCAACCCCAACCTGTTGCCTGGTGGCAAGAGCGGCCCCTGAACCCTGGCATATGTCGCTGGTGTGAGCCGCAGCTCTGCACTACGTTCTTTGCCCCTCCTCGAGCGCGCGCAGCCGGAAGGCCACGATCAGGTGCAGCACCCCGTAGACCACGGCAAAGAACCCGATGAGGGTCGCCAGTGCCAGTGCACCGGCACCCGGCGCGAACAGCACGATCAGGGCGAAGATCATGGACACGATGCCGGTCAGGATGAGCACCCACCTCTCGCTATGCCGCATGGGTGTTCCTCCGGACCGGCGCGTGGCCTTCCCACCCCGTCGAGTCAGGTCCGACCCCTTGGAGCGGAGGCCGCTCGGGGTGGCGTGGCCAAGCAGGAGCGGATGCCGTTTCTGGCCCGATGGCTTCGAGCCTTGGAGCCCCTGGACCTGTGCAGGGCAACGCAGCAACAACCGTGCCTCTCAACTATGGTGACCCACATATCGATTGCGGGTTGGAGGCCGCGTGGTGGCAGGCGCAACGACGCTGGCGATTGAAATCGCGTTGCGCGCGCTTCGCGCGCTAGAGGCGCCTCCGGCGCCAACCGTCCGCCTTAGCGGACGGGGCCCGTTCCCCAT
>DYEI01000017.1 GCA_020725765.1 Anaerolinea sp. | reverse complement strand
GTGTGCGTTTCCGATCTCGCTTCCCGTAGGTCACTTGTGGGTAATGGAGAACTGGGGTCGTCAGTACCTCCCTTCTCCAGGTTGGAATGCCCCTGACGCTCCTGCGCCTTGACTATAGAACTAATGTTCTGATATAATGGGAGTAGCCGGAAAGCCCAAGACTATCCCGGAGCAAGTTCGACATGGCCTCCCAGCAACACTCCCGGTATCGTCGCCTGGAGCTCGCCGTGAGCCAGGTGCAACGTCAATGGGGCCCGCGGGCCCTGCGGCTGTTGTCACAGGCTGCTCCCTCCTTCCCCACCCTGCCTACCGGCTTTGCGGCACTGGATGCTGCTACCGGCACCGGTGGCTTCCCCCGCGGGCAGATCACCGAACTCCTGGGTCCCGCTACCTCGGGCAAGACCACGATAGCCCTGATTGCTCTGGCCAGTGCCCAGCGCGGCGGAGGTATCGGCGCATACTTTGACCTGGGATGGACGCTGGACCCCGAGTACGCCCGG
Organism: Anaerolinea sp.; assembly: GCA_020725765.1. Taxonomy (GTDB): domain Bacteria; phylum Chloroflexota; class Anaerolineae; order SpSt-313; family SpSt-313; genus SpSt-313. The sequence continues at coordinate 36,727 of DYEI01000017.1, read as the reverse complement.
CTCTGCGGTGTGGACCTGCACCGCCTCCTGATCATCCGTCCGCACAGCGGAGCGGAGGCCCTGGCGATTGCCGCCAACCTGGTGCGCCGCCGTGGCCTGCAGCTGGTGGTGTTCGATGCCCGGCCGGAGGCCTGGCTGCCGGCCGACCCCGGCCCAGAGCGGTCCCTGGCCTCAGGCCTGCGCCTCCTCAGCGCGGCGCTGGCCGCTACACCCTGCGTCGCCCTCTTTTTGACGCTACAGGAGGCCGGCCAGAGTCTCTCATCGGCCCTGGATTACCCGGGGCGGCTCCCCTTGCCTGAGAACGCTGCGCTGCGCCTGAGCGTGACCTGTGAGCGGTGGATTCAACGCCCGTGGGAGGATATCTCCGGCTATACGGCAACTATCGTCGTGGCCAAGAACAGGCTGGGGGCACCCGCACGACAAGCGACGATCTCTATCGCCCTTGATGGCACCGTGCAGGGACACAACAACACGTGGAGCGAAGACGAGCCATGAGAGTGCTTTGCCTTTCCATCAACGACTTTTGGCTCGCCTGGGCCAGGTCTCACGAGCGCGCACCTTCGGATCGCCCCGTCATCCTGACGGTTGGCGGCCGGGTACGGGCCTGCTCGAGTGAGGCCAGCCTGGCCGGCGTGCAGCCCGGCCAGACGGAGAGGCTTGCGCTGGTGCGTTGCCCACAAGCCTGTATTCAGGAAATGGAGGAAGCCAGGCCCCGACTGGCCTGGCGACAGCTGCTGGCTGCCCTCGGCCGGTTCAGTCCTCTGATTGAATCAGCGCGGGAGGGATTAGCCTGCTTTCCTTCCGCAGGCCTGGAGCGCCACTACAGGACCGAGCTGCAGCTCGGACTGGCCGTTGGGCAGACCGCAAAAGAGTGCCTGGGCCTGGCAGGGGGCATTGGCATTGCCGACGGCAGGTTCGTCGCCGAAGCGGCAGCCTCGCAGGCTTGCCCTGGCCAGGTCCTGGTCGTGCCGACCGGGGCCGAGCGCTACTTTCTACAGGACTTGCCGGTCACACTTCTGCCTCTGGATGCGGAAAGCCACCGTCAGTTGCGCCTGCTCGGGATCCGAACGCTGGAACAGTACTCCGAGCTGCCCTACGATGCCGTGCAATCCCGTCTTGGCAGGCCGGGCTGTGAGAGCTGGCACCGGGCTCGAGGCACCGATAACCGGCCGCTCCTGCGCCATCAAGAAGAGCGCCAGCTCTGGGCAACGACCAGCCTTGACGACCCGGTGCGGGATCAATCCCTCCTGGCAAGGGCCGTGGAGCGCCTGCTGCGTCCCCTCTGTGACTCGCTGCAGCGCGAAGGCCTGGCCTGCCAGGAGCTGCTGCTGATGACCGAGATGGAGAAGGGCCCGGCAGTAACGGACCGCCACGTCCTGCAGGAGCCAACTGCCGACCCGGGCCGCCTGCAGGCAGCGATCATGGCTCTTCTGGCCAGGATGTCGGCTGCTGTGCAGAGCCTGACAGTGACGCTGACCCGGCTCACACGCTTGGAGGCCGGGCACCAGTTGGACCTCTTTATGGAGCGGCAACTGGCTGCAGACCTTGATGCGACGCTCGCAGCCCTCGCGGTTCGCTATGGCGCTGATTGTTTCCAGCGCGCACGCGCAATCAGCCCGGAAGCGCTGCTCCCGGAGCAGCGCTTCACCTATGAGCGATTCCAGATGATGCCATGACCCACTCCTGGACTGTAGGACCCGAGGTCACCGTCTCCGAGGACAATGAGGGGCCACGGACCTTTATCTGGGCCGGCCGCACGCACCGCGTCGCTACCCTCTGCAACTCCTGGCGCCTGCACACCGGATGGTGGCAGCAGGAAGTATGGCGGGACTACTACAAGGTGCAGACCGACGATGGCCTGCTCTGCATCCTCTACTACGATCGGCTCAGGGAGCGCTGGCACCTCGCCCGCATCTACGACTGAGGGCGTCGATCATCCCCTCGATGCGAGCGCCCTCTCGCCTCCGGGCAAGTGCACGGCATGCGCTGCCAGCTAGCCCTCCCGAGGGCCCTCCCCCTCCAGACGGCGGAGGGCCAGCCGCGCCCGCTGGGCATAGAGCGAGCCCGGCAGCAGGTCAACCGTCTCGTGAAGTTGGGCACGCCCCTGGCCAACGCGTCCCTGCCGCAGATAAGCCAGGCCCAGGTTGCAGCGGCAGGCAGCTTCCAGCCTCACACCCAACGCTGCCGGCGCCTTCAGGATATCCTCAAAGACGCCGACCGCCCGATCGACCTGCCCCTGCTGGAGCAACACGGCCCCCTGGTTCGCCCGTACCGTCAGCCGCTCGACGGGCACGGTCGCCAGCTTCAGGGCCAGGTCATACAGCCGGGAGGCAACCCCCACACGCCCCCGCCGGGCGAGCCCGTTGGCAATGTCCACCAGGATGCGCGCACGCATCGTCACAAGGTACAGGACCATGAAGAAAAGGACCGCCGGAGGGGGCGCCTCCGCCGCCCTCGCGATGGCCATGATCACCACGCCCGCGAGCAGGGTCTCCGCGACCTGCCGTCCTGAGAGAGGCTCTCGCCGCATCAGGCTCAGCCCACCCTGCATGAGTGAAAAGACAAGCAGCACCAGCACAAGCGTCAGATACGGGTCCATAGCCTCTCAAGCAAACAGGCATTCTGCCGTCTGGCTCAGCATCGGGATCCCACGCACCTCGGTATCGAACAGCGGCACGATGGCACGGACGTTCGGGAACGTGCGCTCGATCTCCCTGAGGTACTCGCTCTGCATGGCGACGCGGTTCCGCACAAAGTCTGGCGTGTCTTCCTTGAGCACCCGCGGGTCGATCACCATGTTCACGACGACCCCGCCCACCGGAATCCCGAACTCTTCGAACCACCCGATGAAGCGACGGATCACAGCGATGGGCAGCGCCTCGGGAAGGGTCGCAAAGAAGAAGGCGGTCTTCTCCGGCCGGGTGAGCAGCCCCTTCGCCCGGTCCATCCGCTCGCGAAGGCTCAGCAGATACTCGAGCAGCGGATCCTTCTCCTTCTTCCTCCGGCTGTAGGAGAGCAGCTCCCGCAGCGACATCGCCTCCTGCCGGCTCTGCACCATCTTGTTCACCCACATCGAGTAGACGCTGGACATCCCGAGAAGACGCCGCGCGTTGGCCGTCGGGGCCGTGTCGAACACATAGACCTCATACTGATCCTCGAACATGAGGTCGATCATGTTCTCGAACATGGCCGACTCTTCAAAGGCCGGGTTCATGGTGGCCGATTCGACGAACTCGTCGGCCTTGGTCTTGATCTCGGCATAGCGCAGGAACCACTCGACCTTTTCGCGGATTTCCCTTTTCGAGCGCTCGATTGTGTCCCGCGTGTCGATCTCAAAGGCGTGCAGATTGGGCACCCCTGCCACTGGCGTGTGCCGGCCAAAGACGTCCTGACCGAGCAGGCTCGTGAGGCTGTGCACCGGGTTGGTGGAGGCCAGCAGTGTTCGCTTGCCACTCCTCGCGAACCACAATGCCGCCGCGCCTGCCAGAACCGTCTTGCCGACACCTCCCTTGCCGCCAAAAAAGATGTACTTCAGGTTGGGATGCTCTGCGACAAAGCCGCTCATGCTCTGAGTGATCATGCCCCGCCCCCTATGCCCCGAACATGGCCTCGGCCATGCGCTCAATCATGGGGAGGCCGGTGATGTCGCGCTCGAACTCGGGGATCTCGGCCAGCACGTCGCTCCCGAACTCCCGGCGGATCCGCTCGAGGTGACCCCTCTGCATCTCCAGCCGGTGTCGCAGGTATTCGGGAATCGCCTGGTCTGCCAGCGAGGCTGGGATCACCCGGTTCACGATATAGCCACAGAGTGGAACGTCGTACTTGGCGAACAGGCTCGCGGCCTTGATCGTGTCCAGGATGGCCATCTCCTCAGGGATGATCACAAAGAAGAAGCCCGTCTTCTGGCGATCGGTGAGGATGCTGGACGACGTGTTGATCCGGCGCTTGATATCCTGCAGCTCGAGCAGTATCTGGTCCTCTTCGGTCTGCCGTGAGCGCTGCATGATAGCCGCGACCTGCGCGTACTCGGCCATCTCCTCCCGCAGGCGGGTGATCTTGTTGATCCACTCGTCGTAGATGCTCCCCATGCTCAGGTAGTACAGAGCATGCCCTAGAGGCACGAGATCGTAGATGTAGTAGTCGTACTCAGCGCTCACGACAATGTCGACTACCGCATCAAAGATCGCCGACTCCTCCATAGCCGGCTCGCCAGCCGCGGCCTGCATGTACCGCTCGATCTCCTCCGGGCACTCGTCCAGTCCATACATGCTCTTGATCTTTTCGCGGATCTCATCCTGGAAGGCCCGGATGCGCTGGTCCGCGTCGATTTCCTGAGCATACAGGTTGGGGATGATCTCTACCGGGCCGCGGCCAAAGATATCCCGCTGGAAGATGTCCGAGAGCGAGGCCTGAGGGTCGACCGAGAACACGAGGACCCTATGCCCCTGCCGGGCCAGCCAGTAGGCGGTCGCAGCCGAGAAGGTGGTCTTCCCGAGCCCGCCCTTTCCCCCAAACATGATGTAGCGCCGATCTGGATGTTCCTCAAAGAAGCGTCGCAGCGACAAGGTGACCTCCCATCTCATGTGGCACGAGCGGCGCGCCCTCCCCTCCGCGTGGCCAGCCGGGCGCGGCACGCGTCAGGAGCCGCGGCCGGACGCCCTGTCAGGCGAGCGCATCGGTCAGATCGCGCTCGCGCAGCATCCGACGTTTCCAGGTGCTGATCTGCGGCACCACGTACGGCAGGAGACGTAGCGAGTAGTAAGGGGGCAGGATGGGCACGCCCAGCAGGTCACCCATCGTGATGAGGATGAAGAGGTGCTCCATACTGCCGCGCGTCTTGAGCGCGAAGCGAGCCATGTCGTGCCCGGCCATGCCATAGAGGACACTCTTGAACGAATCCCACAGGCTGCGTCGCACCCTTTCTTCGCCTTCGGACATCGACTTCCTCTCCTAGCTCACATCCTCGGTGCAGAGATCGAGGATATCCCGCGGTCGTGACACACTTCGTCGCCAGCCGGGAAGGCCCGGCGCCACGTACGGAAGGAGGCGCAGACTGATAGGGGAGGGATGGACCGGCAGGCCGACCAGATCCCCGAATGCAAGGGTCAGGAACAGCCGGTGCAGCTCCGCCTGCGCCCTCCGTGCCTCACGCGCCAGCTCATAGGTCGTCATGCCGAAGAGGAACTGGCCAATGCTGCGGATAGCCCTGCGCAGGCGTCCAGGTGCGCGCGCCGGAGGAGTACCCTCCGCTGCCCACCCGTCGCCCCAACGGCTGCAGCCGCCCTGCTCTCCCACTCTGCACCTTGCTGAGATCAGGTGAGGGAGCACAGCGGCTCCCTCACCCGGTCAGACGCCCCACCGCCAACCCGCGGCTACTCCCGGGCAGCCGCTGGCGCCGCCGCAGCGGCCCGTGCACGGAACAGAGCCCGCAGGCCATCGTAGGCCAGAAGGCCCGCAGCCACTACCAGCACGAGAGCCACAATGCCGATGATGAGCTGCGCAGCAAAGGCGTCGGCCGTCTTGGCCTGGGGCAGCTTTACCAGAAGCGCTGAGTAGGCGTTCCACAGCAGGGCAGCGATGGTCGTCACGAACATGAACACAAAGGGCCAGAACGACCACTGGAAGTTCTTGCCCCTGGACAGCAGCCACAGCGAGATCAGCAGCAGTGCCAGTGAGGCCATGAGCTGGTTCGCCGCACCGAACACCACCCATATCTGCAGGAACGGCACGATCCAGATCAGGATCAGGGTGAGCACCAGCGCCACGATCGTGCCTACGTGGACGTTGTGCAGGATGGGGATGCGGTCCCCCAACGCCTCGGCGCTGGCGACGCGCATGAAGCGCACGACCAGGTACATGATCGTGAGGGCCATCAGGGTGAGGAACACTGCGCCGTAGGCCTTGCCCAGGTCCATCGGCAGGCCCCACTTGTTCATAAAGGTCGCCAGGCCGGTCGAGAACACGCTCGCGGGCGCGGCGCCACCGCCGGCATCCTGATAGCCCTTCAGACCACCGAACGCGACCGTTGCCGTCAGATAGGCGATGATCGCAAAGAACATCTCCAGGTACATGGCACCGCCACCAACAAAGAGAGCATCAGTCTCTTTCTCCAGCTGCCGTGCACTGCCCGAGCTGGAGACCAGGCTGTGCCATCCCGAGATCGCTCCGCACGCCACGGTCACGAAGAGGATCGGCCAGAGCGGGCCAACCCCCGGGTTGAAGCGCGTGAAGACAGGAAAATCACCCATGTCCGGACGCCAGATCAGGAGCCCGAGCACGCCACCCACCACGCCGAGGAAGACGATCCAGAAGGCGACATAGTTGATGGGCTGAGCCCATCGCCAGATCGGCAGCACGCCGCCGAAGTAGCAGATCAGCACGACGGCCAGGCTGCCGATGAGCTTGGCCTGCGTCACAGCGAGGAAGAGCGTGGGCGACACAAGCTTGCCCTCGACCATCCGGTAGCCGAGGATCGCCGAGAAAAAGTCGCGCACTGCCGGAAGCGTCCCGAGCCAGATGCCCACGAACGAGAGCACGACGGTGACAACGGTGGTCAGTATGATGTCCTGCTTCCACTTGTAGGTCATCTGCCCGGCTAGGACGCCCAGCAAGATGGTGGCCAGGACTCCGAGCGGCACGGCCGGCTGCGTGAGGAGGTTGAAGCCGACCTGCACGCCAAAGGAGCCCATGATCAACCACAGGTAGAAATAGATGAATACCAGGAGGATCGTGCGGGCGCGAGGGGAAATGAGCCGGTAGCTCAGCGCACCGAAGGTCTGACCCTCCTCGCGCGCACCGACGATGATGCTGGCATAGTCCTGCACCCAGCCGATGAAGATCGTTCCGAGGAGGATCCACAGGAGAGCCGGCAGCCATCCGAACTGCACGGCGACGATGGGGCCGAGGATCGGCCCTAGCGCGGCTATGGACTTGAACTGGTAGCCGAAGAGGACGTTCCGGTTGGTCGGCATAAAGTCCACGCCATCCATGAACATCTTGGCAGGCGTGGCCTTCTTGTCGTCCGGCTGGATGACCTCACGGTCGATCTTTCTGGCATACCAGCCATAGCCCAAGACGACGGCGGCACATGCGAGCAGTAGCACGAGGAGAGCGTTCATCGCACTTTTACTCCTTGAGTGCTGAACGAGGCAGCTCCTGTCCAAACCGCTTCCCGCCCGGTCCGCCTCTGAGCCCGGAACCACCTCCTTTCCTGGCGCCTCTGGAGTCCACCTGCCGTCGCGCCGCTCAGGGCAGACAGGAGCAACGTGCCATATCACGCGTTGTCAACGTGCGTGTCCTTCCGTGCCGCAGCAATCTGTAGGTATTGTAACATCATTGAGGTCTAGAGTCAATGTATTGGAGGCTCCGGGGTGCATCCAAGATCGGTGAGCAGAGTCGCAGTGAGGCAGCCAGCGGGGGTGCCCTGTCGGCAACCGGGCTTTGCGCTTCGCTGGAGCCCGGTGCAGGACCTTTTGTTAGGGGCTTGGTGGAGTTTGGCCTTTTGAGGTCCTCGCCCCTCACTATTGCATCCGTCGCCCGCCAACAGTCGTGTGGCGCGGCTCGTGCTGCGATACCCCCACCCCCTGACCCCTCCCCCAGGCGGGCACGTGGTGCCCGCCTGGGGGAGGGGTCATTCCTGACGGGTGTTTTGGGCTCCGCTGGCGCGCCGCGGCGCGCCCGCGGAGCCCAAAACACCCTGTAACGTCTTCCCCCTCCCCGGGACGGACGCCGCGGCGTCTGTCCCGGCGAGGGGGCAGGGGGAGGGGCATCGTGGAACGGAGGTGGGCAGCCCCCGTCCGTCCATGCCAGCGCATGGGGCAGTTAGCGATGCATGAAACTGCGGTACATCGGAAGCAGCCGCCTCGGCAAAAAGCCCTCGAGGCGCGTTCCTTCGACGCCGTGGGATTCCTTGCGCACCACTCCGTGCCGCCGAAACTGGGCCACGAGCGCCCCATCGCTGTAGGGGATGCAGACCACGACCGGCACCATCGACTCTGTGAGCGCGGCCTCGATGCGGCCCAGCAACTGCTCGATGCCCACACAGTTCTGTGCCGAGATTGCAGCGCCGTAAGGATAGCGCGCCGCCATGGCCTGCGCTGCCTCGGGGTCGGGCAGCAGGTCGATCTTGTTCAGGGCCACGACCACCGGGCGGTCGTCCACCCCCAGCTCGCGCAGCACCTCAGACACCGTCTGCGCCTGCTGTGTCGCGTTGGGGTGCGTCAGGTCCACAACGTGCAACAGCACATCCGCGTCCTCGATCTCCTCAAGGGTGGCCCTGAAAGCGGCAACCAGCGATGTCGGCAGCTTTTGGATAAAGCCGACGGTATCCGTGAGCAGGATCTCTGCTCCGGTGGTCAGCCGCACACGCCTGGTCGTGGGGTCAAGGGTGGCAAACAGCTTGTCCTCCACCAGCACCCCGGCGTTCGACACTGCGTTGAGCAGGGTGGACTTGCCCGCGTTCGTGTATCCCACGATCGCGACCACGGGAATCCCCTCTTGCTTCCGCTGATGGCGGTAGAGCCATCGGTGGGCACGGACCTTCTCGAGCTCGGCGGCAAGCTGGGCAATCCGCCGACGGATCTCTCGCCGGTCCACCTCGAGCTGCGTCTCACCGGGGCCTCGCAGGCCGACCCCACCCACAGTCTGCCGCGAGAGGTGCGTCCACCGCCGTGTGAGGCGGGGCAGCCGATACTGGTACTGCGCCAGCTCGACCTGCAAGGCCCCTTCCCGGGTACGGGCGTGCTTGGCAAAGATGTCCAGGATCAGAGCCGTACGGTCCAGCACGGTGAGATCCCAGGCGTTCTCGAGGTTGCGTATCTGCCGGGGCGACAGTTCATCGTCAAAGATGACCAGCTCGAAGGCGAGGTCGGCTCGCAAGTCGCCGATCTCCTGCACCTTCCCCTTGCCGATGTAGGTGGCCGGATTGATCTCCTCGAGGTACTGCCTGGCCTCGCCGACAACGAGCACTCCAGCCGTCTGCGCGAGGGCGGCCAACTCCTTGAGCGAGTCGTCCAGGCTCCAGACGCTCCCACTCCCCCTGACCTGAGCGCCGACCAGCAAGGCTCGCTGCTGGGGTCGCTGCGTCGGTATGCTGCTGCTTCCTCTGTCTTTCGTCTCCTACTCCTCCTGGACGGGCGATTCGCCCAGCCGGCGCAGCCGCTCGCCGGCCTCCCTGAGCCGCTCTTCCGGGGTAGTGAGGGAGATGCGCACGTACCCCTCACCGTTGGGCCCAAAAGCTGTTCCGGGCGTGAGCCACACGCCAGTCGCCTCCAGTATGCGCCTCGAGAAGCCAGCGCTTGTCTCTCCCTCGGGCACACGCGCCCAGACGTACAGCGTGGCACGCGGACACTCCGCCTTCATCCCTGCTGCGGGCAAAAAGTCCATGACGACATCCCGCCGAGCCTGATAGATGGCGTTCCGCTCCTGCAGCCAGGACTGGTCCGCGAGGAGGGCCGCCGCGGCCGCCTCCTGTATCGGCGCAAAGATGCCCGAGTCGATGTTAGTCTTTACTCGCGCCAGGGCATCGACTGCCTGTGCGTTGCCAACGGCCATCCCGACTCTCCAGCCCGCCATGTTATAGGTCTTGGAGAGCGAGTTGAACTCCAGGACGACATCCTTCGCCCCGGGCACCTGCAGGATGCTGGGTGCCACATAGCCGTCAAAGGTCACATCGCAGTAGGGATTGTCGTAGCAGAGCACCAGATCGTGCTCTCGCGCAAAGGCGACCGCTTGGGCCAGGAAGTCCATGTCGGCCGTGGCGGCGGTGGGGTTATTCGGATAGTTGAGCCAGAGCAAGCGGGCGCGGCGAAGCGTCTCTGGCGGCACGCTGGCCAGGTCGGGAACAAAGCCCTTCTCCGGCAGGAGCGGAAGCGACACGGGCTCCCCCCCGGCCATCCGCACGCCCATCGCATACGTGGGGTAGCCCGGGTCCGGTATCAGGGCTACGTCGCCCGGATCAATGAATGCGAGCGCGACGTTAAAGATCCCTTCCTTCGACCCGATGAGGATCACGATCTCTCGCTCGGGGTCCAGCTCTACCCCAAACCGCCGCGCATAGTAGGTGGCGGTTGCCTTGCGCAGGACCGGCAGGCCGTAGTATCCCGCGTAGCCGTGCTTCGTCGGGTCGAGCGCTGCCTTGTACAGGGCGTCGATGATCCACTGCGGCGGTGCGAGATCTGGGCTGCCAATGCCCAGGTTGATGACGTCAACGCCTCGTGCCTTCAGCTCTGAGAGAGTCTTGCCTGCCTCGGCAAAGACGTAGGCCGGAAGATTTTCGACGCGGTCCGCAACTTTCACAGTAAGCTCCTTTCCCTCACTTCTGCCTGCTCGCCGGGCCCGCGCCCGGCGGTTGCCTGAGGCACCGGCGTGACCATGGCTCTCCCCCGCCTCTCCCACCGCCGGGCATCCCTCCTCGGGCTCGTCCGACGCCTCCGGGCAGAGCGGAAAGAGATCGCAGGGCGGCCCTCACCGCCCTTCGCATAGCCTAGGTCCCCTCCCTGGCCGAAAGAGGGTGGCCGGGCGCAGCGTGGCCGTCGGGACTATGCGAAGGCGGTTGCAGATAGCAACGCACGCGCTCCGCCGCCAGGGCCAGCACCCGCCCAATCTGCTTCTCCCCCCAGTCACCCCCCGCTATGGCCCATGGGTCTACCTCCACGCTCACGAGCCCCGCATACCCCCCGGCAGCCAACGCCCTCAGCAACCGCTCCAGCCCCAGCCGCCCCGAAAACGGCATCCGGTGCTCGCGCCCGTCATAGTCCGAAAGGTGCACGTGCACGACCCGCTCCCGGACCCGCCCGTACACCTCCGCCGGATCCACACCCCATGTGCCCCAATGGGTGGTGTCCAGAACCAGCCGCGGCCAGCCCAGGCACTCCTCCACCGTCGTGAGCCGGTAGTGCGCCACCCGCCGGCCAAACATCCGCCCGGCCGGCATGTTCTCCACGCCAACCCTGACCCCGGTGCGCTCCTCAAGCCCCGGCAGCTCTTCCCGCAGCCAGCGCCCATAGCGCTCCTCAGCACGGTTCGAGAGTGGCAGCACAAAGTGCAGCCCGCGCTGACCCAATGTGCTGTGGACCTGGAAGCGCACGATGTGCCAGCGCAGCGGAGCATGCGCCACCACCGTCTCCGCCCCCAGCTCCTGTGCCAGTTGCACGGTCTGCTCGACCCGCCTCTCGGATGCCGCCCCCCACCCATCGACACGCGGCGCAAAAGGCGTGTGCAGCGCGAGCACTGGAACGCCCCAACGCCTCACCAGTCGCCGCAGATAGCCGACGTCATACGTGTCCGGACGCGCGTCGACCAGCACCTCTACCCCATCGTAGCCACAACTGCCTGCCAGCTCAAACGCCCGATCGAGAGCCAGATTGTACAGCGACCCGGTCGACAGGACAACCCGAGCCCGGTCTAGTCGACCCGGGCCCCCTCCATTTCCCTGCATGCTCGCTCCAGATCCTCCAGGGCCCGCCGCGCCATCTCCTGCTGGCGGAGCCTCTTGCTCCGCACCCGCGTTGACAGCTCCGGAAGCAGGCCAAAGTTCGCCTTCATCGGCTGGAACGTCGCTGCGTCGCCACTCGATACGTAGTGACACAGAGCACCCGCCATGGTCGTGCGCGGCAGAGCGATGAGCGGCTCGCCTCGCAACAGGCGCGCGGCGTTCATCCCCGCTACCAGGCCGCTCATCGTCGATCCAACGTACCCCTCGGTGCCCGTGATCTGCCCGGCAAAGAACAGGTCTCGCCTCAGGCGGCACTGGAACGTCGGCTCCAAAAGCGCCGGAGAGGCCAGGAAGGTGTTGCGATGCATCTGACCAAAGCGCACAAACTCGGCGTGCTCGAGCCCGGGTATCAACGAGAACACACGCTTCTGCTCGCTCCAGCGCAGGTTGGTCTGAAAGCCGACAATGTTGTACAGCGTCGCCGCCAGATTGTCCTGCCGCAACTGAACCACGGCATAGGGACGCATCCCTGTGCGCGGATCTACCAGCCCAACCGGCCGCAGAGGACCAAAGGCCAGAGCGTCCGGGCTTCGCTTCGCCATAACCTCGATCGGAAGGCAGGCCTCGAAAAAGCGCTCGTCCTGCACCTCAAAATCCCGCAGCGGAGCGGTCTCGGCCGATACCAGCTCTGCGACAAACCGCTCGTACTCTTCGCGGGTCATCGGGCAGTTGATATAGTCACTGTCGCCTCGACCATAGCGCCCGCCGCGGAAGGCCCGCGTCATGTCGACCGACTCGCCCGTGACGATCGGCGCCATGGCATCGTAGAAGTGCAGGTACTCCTGGCCCGTCAGCCGCCGGATTGCCTCCGAGAGGGTCGCCGAGGTCAATGGGCCCGTCGCCACGACCACGGGGCCATCCTCGGGCAGGCTGGTCACCTCTTCTCTCCTCAGCTCAATCAGGGGGTGCTCCTCAATGCGCCGCGTGACCTCGCGCGCGAACAGCTCGCGGTCGACCGCAAGCGCGCTCCCCGCCGGCACAGAGGTGGCGTCGGCACAGGCCAGGATGAGCGATCCAAGTCGACGTAGCTCGGCCTTCAGCAGCCCGAGCGGCCGGTCAACGAGGTCCGACCCCAGCGAGTTGCTGCAGACCAGCTCCGCAAGGTCGCCCGTCTGGTGTGCCGGCGTCATTGCCGTCGGGCGCATCTCGTACAGGTGCACCCTGCAGCCCAGCCTCGCGGCCTGCCAGCTTGCCTCGCAGCCGGCGAGGCCACCGCCGATCACCGTGATCACCTCTGCCATACGCATCACCCGTGGCCATGATAGCACAGGCATCACTTATGGTCAAGAGGGGAAGGGGATGGGGGCTCTCGGCGAGCTCACGCACTGCCCCGCTCGCGCGCGCGTCTCTGCAGCTCGTACAGCTTGCTCAGCGCCTCGAGCGGCGACATCTCGTCGATGCGAAGCGCCTTCAACTCTTCAATGAGGGGATCCTCAGCACTCGAGAAGAGCGGAAGCTGCGCCGGGGGCACTCGCCGGCTGCGCGCGGGCGCGGCCGGACGCCGCTCAGAATCTGCCTCCACCCTGCGCTCGAGCTCTTCGAGCAGCTCTCGGGCACGTCGGATGACGGGGCGCGGAATGCCAGCGATCTGTGCCACATGTATGCCGTAGGAGCGGTCCGCACCACCCGGAACGATCTTGTGCAGGAATGTGACCCTGTCGCCCTCTTCGACCACGGCCACGTTATAGTTCCGTACATGGGGGAGGTACTTCTCCAGCTCCGTGAGCTCGTGGAAATGGGTGGCGAACAGGGTCTTGGCCTGTATCCGGGGATTGTTGTGCACGTACTCCACCACAGCCTGTGCGATGGCCAGGCCGTCATATGTGCTGGTACCACGGCCGACCTCGTCGAGGATCAGCAGGCTTCGGCGGGTGCTCTGGGACAGGATCAGTGCCGTCTCGAGCATCTCGACCATGAAGGTACTCTGCCCGGCGGTGATCTCATCCTGCGCGCCCACACGCGTGAAGATACAGTCCACGATGCCGATATGCGCCTGCCTGGCCGGCACGAAGGAGCCGATCTGGGCAAGCAACACAATCAGCGCTACCTGTCGCAGATACGTGGACTTGCCGCTCATGTTGGGCCCCGTGATGATGAGGATCTGTTCCTCCGGAGAGAGCCGCGTGTCGTTGGGCACAAAGCTCAGCCGTGGCAGCGTGCGCTCCACCACCGGATGCCGCCCCTCAACAATCTCGATCACTGGCCCATCGTCAATGGCGGGCCGGCAGTAGTCGTAGCGCCTCGCAACCTCCGCGAGCGCCACGTACACGTCCACGTGGGCGAGGGCCTGCGCCGTCCCCATCAGCCGCCTGGACTCGGCTGCGATCCGGTCCAGCACCTCCCGGAAGAGCCGGGCTTCGAGCTCGGCGACCCGCTCCTCAGCGTGCAGGATGAGGGCTTCCTGCTCTTTCAGCTCGGGCGTGATGAAGCGCTCGCCGTTGACCAGCGTCTGTTTGCGGATGTAGTTCGGCGGGACGGCGCCCAGGTTGGCCCGGGTCACCTCGATATAGTAGCCAAAGACGCGGTTGTACCCCACCTTGAGAGACTTGATCCCGGTCCTCTCACGTTCGGTGCGCTCGAGGTCAGCCACCCACTGCTTCGCATCGCGGCTGGCCCGAGCGACTGCATCCAACTCGCTGGAGTAGCCCGGCCGGATGACACCGGTCTCGTGCATCGAGGCGGGCGCATCGTCTGCGATCGCGTTCGCAATGAGCTCCGAGACCTCCCCACAAGGGTCGAGCCGGGAGAGAAGCCCCTGCACCTCCGGCGCCTCACTCTCCGAGGCCTCAACGATCCGATTCAGCTCCGCCACTACCCCGGGAACGGTTGCCAGCGCCGTGCGCAGGGCGAGGAGGTCCCTTGGTGTGGCGACCCGCTGCACCACCCGATTCGTCAGGCGCTCCAGGTCCCCCGCCTGCCGGAGAGCCTTCTGAATCGCCGCGCAACACGCCGGATGCGCCACCAGGGCGGCCACGACCTCCTGACGCGCCGTGATCTGGTCCACCTGGAGGAGGGGCTGTTGGATCCAGCGTCGCAGCAGTCGTGCCCCCATGGGAGAGACGGTCAGGTCCAACACTCCAAGCAGCGACCCCTTGGTAGTGCGGCTCCGCAGGCCCTCGGTAAGCTCCAGATTCCGCCGAGTCGCTGCATCGAGCGTCATAAAGCTGCTCGTCGAGTAGGTGACCAACCCGGTGAGCTGCGCCAGAGCGGAGCGCTGGGTCTGCTGGAGATACTGCACGATGGCGCCCGCGCTCTGAATGGCGGCGGGCAGGCCCTCGCAGCCATAGGCAGCCAGAGAGGCCACTCCAAAGTGTTGTAGCAACGCCTGCCGGGCCGTTTCCTCCTCCCATCGCCAGCCGTCAACGACGCTGATGCGATCGGCAAGGCCGTCGACGCGCTCCGCCGCCCACGACCTTGCCTGCGCCTCCAACTCGGGCGCCACGAGCAACTCCGCCGGCTGCAGCCGCGCCACCTCCTGCCAGATGGCTCCCGTACTCCCCTCCCCCTGGACCTCGGTCGTGGCAAACTCTCCCGTAGTTATGTCAACGTATGCCACCCCGCCCCGCTCGGGCTGGAGGGCGAGTGCCACGAGATAGTTGTTCCGCCGCGCGTCCAGCAGCGATGGCTCCACCACCGTGCCCGGTGTCACGACGCGGACGACCTCCCGCTCTACCAGATGCCCTGCACCTGGCTCGCTCATCTGCTCGACGATGGCAACCTTGTAGCCCGCAGAGATGAGCCGCCCTATGTACCCCTCGACCGCATGGTGCGGCACGCCGGCAAGCGGCACGCGCTGATCCTTCCCAACCGGGCGCGAGGTCAACACAATATCGCAGACCTCTGAGACGATCCTGGCGTCGTCGTCAAAAGTCTCGTAAAAGTCCCCCAGCCGGAAGAAGAGTATGGTGCCGGGATACTCTCGCTTGATGCGCAGGTACTGCTGGCGTAGCGGCGTGGTCATCACAGGCCTCCATGAACGGGGAAGCGAGGCTATTGTAGAGGAATGGCATGGCGATGTCAACGGGGTCGAGAATGGCGGGTATATCCCACAATGGTTGTAGTCTGCGCCGGCGACTCTGGGATACACCCGAGAATGGCCCCGGGCCTTGTGACGCCTTCCCACTTGTGGTATACTAGCGCGCGGCCCAATCCTCCTGTATCGCGGGCCGGGGTCTGTGGCGCCATGCAGTCTGGCAGGGCGGAGAGTCGGGAGTAGCAGTGACGGCGCTCGTAGGCATTGACCTCGGAGGCACTCAGGTCCGTGCCATCCTGGCAACAGAGGATGGGAGGGTCCTCGCACGCTACCGCACACGTACCGCTCCTGAGGATGGCCCCGAAGCCGTGATGGGGCGTATCGTGGCGGCGGCGCGCACAGTCATGGCGCAGGCCGGGGGCCTTCCCATCGCCGGGGTCGGCGCGGGCTCGCCCGGTCCCCTCGATTACCGGGATGGCGTCGTGTTGGCCGCCCCCAACCTTGGGTGGATCAATGTACCTCTCAAGGCGAGGCTCGAAGCCGAGCTTGGGCTCCCCGTGGTCGTCGGCAACGATGCCAACGCTGCCGCCCTTGCCGAGAGACGTTTCGGGGCCGCGCGCGGTGTCGACAACCTGGTCTACATGACTGTCAGCACCGGCATCGGCGGCGGGATCATCACGGGCGGAAGGCTGCTCCTCGGCCGCCGTGGCTTTGCTGGCGAGATCGGGCACGCCGCCATAGAGCCACACGGCCCGCCCTGCAAATGTGGGAACACCGGATGCCTGGAGGCTCTGGCTTCGGGCCCGGCGATCGCGCGGGCGGCAGCGGAGCGCGTCGGGCGGGGCGAGCCATCGGTGATGCTCTCTCTGGCTGGCGGCGACCCCAAGCGCATAACGGCAGAGATCGTAGCGGAGGCAGCGCGCGGGGGGGACAGCCTGGCCGCAGACGTACTACAGAACGCCGCATTCTACATCGGCGTGGCACTCGTGAACCTGATACATATTCTGGAGCCCGAACTCATTCTGATAGGAGGCGGCGTGGCTCACGCGGGCGACCTCTTGTTCGACACCATTCGGAGCGTTGTCCGCCAGCGGGCAATCCCCTGTATGGCAGCGCAGGTGCGCATCGAGCCGGCAGCTCTTGGCGACGACGCGGGGGTCCTCGGTGCCATCGCCCTGTTCCTTGAATATGGCCGAACGTGACCCCGAGGCCGTGCTGGCCTCAATGCAGAGCAAGCTGGGGATTCGCTTCCGCAGGCCTGAGCTGCTGCGAGAGGCACTGACCCACAGCTCATACGTCAACGAGAACCCCTGCGAAGTGACATCGGACAACGAGCGCCTCGAGTTCCTCGGCGATGCGGTGTTTGACCTCCTGGCCGCCGAGGAGTTGTATCTGCGCTTCCCGGCGGCGCGCGAAGGCGAGCTCACGGCCATGCGCGCCGCCCTCGTGCGCACCGACGCACTGGCCCGCGCAGCCCGGCGCATCGACCTCCCCGGCCACCTCTTCCTCGGCCGGGGCGAGGAAGCCAGCGGAGGACGCTACCGGCCAGCAAACCTGTGCGCTGCGCTCGAGGCGGTCCTCGGCGCCACGTATCTTGACCGGGGGGTCGACGAGGCCCGCCGTCTCATGCATCGCCTCCTCGGCGACGCCATCGACGCTTTGGATCGAGCGGCCATGCGCGACCCCAAGAGCCTCCTCCAGGAGCGGGTACAGGCCCGGCTCCACTGCACTCCCGTGTATCGTACCGTAGCCGAGACGGGCCCGGATCACGCCAAAGAGTTCCTCGTCGAGGTGCTCGTCGATGGCCTGGTAGTCGGCACCGGAAAGGGACCCAGCAAGCAGGCGGCTGAGCAGGCGGCAGCTCGCGCCGCTCTGGAGAACCCCGAGACCGGGGCCACGCAGAGCACTTCCCCCCAGACGCAGAACTCTCAGCGCGCCCGGCCCTGATGTCGCGGCTCAGTCGCTCGCCGAAGAAACGGATCGTGTGACGATGTTCCTGAAGCGACTGGAGATCCAGGGTTACAAGAGCTTTGCCAACCGTACCGAGTTCGTCTTCAACGGCGGAGTCACGGCCATCGTCGGGCCCAACGGCAGCGGCAAGAGCAACATCGCCGATGCCATCCGCTGGACCCTGGGAGAGCAGAGCCACGGCGCCCTGCGGGCAAAGCGGACCGAGGACCTGATCTTCAGTGGCAGTGCCGAGCGGCCAAGGCTCGGCCTTGCCGAGGCCTCGCTCGTGCTCGATAACAGCACCCGCTGGCTCCCCCTGGACTACACCGATGTCACCATCACCCGCAGAGCGTACCGCTCGGGCGAGAACGAGTACTATCTCAACGGCTCTCGGGTCCGCCTGCGAGACATCACCGAGCTGCTTGGGCGCGCCGGCCTGACCCGGAGCGAGTCGGTGGTCATCGGTCAGGGTCAGGTCGATGCGGCGCTCAGCCTGCGCCCCGAGGAGCGCCGTCTCCTCCTCGAAGAGGCAGCGGGGATTCGTATTCACATCGAGAAGCGCAACGAGGCCCTTCGAAGGCTCGACGAGACGCGACACAACCTTGAGCGCCTGAACGATATCCTGAACGAGATCACACCACGTCTCGAAAGCCTTCAGCGGCAGGCCGAGCGCACACGGGAGTACGATTCCATCAAGCGCGAGCTCGAAGCGGCGCTCCTCAAGTGGTACGGCTATCAGTGGCACCGCCATCAGGAGCGCCTCGCTGCCGCTACCGAGCAGCTCGCCGAGCGCACGATGCAGGTCGAGAGCCTCCGAGCCCGCGTACAGGCGATTGCCCGGGAGCGAGAGGCGCTGCGTCAGCGCCAACAGGCGATTCGGGCAGAGATCGCCCGGCGTCGGCAGGAGGCCGAGCAGCTCCGTTCCCATCACGAGGAGCAGCGCCGGCGGGCTGCCGTGCTCCAGGAGCGCCTCCGTTCCGTGCAGCGCCAGCTGGAGCAGGCGCAGAGCGACCTCTCCGCCGCCGAGACTCGCTGCGAGGAGCTCCGTGCCGCCATCGCCCGCCATGACGAGCAGCTCACGGCCCTCGCGACAGCTGCTGCCGAACAGCAGACGGCTGCATCCGCTGCCAAGGCCGCCCTTAGCTCCGCAGAGGCCGCCCTCAAGGCGCAACGCGATGAGCTCGAGCGTGCGCGGTCCTCGGCCTTTGACATGGCCACTGCCCAGGCGGCTGCCCACAACCGCCTTGCCCAGCTCGAACGACGCCGAACGGACCTCGAGCGCGAGCTTGCTGAGCAGGCGGCCGCAGTAGCCCAGGCCGAGGAGCGACTGGCCATCGCAGCACGTGAGGTCGAGTCGGCTGAGGCGGACCACTTTGCCGCGCTCGAAGCGCTCAACGCAGCAGAGCGCGAGTACCACCGCGCCGAGGACGACCTCGCCGCAACCGCAGCACGCCTCGACCAACTCCGCCAGGAGCGCGACTCTGCCCGAGAGGCATATCAGAGCCTCAGCACCCAGTTCGAGGTCCTCCGCCGTGCACGCAGCCAGGCCCTGCACCTCCACTCAGGGAGCCAGGCCATCATTCGTGCCGGCCTCCCGGGAGTCATCGGCACCGTCGCCAGCCTCATCACCGTCCCGCGCGAGCTCGAGGCAGCGATCGAGGCCGCCCTTGGCGCCCACCTGCAGGACGTGGTCGTCCGGACGTGGGAGGATGCTGTTGCCTGCATCGAGCACCTGAAGCGCACAGACGCGGGCCGGGCCACATTCCTCCCTTTGGACTACATCCGTCCTCACCAGCCCATCACCGCCCCGCCCATGCCCGGCGTGCGTGGGATCGCCGCCCGCCTCGTAAAGTGCGAGCCCGAGCTTCGCCCCGTGTGCGACCTGCTGCTGGGCAACATCGTCATCGTCGACGACCTGGCTGCCGGCCGCAAATCGCTTGCCGCTGAGCGCCGCCTGCGCCAGGCGGTAACGCTCGACGCCGACGTCATCGAGGCCCGTGGCGTGATGAGGGGCGGCTCGCGACCGCGCGGGCGCAGCATCCTATCGCAGGAGCGCGAGTGGCGCGATCTCCCTGCCCGCCTGGCCACGGCCGAGCAGGCACTGGCCGAAGCCGAGGCACGCGTGCGCACCGAGGAAGAGAAACAGCAGGCCTGCCGCACGCTCGTCCGCGACTGTGCCCAGCGCATGCAATCCTCGCGCGAGACGGCAAGCCAGCAGGAGCAACGGGCCAACGTTCTCCGGCAGCGCTACGATCGCCTCCTGCAGGACCTCGCCTGGCGCCGGTCTCTGGAGGAGCAGGCCCGGCGCTCTCTCGACGACCTCCAGGTTGAGGTTGCGCAGGTTCACGCCGAGCTTCGTACCCTCGAGAGCAGCCTGGCTGAGGCGAGACAGAGGATTGAGGCACTACGCAGCGAGGTCGAGCGCGATGATCTCGAAGCGCTGCGACGCCAGGTGGCAGAGTGCGAGACGGCCCTCGCAATCTCGGTTCGCACGAGGCACGCAGAGGAGCAACTCAGAGCCAGCCAGGCCGAGGCCCTCACGAGGGCGCTCGCCGAGGCACAGGCGCGGCGATCACAGCTCGAGCGGCTTCGCGCCGAGGCTGCAAGCCTGGCGCAGGAGTCCGAAGTGCTCTTCCAGAGCCTCCAGGCAGCCGAGCAGGCGCGTCAGGCCGTAGCCGGCCCACTGGCAGAGTCCGAGAATGCCCTCCAGTCCCTGGAAGAGCAGCGCGCCCGCCTCGAGGCAGAGGAGGACCGCGACCGCCAGCAGTTGCAGGCTCAGCTCTCCGAGGTGAACCGGCTGAGCTTTGAGCGGGAGCGGGCCAGCGAGGACATCGACACCCTCAAGCGCCAGATCGAGTCGGAGCTCGGCCCTGTTGAGGTGGCTGACCCCGGGCAGCCGACACAGCTGCGTCTGAACCTCGGTCCCGAGGCCACCCCCCTGCCAGCTGTGACGGCCCTGCCCGAGGGCCTGTCGGCACAGGTTAGAGACCTGCGCGCCCGTCTCCGCCGGCTGGGGCCGGTCAACCCGTCCGCGCCGTCCGAGTACGCCGAGGTCCTCCAGCGGCACCGGTTCCTCAGCGAGCAGATCGCTGACCTCAGTGCCGCAGCCGACTCGGCACGTCAGATCATCGCAGACCTCAATCAGCTCATCCGCGACCGGTTCACCGAGACCTTTGGGCAGGTCGCGCGCGAGTTCTCCGCCTGTTTCACCGCGCTCTTCAACGGCGGGTCGGCCCGCCTCGTGCTCACCGATCCCGAGAACCCGGCAGAATCCGGCATAGACATCGTGGCGCGGCCGCCCGGGAAGCGCTCACAGAGCCTGGCGCTCCTCTCCGGCGGCGAGAGAGCGCTCACCGCCGTCGCGCTGCTCTTTGCGATGCTCAAGGTCAACCCGCTACCATTCTGCGTCCTCGATGAGGTCGACGCAACCCTCGACGAGGCGAACGTCCACCGCTTCCGTCGGTTCTTGACCGATCTCGCGCAAAAGACGCAGTTCATCGTCATCACACACAACCGCGGTACAGTCGAGAGCGCCTCGACGATCTATGGAATCTCCATGACGCGAGGAGGCGTCTCGCAGGTCCTCTCTCTGGCCCTGCCTGCAAGGGAAGAGAGCGAAGGAGCGCCGGCTGAGCCGGCCGCCTGACGCGGAGGCCCCTGGTATCGCCCGCGGGCGCCTAAGCACTCCCGATCCGGTGGGTATCCGGGGGATTCAGTGGCGGCAGTTCCTGCAGATCGCTCAGGCCAAAGTGCTGCAGAAACTCGAAGGTCGTGCCGTAGAGGATGGGCCTGCCGGGCTGCTCGAGGCGCCCCACCTCGGCAACCAGCCCCTTCGAACAGAGGGAGCGGAGCACACTATCACAGTTTACGCCGCGGATGGCCTCAATGTCAACCCGGGTCACCGGCTGGCGGTAGGCGACGATAGCGAGCACTTCCAGGGCAGCAGGCGATAGGCGGCTGGACAGGTCCAGCCCCAGGAAGCGCTCCACGAAGGGCGCGAGATCCGGAGCAGTCGCCACCTGAAGCCTGTTGCCCTGTCGCTGCAGGCTGAGCCCGCCCTGGTCCAGCCAGGCGCGAAGGTCGTCCAGCGCCTCCTCGACCTCGGCCGGCCTGACCTCCAGCACCTGCGCGAGTTGCTCGAGAGCTACTGGACCATCGGCGACAAAGAGCAACGCAGCGGCAGTACGTCTGAGAGCTTCTCTGTCCATGACTCGTCCGCTCTCCGCGGTCACTCAGGGGCCACACCCGGATGGGAGGCAAAGTCTATGCACCGCAGGTCCTTGTGCGCGCTTGCTGCAGCTCTCGTCGGAGCCGCTCTCTCGGTCAGTTGCATCATGCCCCGCCTCTCCCCCTGCGTCCTCGGTCAGCGTCGCGCTCCGAACGCCGAGCCTACAGCAGCCGTCTCAGAGGAGGCCGCCCGGCGCTTTGAGGAGAAGACGCGCCAGTTCGACAAGGCCTCGTTCCGCGTCGAGCTCACCGAGCAGGAGGTCACCTCATACCTGACCCTGAACCTTGGGGAGAAGTTGCCCCTCAGTTCACCTGAGGTCTACTTCTACACCGACGAGATCGTGGTCGAGGGTGACGTGACGAGCCCCGTCCGTGGGCATATCGTCCTGAGCGGCAGCGTTACTGTCGTCAATGGAAGGCCCCGCATCCAGTTCCGCGAGGCAAGAATCGGCCCTCTCACCGTCAGCGGCCCCGTGCTCGACTCGATGTCCGAGAGCATGACCGAAATGCTCCAACGGGGCAGCCCCGATATCGTGATCGACGAGATCGAGTTGCTCCCCGGACGCATAGTGATCAGCGGACGCCGCCTGAAGCCCTGAGGCCCGTAACCGCAGTCCCGCGCGGAAAGAAACGGGTCCGCAAACGGCGGCTACGGCAGACTGCTCGACGGCCCTCCGCCGGACTCGGGTTCGGACGGCTCGATCCTGGTCGGCACATCGCTCAGCGGCCCTGCCAACGGCCGCGCAGGGGCTACGTCTTTGGAGTATGCGCCCTGGCGGACGTTGGCTGCGATGCGCCCAAGCCGAAGGCCCAGGCGCAGCTCGACGATCTCGCGCGCCAGCTGGAGGATCTCCTCGCTCTTGGCAGGAATATCGACGGCCGGGTCCAACTCCAAGTCAAGGGCCACGCCGACCGCCTTCCCGCTCGAGCTGACGTGAGGCCGCACCTGACGGACCCCCGCCAGCTGTGCGATGTGATACTCCAGCCCACGCGCCACGGACTCGGTCGTGATCTCGACCATGCCCCCGCTGGCCTGCCGCACCCTCACAGTGCGACGCCGCGGCCGGCGGAGCTCCAGCACCAGCAATACGAGAGCCAGCACAATCAGCGCGATGCCGGCACCTTCGTACGCATAGTAGTACGTCCGGCAGAAGACATCGAGGCCGTCGACGGCTCCCCGCAGCACACCGATCGCGGCATCCGGCTGCACAAGAGCGAACGCAACGGCTGCAATAAGGGCAACCAGGCAGACGATCACGAGCACCCGGTTGAGGATGTTCATGGTTACAACCTCTTCTCTGATCAGCATGGTGCGCGGATTCGCCAGGGTGTCGGCATTATACAGCAGTCGTCAGGGATGCACAACTACCTTCCGCAGACGGGTGGTTGCCACCGCGACCAGGGCCACCCCGGCGACGAGGCTCACGGCCAGCCCCAGCCTCCAGCTGAGCGGGTCATAGGTGAACTCGATCATGTGCTCCCCGGCAGGTACGCGCACAGCCCGCAGCGCGACATCGGCGCGGAGCAGAGCAGCTTCGCGACCGTCGACCCGCGCCTTCCATCCAGGGTAGTAGCTATCCGCCAGGACCAGATATGCCTCGACGGCCGTCCGGACTCGCACCCGAACCAGCTCAGGCCGATACACCTCTACGCTCACCTCGTCGCCCGGCACAGGCGCCCCCTGCAACTCCGTCCCTCCCAGGAGAATGACCTCTTCGTGGGGCGAAAAGTCACGGCCGAGCACCAGGCGCTGTGCCTCCGCCTCGTCTCGAGCCACTCGCGCCCGATGGACCAAAAAGGCGCGCGGCCCAGCCCGCTCGTTGCGGAACACCGCCACGTCCTCACTTCGATAGACGAGCACGTGATCCCCTTGCCCCACAAGCTCAGAGAGGAGCCAGGTGCTCCCCTGAGGACCGATGAGGCGCATGCGCTCCAGATGAAGGAAGGCGGCAGGCACGCGCGCACGTACCTCTATCCGGGCCACCTCCATGGGCTCGTCGAGATCGTGGCGCGCGAGGAATGTCAGCCCTTCATGGTCGCGCGGAGGAAAGCCTGACCTTGCCGGCCAGCGCCGGACGATCCCTTCGGCGAGGCGATGCCCGATGGCCTCCTGCACGTCGTCCCGCAGATATGCCCACTCGGCCAGGTCGCGCCCAGCCCGGAGCGTCCACACCGCCTCCATGCCATCTCTGGCGCGCAGCACCACATCGCCGACGGGCGTACCATCGGCCAGATCGGCCGAGTGGCTCAGGTAACCCTCGACCTCCACAGCCAGAACCTGCACCGGCCCTATGTCAAACGTGCCGTCGGCCAGGGGGAGCGCAAGAGGATCCCTCGTGTCGTAGGCTTCCGACGCTTCGTCGACGGGCAGCAACTGCGGGATCAACACATAGCGCACGCCCAGGAGGTCTGCGAGCCGCGCGTTCATGTTGCCAAGCAACCAGCGCTGAGGACCCGGGAGCAGCGGGTAGTACCCGTTGAGGCTCTCCACGCCATGCAACAGCTGGATGTTCGGATACAGCGACTCCCGCATCACCGGCAACACCGGTACGATCTCCTCAGAGGTATAGACGCGGTACAGGCTGGGCCCGGCATCCTCCCGCAGAAATGCCAGCACCTGAGGCGGACGCTCGAGCTCGGCTCGCGGCATGACGGCGTTGTACGTCTGGTTATAGACCCCATTGAAGGCGAACAGGTCCATCACGACCAGGCCGACCACCGCACTCGCCCACAGGGCCCTCCCCGGCCTCAGCCGCAGGGACGCGAGCAGCAGCACACCCGCCAGCAGCCACACCAGGGGCAGGATCCGCCAGGCGTCAACCAGCGGCTCCAGCGGAACCCGCGAGAGCCACCACGCGCCAAGCCCCAGAGCCACCAGCACGGGCGCTGTCGCGCCCGCTCCCCGCTGAGCAACCGGCCCCCTCGTCCAATGCAGAAGCGATTCCATCGCGGCAGCAGCAAGCACGGCGATGCCCACATCGAGCCACAGCAGGTAGCGCGCCGGCGCCCGGAAGTAGTTCAGGACGGGCACATAGCCCAGCCACTTGTAGGCGGGGTTCCAGCGGCCCAGGCTCAGGAGCACCGCCACCACCGAGGTACACCCCCAGAAGAGGACCAGCCTGTCCCGTCGGCGGAGCGGCGCAACGACTGCCAGCATCACCGGCAGCGCCCCCGCGTAACCAATCGTCTCCAGAGACGTCAACGGATACGGATTGCCACGCAGGAACGGCCACAGCATCGTGGCAAAGTGTGCTGGATGCAGTGAAAAGGAGGTAAAGAACTCGAGATCCACCCCGTGCCCGCGCTCGGAGAGGCGCGTCAGCTCGTACGTCGGCAGCCACTGCACGGCCGCGAGGGCCGCTCCCGCCACCAGTGCCGCCGCTGCCCAGATCAGCCGGCCGGCTGCCTTGCGGGCGGAAGGCTGCTTCACCGGCTCGCCCAGGGGGCCAAGGGCCGCATGCGCAAGCGCGGGCAGTGCCGTCAGGAGTGACACCTGTGGATGGCCTGCCAGGCCCTGCAGAGCGAAAAAGAGGCTCACGAGAGCCCAGCGCCCGAGGGTCCGTTGTGCGCTGGCTCTTTCGACAGCCCACAGCACCCAGGGCAGCCATGAGGCCGCGGCCAGCATGTTCAGGTGATTGAGGTGCCCCGGCATAAAGCCGCCCAGCATCACGATGACAGCGGCCAGCAATGCCGCGGCACGTCCCAGGTTCAGCGCGCGGATGTAGAGGAAGGTGCCGACACCGGCCAGCCAGAAGGCAGCCAGCACTGACCAGTTCAATGCTACCGGCACGGGTAGGAACCGGTAGAGGAGGAGATTCAGCGGGTAGCAGGCGCCCGTCTGCCCTTCGGCGAGGACCGGGTAGCCTCCAAGGGCCCCGGTAGTCCACAGCGGCAGACGCCCCTCGCAGAGTGCCTGCGCGTACTCGACGCGGGCGGGGTAGCCGAGGCGGTAGATGTCACCGACGTAAAAGACCTGCTGCATCGTCGCCGCCGGCCAGTAGAGCACGACCAGCAGACCCAGCAGGCCAACCAAGCATGCTGCAGACCCATGCCTGCCGACGATTGCCCGTACCGCCCGCACAGCCACACCCAACGCTCATCCTCACAATCCGAGATGGCTTGCAGGGAAAAACCGTGTTGCCCCGACGATAGTAGTGGTGAAGCAAGTATAGGTATTCCGACAACCCTCGCCAAACTGGACGGTGTGCGGGCGACGATCCCGCCTGTCCGGTGGGCATCGAGCGCACACATGGGAACACCTGCCACCATCCTGGTTGTCGACGACGAGGAAGACATCCGCCAGCTGCTCGCAGCACTCCTGCGGCGCGCCGGATACGAGGTGTCCGTCGCCCAGAGCGGCGAGGAGGCACTTGCCAAGCTGCGGGAGACCCCCTGTGATCTGGTGATCACAGACCTGCGCATGCCGGGTATGGATGGGCTTCAGCTCCTCCGGCGTATCGCCACCGAGTTCCCAACCTCGCGAGCCATCGTGCTCACGGGGTACGGCTCCATACAGAGCGCCGTCGAGGCAACCAAGCTCGGCGCTGACAACTATATCTCCAAGCCCATTGTCTTTGACGAGTTCCTCCAGGCTGTTCGCGCCACGCTTGAGCGCGGCCAGCCGGTGCGACCGACGCCCTCCCCGACGCACGAGGTCAGCACCCTGGCTGCCCTGACCCGGCTCCTTGCCCAGCCCTCCCTCTCCCTCGAGCAACTCGCCCAGGGCAGCGTCGAGATCGTCTCGTCCATGCTCTCGGCGCGGGCCTGCATGAGCGTCGTCGACCTCTCGACCGGCAGAGAGATCGTGCGGGCTGAGCATGGCGTCGCGGATGGCCCAACCCAGCACGCACCTCAGTTCTCTGCAGCCACCGACCAAGGGGACGCTGGCCATGCCGTCCACGTGGCGTTGGTCCCACCAACCAGTCACGGCCATGCGGGCTCGCTCCAGGTGTGGCGCTCGCCCACCGCGCCACCCTTCACCGCCGAAGAGGCCCGGACGGTTCCCCTCGTGGCGGACCAGATCTCGATCGCCCTCGGCAACGTCCTGGCGGGCCACTCGCTCGATCTGACCCTGCGAGAGCTGCGCGAGCTGAGTCTGCAGACGGTCCGCGCGCTCGTGCGCGCTGTCGAGATGCGCGACCGCCACACCGCCGGCCACTCCGTCAGGGTCTCTCGCTACGCCGTTGCCCTCGCGCGCGCCCTCGGCGTCGACGAAGCCGACGTCGAGACGCTGCGCGTCGCCGCCCTGCTGCACGACGTCGGCAAGATAGGCATCAGCGATCTGCTGCTCAACAAGCCCGGTCCGCTCACCCCCGCCGAGCGGCAGCAGATCGAGGAGCACCCGGCCATGGGCTGTCAGATCATCGCCGGCGTCCAATCCCTCACCCCAGTCCTCCCGCTGATCCTGCACCATCAGGAGCACTATGACGGGCTCGGTTACCCTCAGCGGCTCGCCCGCGAGCAGATACCCTACGGTGCGCGCATCCTCGCCGTCGCCGACTCTTTCGAGGCCATGACCGCCACCCGCGCCTACCGCGCGGGCCGGTCCGTCGCCGAAGCACTGCAGATTCTCTCGGCCGGCGCTGGTCAGCAGTGGGACCCGGTTATGGTCGCCGCCTGGCAGCAGATCGTGGCCCGCCTCCTCAGCTCCACCCACTAGAGCGACGCGCGGCCGTTGTGACCCCGCCATCCCTCGTGGCACGGAACCTGCTCAAAATGGTAGTTAAGGAGCCACCGGCTCCCGATTCCCGTGCGGCGTGAGGGGCGATGGCCGAAGTGTCTCACTCACAGGGGCTCCGAGAGGCTCTCTGCCACGCGCGCGGCGCGCTCGTACTCTGGGCGGCAGCCGCGGGGCTTGCCATGCTTTTTGTCCCCCTGTTTGGGCTCTACGATGGCCTGCAGGGCGAGATCACTCGCCAGCAGATGGCCGTAGTCGAAGCCCAGGTGGCACGAGTCGCCCCCGTCACCGAGCAGGAGCTTGCCTCGCTGCGCGCTGCTGCAGCCGAGGCGGCGGCCGTCGAGGAGTATGTGCAGAGCACGCTGGCCCGCATGAGCCAGGGAGGCGTGCCCTGGCGGGCCGTGCTCCAGTGCGTGGTCCCCCAGCCAGGCTCCGGCGTGCAGCTTACCGAGCTGAGCCAGGAGCAAGGCCGCCTGCTCATCCATGGCGTCGCCACAGACGAGGCTGCCCTGGCCGCCTATGCCGCACACCTGCGGGGCTCACCCCTCTTTGACGAGGTACAGATCGAGAGGCCTTCGGAGCGATACACCATCAGCCTGCGCGTCAGGGGGTACCAGTAGTGGCAGAGACCGCCTCGCCTCGCCCGGCGCCCCTGGTGAACTCGCTCCTCGGCATGGTGCTGATCCTCGTCGCCGCACTGGACCTTGTGATGCTGGCCATGATCGGCTGGGCCGTCTGGAGGCGGTCCACCCTCGCCGAGATCCGGTTCCGCATGCGCCAGGAGGATGTCATCCAGCTTCAGGACCCTCAGAGGGAGGCCCTTGCGCTGCGCGAGATGATTGCCCTCGCCCGGGCCAGCATCTCGGGCACACTGGAAGTGATTCCGACCGACACCGACGTTGCCCGGTACGTCTCTGGCCTGCGCGCCCACGCCTGGGGGACGGGAGTCGCCATCACGGAGCTCGACGTACGGCCGTCCATAGCCGGCGCCATCCCCGTGCGACGATACGGAGTGCGCGTGCAGGGAGAGTGGTCCCGTCTGACGCAGTTCCTCACCCGCGTTGTCGAGACCTGTCCATCGACCGCCCGGGTGGAGCACCTCACGCTGCGAGAGGGCCCGGCCGAGAGCGAGTTGTCATTTGAGTTGATGGTGGCCGTCCGCCCCGAGGCCCCGCCAACCAGTCGCCACGGCGCCCGCTTCGCACTCCTGCCGTTGGCGCCCGCGCCTGGAGGTCCCTCGGGCGATGGGTGATCTGAGGGCGCAGTGCACAAGCCCCCCGCAGCAGGCATCACAGAGAATGCCCCCCGCTGGCGGAGTCAAGCGAAGCATCGCCCTGGTCCTCGTCGCCGGCATCCTCGCCACGGTGACCGCCCCGTCGCTCCTGCACCGGTCGCTTGCCAGCGTTCCTGCCACTGTCCTTGCCGCTCCTGCGCTCGAGGCCGGGGGCGCACCTCCCATCGATCTCGAGGCCGGGCTGCTCCTCGCCCGCGCCGACGAGGCCCGGAGAGCGGCAGACTGGACGCTCTGCATTGAGCTGCTGACGCAGGCCGTTGCTCGCCAGCCAGCAGACGCAGCGCTGCGCCAGCGCCTGTACGAGGCACACACCAACCTGGGCTGGAGGCTCCTGGTGCAGCGCCGCTTTGCCGAGGCCCGGCGGGCGTTTCAGGCGGCCATCCAGGTGAACCCGAACGGGATTGGCGCGCCGGAGGGCCTGAGGCTGCTGGACAGCCTCTCCCCGTCGGCCGCCCTGTCGGCTGGGGCACCCGCTGCCTTGTCAGCCGTCACGCCCCCTCAGGGCGGCTCAACACCGGCCGCGGAGCTTCCATCCTGCCCAGGCGCAACTGCGCCGGGCTGCCCGCCCGTCGTGCACGTCGTAGCCCGCGGAGACACTCTCTTCACCCTCGCGCGTCGCTTCGGCACCACCGTCAAGGCCATCATGGCCGCGAACAACCTGACCAGCACCACGATCCGCATCGGCCAGGTGCTGATCATCCCAACCTGCTGCGCAACCTGCGCCACGTGTGGCACTCCGTCGGGCGCGTGCTCGGGTGTGCTCATCTGCCCTCCGGCCTCACCGCCGGTACAGCCGACGCCCTGCCCGGCGACAGCCTTCCCCAGTTGCCCCACCGGAGCAACGTCGCCAGCTTGCGAGTGCACCACGGGGGGGGTCAGAGTACACGTCGTACAGCGAGGCGACAGCCTCTTTCACCTTGCGGCGAGCCTCGAGACGAGTGCGAGGCTGCTGATGGAAGTCAATGGACTGACGACAACCCGGCTGCGCGTTGGCCAGGTGCTCGTGATCCCCTAGCCCTCGGCGCTGTACACGATCCTCCCGCCACATACCGTCGTCACGACCTGCGTCCGCACGATGGCCTCCGGAGCGATGCGAAAGATGTCTTCCGAGAGGACTACCAGGTCCCCCACCATGCCCGGCGCCAGGCTCCCCTTGAGCCGCTCCTCACCGGCAGCGTAGGCCGCCCCCTGGGTGTAGGCCCGCACGGCCTCCTGCACCGTCAGGCACTGCGCCGCATACCACCCTCCCGGCGGCGACCCATCAGGTCGCTGCCGCGTCACCGCAGCATGGATGCCGGCGATGGGGTCAATGGTCTCGACTGGACAGTCCGAGCCGAAGGCGAGTACCGTCCCTGCATCCAGCAGGCTACGCCAGGCATAGGCACCTGCGCAGCGACGCCCCCAATACGCTTCGGCCATCGGCCAGTCCGATGTCGCATGGATCGGCTGCATCGAAGCGATCGCCCCGACCTGCGCCAGCCGTGGGATGTCCCCATGGGCCAGCAACTGCACATGCTCGATCCGTGGCCTCAGGCCGGCCTTATCCACGATCGCCCGGCACTCGGCCAGGGCGTCGAGCACCCGCCGGTTTGCCCGATCCCCAATGGCATGGATCGCAGGGGCGATACCCGCGCGAGCCGCTTCCCTCACAATGGCCGGCAGCTCCTCCCCCTCCAGAAGCGCGATGCCCCTGTTGGCCGGCTCGCCTTCGTAGGGCTCGAGCATGTCCGCTGTGTGCGACCCGAGTGCCCCGTCGGCGAACAGCTTCAGATGCCCGATCCGCAGCCACTCGTCACCAAAGCCGGTCCTCAGGCCGAGGCGTATGGCCGCATCCAGGCTCTCCCGCGGGATCATCATATAGATACGGAGCTCGAGGGCACCGTCATGCCACAGGCCGAGGAAGGCCGCCAGCTCCCGGCCCCCTTCGCAGTCATGCACCCCGGTCACCCCCAGGCGATGCGCCGCCCTCGTCGCCTCCACGATCGCTCCGCGGAGGTCTGCGGGCGCAGCCTCGTCCAGGCGGCGCCAGGCCTCCTGTGCCGCATCTTCGAGCAGGATGCCGGTCGGCTCTCCCTCGTCCTCCTCACGCAGCACCTGCCCCGGCCAGCGCCCCAGCGCATCGTCAAGGCCCAGAGCTTTGAGCGCCACCAAGTTGAGCCACAGGGCATGCCCATCCTTGGCGCCGAGCGCCACCGGGTGTGAGGGCACCGCTGCGTCGAGCGCTGTCCGGTCCGGAAAGCGCGGCGGAGACCAGAGGTTGCGATCCCAGCCGCGCCCAATGATCCACTGGCCGGGCGGCGTCCGCTCCGCCCGCCTGCGCACCCGCTCGATCGCCTCATCCACCGACCCCGCGCCCGTCAGATCCACCCGCTGAAGCGACAGTCCATAGCTCACGAGATGCACATGGGCGTCAGTCAGCCCGGGAATCGCGGCACGTCCCCGCAGATCGAGCACTTCAGTCCGCTGGCCGATGAGGGGACGGACCTCCGCATCGTCGCCCCTTGCCACCACCCTGCCACCGGAGATCGCCACCGCCCTGACGACCGGCCGCGCCGGCTCCATCGTGTAGATTGTGCCATTAACTGCTACGAGATCTGCTGCCATCGTCCCCTCCTCTGGCCTGCATCAGCAGCCCTCGGCAGTATAGCCTCTGGGACAGTCACCGACAAGCTCGGGCCCCGGCTCAGGGCCAGCTATGGCCCGGCTCTGGCCCCATCGCAGATGCCGGCGGGATGCAACTCGCGTTGAGGCCGCCCGCGTCCTGTCACCCTCTGGCCGGTGCCCCTCCTCTGTGCCCCGTGGGCGCTGGCTGTAAGGAGTGCCGGCGTGTGTCCTTCGATGAGCGCCCCCACCCCTCGGAGCGTTCCCCGCCTTGCCCACTGGGCAAAGCGGGGTGGGGGCACTCCGAAGTTGGACCCATCGCGGCTGCCACCCGGCGTGTCCTGAGCAGCAGTGTGTGCGGCGGGCGCTCCGCTGGGATGGGCGACGGGCGCTATCTCATGCCCCGTGATGCTGAGACTCGCATCCTGGCAAGCGGCGCCGCCAGGGTGCGAGTCTGAGCAGCCACGTCCTGCCCTGCTCTTGCCAGCGCCGCCCCAACCGGCTATACTCTTTCTCAGATGCAGCAAGCAACTCCAGCACGGGCCGCACGCCCAATCTGGCAACGCGTCCGGCGCCGTGGCCCGGCATCGGGGCTCGACGTCGCCATCATGGAGGACCTATGGACCTCTACAACTTTATCATCCTGCTCAGCCCCAGCGTTCTTATCATCTGTGCCCTCATCTTTGCCATGGTCATGCGCTACATCTCCTATAGGGAGCGCGTGGCGCTCGTCGAGCGCGGGGTCGATCTCGATATGCTCTATCGGAGCCAGGGCCCATCGGCCCAGGGCAACAGGGGCATCCTGTGGGCCGGCATGATCACGGCAACAACCGGCCTCGGCCTGCTCCTCGGACTGTGGACGCTCGGACCGGGAGCATGGCTGCTCGTCGGCTTTGTGCCGCTCTGCGTCGGCCTCGGGATGCTGGGCATCTATCACATCACACGCGGGTCGGCCGGGCAGGCCACACCGGCGAAGGCTGCCGCATCGCCAGAGAACCGGTGCGACACGCCTTCCGGTGATACGAGTCCCGCCCAACCCGATGCCTGATCGCGACGCGACGCCCGTTCACCGGGCAGCCATCCGCAGGCAGGGCTGGTGAGCGCGATGCCGGAACCATCGTCCCAACTCCTGGCACGCTGCAGCCGTGGCGACAAGCAGGCTTTTGCCGAGCTCGTGAGCCAGCAGCAGGCCTTCATCTACAACCTGGCCTACCGCCTCATGGGCGAGGCAGAGGAGGCTCGCGACCTGGCCCAGGAGGCACTCCTCCGGGTCTGGCAGATGCTGCCCTCTTTCCGCGGAGAGGCGCGCTTCACGACCTGGCTGTACCGGCTGGTCGTGAACCTGGGGCTCAACCGCCTGGCCCATCTCCGTCGGAGTCAGGCGTCCCCGATGCCCGACGAGCACGCGCCGCCAGCTGCGGCGGCTGTCTCAGCCGACCCGCAGACCCTCGAGGACGAGCGTGAGCGGCGAGAGTTCATCTGGCAGCAGGTCGACGCCCTGCCCGAGAAGTACCGCCTGGTCATCACGCTCTACTATCAGCAGGAGCGGTCCTACGCGGAGATCTCCCAGATCCTCCACCTGCCGCTGAACACCGTCAAGACCCATCTGGCACGCGCACGGCACCTGCTTGCCAGCAGGCTTGCAGGCCTCCGGGAGGACGCCCATGACCTGTGATCAGATCCGCCGCATGCTGTCCTTCGAGCCGGTCGGGACTGTCGTTCCACGCAGCCCCCTCGCTCGCCGACACCTGATCCACTGCAGCGACTGCCGACGCTACTGGCAGGCCATGCTCGAGGTCGACGCCGCCCTCGCGGCGCGGCCCCTCGCCCTGCCCGACAGCCCCCTCGTCGCCGCAGGGCCGCTAGCCTGGGCCGATAGCGAAAGACCGCCCCGCCCCTTCTCTCAGGCCGGCTGGCTCCTTGGCATGGCGGCGCTCCTGTGCGCTCTGGTCGCAGGTGCCTACGCCCTGCAGCGCGCCGCTGCGGCTTCATCCATGGTCGCGACCACCTTCGGCCGCCCCGCCGCCGAGATGGCCTGGCCAAGCACCGCCAGCCGGTGGCTCTCTGCACAAGGCGACCGCGTCGCCCAGGTAGTGCTGGCAGCAATGGTTGGCGTCCTCGTGACCCTCCTCAGTGCCGTCGTCGGCTTCAGGGCTTCCTCCCAGCCCGGCCACGACGCACCGCCGACGGGAGACCAGTTCCCTGCTCCCCGCCCCTGAGCCATCGCCTCCCTGGCACCCTTTGTGCTGGAGCAGCCACAGCCGCCTTGGTGCAGCGGGAGGCTACCATGCAGGATTTGGTGGAGCTTGGCGCCTACGAGCATGTGACAAACCACCCGCCGCCGCCCATCGAGCCGCTTCTCGCCCGGCTCTCCAGCCCGCACGCGCGTCGCACCTACCTCCAGACGGCGCTCGCTTACCTGGCCTGGATCGAGTACGACCCCTTCCGCGCCAGCGCCATCCTCGTCAACAACTACAAGGCCGAGCTGCTCCTGTACTGCACTCCAGTCATCGTGGCGCTGCGGCTTCGTATCGTAAGAGAGCTCTACGACGAGGCGGTAGCCCGCGGCTGGGTGCCAATCAATCCCGCAGCAGAGGTCTCGCTCCCCGACTATACACCCGACCCCTCGTGCCTGCCGCCTCCGCTCCGCGTCGCGGAGCAGTATCTGCACCGGTGCAATCGGCAGACCGAGGCAGGGCTCCGCGACTATGCGCTGTGCCTGCTGGCAACCGAGACCGCCGTGCCCAGGGAGCGGGTCCCCTCGCTGCGAGTAGCGGACTTTCGATACGACGAAGGTGAGGGCTACCTCCGCCTGGCACCCGGCCTCAGCGAACCCGCGCAGGAGCTGTCCCTGCCGGAGGCGCTCGCACAGGCCATCGAGGGCTACCTGGGGCGCAGGGAGGTCGCCGACGACTCTCCTCTTTTCGGCCTACCCCGCTTCCACACTCCCGCCCCTCCGACCGGCCATCGGCCCGCTACACTGAAGAAGAAGACGCGACACACCTCCGTCCCGCGGTACAGGCCACGAATCCTCACCACGTGTCCGCCGGAGCCTTGTGCGCGGAGCGCGTGAAGCGGGGAATCCTGGCTGAATAAGAAGAAGGGCCCGGCCGCAATCAGCCAGGCCCTTCCGGGAACTGGAGACCGGGCTCAGCCGTCACGAGCCCAGAAGCGAGCGCCCAACGAGAAGGGGCGCGATGAGCACGGCCACGAGCGACATGACCGCGATCAGCGTGTTCAGCGAGGGGCCAGCGGTGTCCTTGAAGGGGTCTCCCACCGTATCCCCAACCACCGCTGCCTTGTGTGCCTCGGAGCCTTCGCCGCCGCAGCTCCCCGCTTCGATGTACTTCTTGGCGTTGTCCCACAGGCCGCCGGAGTTGGCCATAAAGAGCGCAAAGATCAGCCCGGTGAAGATGCTGCCGGCAAGCAGACCTCCAAGCGCCTCACGCCCGAAGAGAAGTGCCACGGCAACGGGGGTGACCAGCGCCAGCGTGCCAGGCAGGATGAGCTCCTTCAGTGCGCCCTGAGCTGCGATGTCGACGCAGCGCGCATAGTCGGGCTTGGCCAGACCCTCGAGGAGGCCCGGAATCTCACGGAACTGCCGCCGCACCTCGTTCACCATCGCAAAGGCATTCCGGCTCACCGAGAGGATGGTCAACGCCGAGAAAAGCGGCGGCATAACCGCCCCGAGGAAGATGCCCACGATCACATGCGGATGCAGGAGGTCGAGCGCCTGGAGGTCTACCGTCTCGGCATAGGCAGCAAAGAGCGCCAGCACCGTCAACCCGGCAGCGGCGATCGCAAAGCCCTTGGTGATAGCCTTGGCCGTGTTCCCCGCCGCGTCGAGCCTGTCGGCGGTGTCGATGACCTCCCTGCTCAGCCCCGATTGCTCCGCAATGCCCTTGGCGTTATCCACAATGGGCCCATAGGCATCCGCCGAGACGACCATACCCGTCACCGCGAGCATCCCTACCGCGGAGAGGGAGACTCCGTACACGCCCGGCAGCCCAAAGTGCTGCGCGGCATACCAGGAAACCAGCGTCGCCAGACAGATGCCGACGATCGACGGCAGTATGCTGATCAGTCCGTAGGAGAAACCCGTGAGGATGTTGATCGCGGGGCCGGTCTTGGAAGCCTCCGCCGTGCGCTGCACGATGCCCCATTGCTCGGAGGTGAACACGTCGGAGGTGAACCCGATCACCACGCCGACGACCAGCCCGGCCAGAGTGGCGTAGAACGCTCCTGGGTTGATCCCCATCAGGCGGATGACACCCAGCGCCAGGCCCGCAAAGATCACACAGGTGATGACCGTCCCCATGTTGAGGGCGCGGCCCGGGTTCTCACGCACGCCAATCCGCATGAGCACCATGCCAAAGAGCGACGCCCAGATGCCCGCCGCGGCCAGCATCAGCGGCAGCGCCACGTACTCGAGCTTGCCGGCAAACAGCGACGCACCGAGGATCATCACGGCCACCACCGAGGCCACATAGGAGTCAAAGATGTCGGCGCCCATGCCCGCCACGTCGCCGACGTTGTCGCCCACATTGTCGGCGATCACGGCAGGGTTCCGCGGGTCGTCCTCCGGTATGCTCAGCTCGACCTTGCCCACGAGGTCAGCGCCAATGTCCGCCGTCTTGGTATAGATCCCGCCTCCGGCCTTGGCCAGAAGCGCCAGCGAGCTCGCGCCAAAGCTAAAGCCCAGGACGATCTGCGGATCCCGGAAGAGGATGTAGAGGGCGCTCATCCCCAAGAGCGCCATCCCCACCACCGACATGCCCATGACGCCGCCGCCATAAAAGGCCACCGCAAAGGCCGCCGGCAGACCGCGCTGCGCTGCCCAGGCCGTGCGCGAGTTGGCGCGCAGGGCCACGCTCATACCAAAGAAGCCGGCCAGCGCTGAGCACAGCGACCCAAAGAGGTAGGCTCCGGCCACCTTGATCCCAAAGCCCAGCAGCACGAGGATACCCACGACGGCCGCCACGCAGGCAAGCGCCATGTACAGCCGCCGCATGTACGCCGTCGCCCCCGTCTCGATGGCGTGCGAGATCTCGTGCATCCTCGCTGAGGGGTTCTCCTGTCGCCGTACCCAGAGGTACAGGTAGCCTCCCACCAACAGCGACGCCACACTTGACGCAAGGGCAATCCACGACCAATCCATGCCTGTGCCTCCTCAGCAACAGCGAAGACAAGATGTCGCGCACCGTCGGCCCGGCGGAGACGCAGCAAACCTCCCGTCAGCCCCGCGCGAGCGCGGCAACGGGCGCCCAGGCGTTGCGGTCTTGCTCCAACACCGGCGTTGGGGAAGGCACACAGCGAGGAGGGGCACTGAAGCGGCGTCTTGCCGAGTGCAGGTGACGCAGGCCCATATACCGCCATTGTGAATGCTACTACAAAGTCACCTTCCTGTCAAGCTCGGCACTTCTGGGCACAAGGTAAGGGTCTAGTTCGCCTTGGGGGCTCGTTCATGCGCTGCTCGCAGGGCCCCCACCCCTGCCCCTCCCCCAGGCAGGC